>DATARY010000249.1:0-36047 GCA_036263935.1 Mycobacterium sp.
GAGAAGGCGGGCTGAACCGAGCAGTGGTCGCCGTCGCCACCACGACCGGCACCGGCTGGATCAACGAGGCAGAGGCCTCCGCGCTGGAGTACATGTACAACGGCAACACCGCGATCGTGAGCATGCAGTACTCGTTCCTGCCCAGCTGGCTGTCGTTCCTGGTGGACAAGGAGAACGCGCGCCAGGCCGGGCAGGCGCTGTTCGAGGCCGTCGACGCGTTGATCCGCGAGATGCCCGAGGCGCAGCGGCCGAAGCTCGTGGTATTCGGCGAAAGTCTTGGCTCGTTCGGCGGCGAGGCGCCGTTCCTGGCCCTCAACAACCTCGTCGCCCGAACCGACGGTGCGTTGTTCTCCGGTCCGACGTTCAACAACACGATCTGGACCCAGCTGACCCACGAGCGCGACGAGGGTTCGCCGATGTGGCTGCCCATCTACGACAAGGGCAAGAACGTCCGGTTTGCCGCCCGGTCCGACAACCTCGCCCGCCCCGCCGACCCATGGGGAAATCCCCGGGCGGTCTATCTGCAACACGCGTCGGATCCGATCGCCTGGTGGAACCCGGATCTGTTGTTCGCCGAACCGGACTGGCTTAAGGAGCCCCGCGGTTACGACGTGTCGGGGCGCATGCAGTGGATCCCGGTCGTGACGTTCCTGGAGGTGTCCGCGGACATGGCGGTGGCGGTCGACGTGCCAGACGGCCACGGCCACGTCTACGTGAAGGACGTCGCCAACGCGTGGGCGGCCATCCTGCAGCCGCCCGGATGGACGCCGGAGAAGACGGAGAAGCTGCGCCCATTGCTCACTAACGACGAAAACGCCTAAACCAGAACACCTTCGGCCTTCAACGCCTGGTACCCGCCGACGACATCGGTTGCGCGGTGCAGCCCGAGGTCGAGCAGCGACGCAGCGGCCAGGCTGGAGGTGTAGCCCTCCGAGCATAGGATCACCCACTCCACGTCGTCGTCGACCGCCTGCGGCAGTCGGGCATCGCTGGTCGGGTCGCAGCGCCACTCCAGCACGTTGCGCTCGATCACCAGTGCGGCCGGCACGCAGCCCTCGCGATCGCGCTGAGCCTGCGGGCGAATGTCGACGAGCACCGCACCGCGCGCCAGCGCGGCAGGCACCTCGGGGGCGGAGAGCCGGTGCAGCCTTGTGCGCCCGTTTTCGAGCACACGGTCGATGCGGCTGGTCATGTCACTGCCCTTCCGGTGTGTCGGTGAGCTCGGTGCGTTTGCGGCGCAGCGTGTTTCGGTCGGTCACCTCGTAATACGACATCGCCGTCAGCGGCGGCGAGTAGGCGTGCACGCTCATCGCCGGAGCCGCGTAGCCGGCGATGGAAAGCCCCGCCGACGTCGGCGGCGACAAATCCCGCTCGGGCGCCCACACAACGTCGTGGACCCAGCCCAACGGGAACCCGGCCTGGTCGCCTGCCCGCAGGCGTCGGCGCCGCAGCGCCTCACCGTCCCAACGTGTTTCGCGCAGCGTGCCGGACACCACCGTCAACGCGCCCAACGACCCGCCGTGGTCGTGCAATTCGGTAGAACGATCGGGCACCCAGCTGATCAGCCATACGTCGAGCTCGTCGTCGCCGTGAAGGCGGGTGAACCAGCGCTCGTCTCTTGGCGGACCTTCGGAAGGCAGCAAGTGGTCGTAGCGACCGCTGAGCACGGCGTCGGCGCCGCGGTCGGTGGCGCACATCAGGTCGGGCAGCCGCAGCCGGGTAGGCGAGGAGACGGCGGGCGCGGCAGACGGCGCCAAAACAGCAGAACGTGCGGAAACCATGGGTGAAACTCCAGAAATGACGAATGGATCAGGGGTCGGCGGCTACCCCAGACAACAGTCCTGAAGACCGGTCCTCTTCGTCACGGCCGCCAGTGTTGCATAGATTGTCGGCATGCGTAGGTACGGGCTCTCCGTCGCGGTCGCCGCGGCGGCCCTCGTCATCGCGGGCTGTTCGTCGGGCGGCGGAGGCGGTCCGGCGTCGACGACAGCAACGACGTCGACCAGTGAGCTGCCACCGCTCCCCGCGGCGCCGACGCAACCCGGGGCCGTCGAGGTCTCGCCCGGGGGCGTCACCACCAAGGTCGACGTCCCGGCTGACGCCACGGAGACCCAGTATGGGCAGGCCTGCCACGCGGCGAAGCTCTGGATGGACAGCCAGCACGCCGATCCGAAGACCCTGGTCGAGCCGTACCTCAAGGTCGTGCAGGCGCCCGATTTCACCGGCCCCGGCAACTTCAACACACCGTGGGCCCGGCTGACACCGGCACAGCAGGCCGGCGTCATCATCGCGATCAATGGCGCAGCGAACGGCGACTGCGAATAACCCGACCGAGTTTGAATCACGGTGTGAAAAAGTCGGCTACGCCCAGCCGCGATCGGGTCGCGACCCCGCGCGACGGCGATGTCCAGCGGGGCGCCGGCCCGCCCCGGCGCGACGACCGCGAAAAGCCAACGCTGGAAAACTGATTCAGGTGCCGAGGAATTCTGCCATCGCAGCGGCCACCCGTCGGCCCTGCGCGCGACCGGCGTGCGCCGACGGGATCCGGCATGCCGGGTCAAGCGGGTTGGGGCCGAATGCCGCGAGCGACTGGTCGTCGGCGAACACCCCGAACGCCGCCCCCGGGAACGACTCGACCTCGTCGACCGCGCCGCTGCCGAACGGTGACGGCGCAGACCTGCCCGACGGCACAAGCACCACCGCGTGATCGCAGTCCGCAGCCATCGCGAGGTTGACGGTGCTGCCCACCCCGCCGTCCATATAGCGGCGACCGCCGATCGTCACCGGCGGCCACACCCCCGGCACGGCGCAGCTGGCGGCGACCGCGTCGACCAGATCGACGCCTGACGTCCGGTCGAACGCAACCAGGTCGCCGGTGGCGGTGTCGATCGCACTGATGCGCAGCACCCGGTCGGGCCACTCATGCGACTGCAGACGCTGCGCGATCACCTCCCGGCGCACCGACTCGCTGACGGTCTCCGTTAACAGCGCGACCGCGCCTATTTTCTGCAGCTTCGCGGCTTTCGTGGTGTCGGACCGCGACATCGCGGTGAGGAACAGTCTGGCGATCTCATCGATGCCAACACCGGGGTTGAGCTCGGCTGAGGATGGCGCCGTCTGCCGGTCGAACAGGCGCTCCAGCCCGAGCCCGCCGCTGAGCTGTGCGGCCACCGTCGACCCGGCCGACGTGCCCACCAGCACGTCGGATTCCAGCAACGCTCCGGCAGTGGCGGGCGATTCATCGGCGATCCCCCGCAGAATGCCGGTCTCCCAGGCGATTCCCGCGATTCCGCCGCCGGCGAGCACCAACGCGCGTTTCGTCGTCACGGGTGCGAGTTTGCCAGAACCGCTCCGGCTGCCGGCCGCCCCGACCCGCTAGAGTTCATCCATGGTCGTGCGCCCGCTGATCCTGCTGGCCTCGACAGTCGTGGCGGCATTCGCCACGATCGCACCCGCGCTCGCCGAACCCCCCGCCCCGCCCGCACCGATCTTCCCGCCACCCGTCCAGCCGGCTAACATCGGCGATCTGAAGTTCGCCGCGACGGATTACTACAACAGCGGCGCGTATCTGACCGATCTGCAGCTGGCCACCGCACCCGCTATCGGCTGGATCAACGACGAGGCACCGCGCGTGGCGCGACCCTCAGTGGTCTTCGACATCGACGAGACCGCGCTGTCGAACTGGGAAGCCATCAAGGCCAACGACTTTGGCCGCATCTTCGACGGCACCTGCAACGAGCTGCCGCAGGGCCCGTGCGGCTGGCAGGCCTGGGACCTGCGGGCGCAATCGACTGTGATCCAGCCGACGATGGATGTCTACAGCGCCGCCAAGGACCGCGGCGCGGCGATCTTCTTCATCACCGGCCGCCCCGAGTCCCAGCGGGCTGCGACCGAACGCAATCTGCGGGCCGTCGGCTATACGGGCTACACGCAGTTGATCATGGAACCAACTGGCGCCCAGTATGTTTCGGCTGCCGACTTCAAGGCGCCGCAGCGAGCCCAGATTGAGCAACAGGGGTACACCATCATCGCCAACCTCGGCGACCAGCCGTCCGACCTCGAGGGTGGCTTCTCCGAGCAGACCTACCTGCTGCCCAACCCGTTCTATCGAATTCCTTGACAACGCCGTCACCGAAGGGAGCGAAATGGCGGAGACGATGCGGGCGGAGCGTTTCCATGCGGAACCGAAAACAATTGCAGTCGAGGATGTTCCAATCCCCGAACCCGGACTTGGCGAGGTGCTGGTCAAGGTCGCGTTCTGCGGGATCTGCCATTCCGACTTGAGCCTGATCAACGGGACGTTCCCGGCACAGCGGCCGGTCGTGACGCAGGGGCACGAGGCGTCGGGCACCATCGCCAAGCTTGGTCCCGGCGTCACCGGATGGGCCGAAGGCGACCGGGTTGTCCTGGCGGCGGGCCGGCCCTGCACAGAGTGCCCGAACTGCCTGCGTGGTGACATCGCCAACTGCCTGCGCATCCAGCTGATGGCGTTCGCCTACGACGGCGCCTGGGCGGAGTACACCGTCACCCAGGCCGTCGGCCTGACCCGGGTTCCCGACAACGTCCCGCTGGAACAGGCCGCGATCCTCGCCGACGCGGTGTCGACACCGTTCGGCGCCGTGGTGCGCACCGGCAAGGTCGGGATCGGCGAATCGGTGGGTGTATGGGGCGTCGGCGGACTCGGCACCCACATCGTGCAGCTCGCCCGGTTGGCCGGTGCGGTACCCGTGATCGCCGTCGACATCAAGCCCGAGGTGCTCGACCGCGCCGTGCAGCTCGGCGCGGACTACGCCTTCGGCGCCCGCGACGATGACCTCAGGGACAAGATCGCCGGCCTCACCGGTGGCCGGATGCTCGACGTGGCGTTCGACGCGGTCGGTCTGAAAGCAACGTTCGAGCAGGCGCTGGACTGTGTGACGGTCGGCGGCCGCCTCGTCAGCGTGGGAATGAGCGCAGAGGCGCCGACGGTTGGACCGACCAGCATGTTCGGATTGACGCAGAAACACGTGATGGGCCATCTCGGCTATCAGAACGCCGACATCGAAACCTTGGCCACGCTGGTGTCCCGTGGTCGCCTGGACATCTCGCGGTCCATCAGCGACATCGTGTCACTCGAGGACGTCGCCGAAGGCATCGAGATGCTGGAACGCCAGGACGGCAACCCGATCCGGATCCTGGTCAAGCCGTGACGCTCTCGGGACGAGCCGCGCTGCTCACCGGTGCGTCCGGCGGTATCGGCAAGGCCATCGCGCGCCGGCTCGCCGACGAGGGCGCCGACCTGTGCCTGACCTACGGCCGCCACGCCGAGGACGCCGAGTCCGTCGCCGCCTACGCCCGTCAGTTGGGCAGGCGGGTCACCGTCGTCGCCGCCGACCTGTCCGACCCGCAGGCACCAGGCGCGCTCGTCAAACATGCGAACACCGAACTCGGCCGGATCGATCTGCTTGTCGCGAACGCGGGCACCGCCGACATAAAAGTTTGGCAGAACATCGATCTCGCGTCGTGGAACGCCACGCTGGCCGTCAACCTGACCGCGCCGTTCTTGCTGGCACAGCAGGTGTTGCCCGGCATGATCGAGCGGAAGTTCGGCCGCATCCTGTTCATCTCTTCAGTCGCCGCCCTCACCGGCGGCGTGGTGGGCGCCCACTACGCGGCGAGCAAGGCGGGCCTGCACGGGCTCATGCATCACCTCGCCCCGCGGGTGGCCGCGGACGGTGTCACCGTCAACAGCCTGGCACCGGCGCTGGTCGGAGAAACGAAGATGTTTCCCGCGGATCTGGAGACCGGCACACCTCCGATCCCGATCCCCGTCGGCCGCATCGGTCGACCCGACGAGATGGCGGACATGGCAATTGCCATGCTGCGCAACGGCTATCTGACCAACAAGGTCATCACGGTCGACGGCGGCATCCTGCCACGCTAGCTGCGCCCAGACCGCATGTTAGCGGCAATGCCCCTCAGGCCGGGTGCGACGCTAGCGGAGGAGCCGAGGGGCAGCCTTGCCGCTGATCAACGGCAGGTCCAGGTAGGTCAAGATGCCCGGCTCCGCAGCGCACACCGCAGGCACGGAATTGACGCAGTGCGCCGCAGTGCCGACGATGCCGTGTTCCGGGCCCTCGCCGCCGACCTCGGAGTGAAAACCCTTGACGACGATCGTGATATCCGGGTTGCCCCGGACCTCCATCTCATACCGCTGTCCGACGGGCCCGAATGTCCATGCGGGATCGAGGTTTTCCTCACCCATCAGCCAGTTCACCGTGACGCGCACGACGACCTCGTCGTCGACGAGGGCTTCCCAGTGAAACTTCCGGCCAGCGACCTGCCCGGGCTCGATGACGCCCAGCGGGGAGTCGATCTGCGCAGCGGCCACCGCGACCTCCTGCGACGCACGCACCTTCGGATCGGCGTTGAACCCCATTGTGTCGACACACATCTTCACGGCCTGGATGAACCCGCTGTCGAGCATCTTCTGCATCGGCCCGGTCAGCGCCTTCTCCGGGATCTCGCCGAAACCCATGACATGGCGTAGCACATCCGGTGCTTCGTAGGTTCGCACGTCGGAAAACTCCTCGGCGCGAACAAATGTCACTCCTGTAGAGAACGCCGAGAACAACAGCGGGAATTTCTCGCTGATACCGCCGGGCGCCATGCCGGTGCCGTGCAGCGTCGCGTTGCCTTCCAGGGCCGCCTCACGCATCGGCGCGGCGCTTCGTTCGCTCGGGTACAACCAGCCGACCGGCGTCACCACGTTCTTCCCGGACCGCAGCAGTGCCGCCACCTCGTCCGGGTTGGCCATCAGTGGTGAATAGATCACGGCGTCGGCGTCGAGCGCCAGGATCTCGTTGATGCTGTTGGTCGCGCTGACCCCAAATGGTTCGGTGCCGATGATCTCGCCGACATCCTTGCCCGCCTTGTCCGCCGAGTGCACCCAACAGCCGACGAGCTCGAGGTCGGGGTGTTCCACCACGCCCTTGATGGCGGCGACACCGACGCCTCCCGTTGCCCACTGCACGACCCGCAGAACCATTTCGTCTCCTCCCGGGAGCCCCAAAACTAGAACACGTTCTACCTAGGTCTACACCACTTCCCGACGAGAGCGGGTGACAATTGCCCGTGATGAACAAGATCGGGTTCGGTGTATTGGGAGCGTTGGAGATGTCGGTCGACGGGGCGCCGGTGTCGCTGGGCACTCCGAAGCAACGCGCTGTGCTGGCCGTCCTGGTGATGAACCGCAACGGGCCGGTCGGCATCGATTCACTGATCACCGCGGCGTGGGAGCAGTGGCCGCCGGCGGAAGCGCGGGCCAGCCTGCCCGGGTAGCAACATCGACTCGCCGACAACCTCGCACTACAACGCCACTCCGGACAAGGTTGAGGGGCAGGTCGCCTGCGGCACCTCCAAGGGCAACGGCGACGTCTTCTGGTCGCACGGATAAGGCCGAACGCGCCGTGCATCTAGACACTTCGCCCGCTTTGTGTTTCTGTCGATCGCAGGGACAGCGAAGGGACATGTGATGCCTAACAAGGTTTTCGTCGTCGGTGTGGGGATGACGAAGTTCGAAAAGCCGGGCCGCCGCGAGGGCTGGGACTACCCGGACATGGCGCGCGAATCAGGGACCAACGCGTTGAAGGATGCGGGCGTCGACTACTCCGAGGTGGAGCAGGGCTTCGTCGGCTATGTAGCCGGTGACTCGACGTCCGGTAACCGCGCGCTGTACGAGCTCGGCATGAGCGGTATCCCGATCGCCAACGTGAACAACAACTGCTCGACGGGTTCAACGGCGCTGTTCCTTGCGGCGCAGACGATCCGGGGTGGATTGGCCGACTGCGCTATCGCCCTCGGCTTCGAGAAGATGCAGCCCGGCCCGCTTCAAGGCGGCGCGGAGGACCGACAGTCGCCGATGGGCAAGCACGTCAAGGCGATGGCCGAGATCGACGAGTTCGCATTCCCGGTGGCGCCGTGGATGTTCGGCGCCGCGGGCCGTGAGCACATGCGCCAATACGGCACCGCCGCAGAGCATTTCGCCAAGATCGGCCTGAAGAATCACAAGCACTCGGTCAACAACCCGTACGCGCAGTTCCAAGAGGAGTATTCGCTCGAGGACATCCTGGCGGCCAAGATGATCTCCGACCCGCTGACCAAGCTGCAGTGCTCGCCTGCCTCCGATGGGTCCGGTGCGGCGATCGTGGCCAGTGAGGCGTTCGTCGACAAGCACGGCCTGGCGGGCCAGGCGGTCGAGATCGTCGGGCAGGCGATGACCACCGACTTCGACAGCACGTTCGATGGCAGCGCCAAGAACCTGATCGGCTACGACATGAATGTCCAAGCCGCACAGAAGGTTTACGACCAGGCCGGGCTCGGCCCGTCCGATTTCCAGGTGATCGAGCTGCACGACTGCTTCTCCGCCAACGAACTGCTGCTGTACGAGGCGCTGGGGCTGTGCGGCGAGGGAGAGGCCCCGAAGTTGATCGACAACAACGACACCACCTATGGCGGTCGGTGGGTGGTCAACCCGTCCGGTGGGCTGATCTCCAAGGGCCATCCGCTCGGGGCGACGGGCCTGGCACAGTGCGCCGAGCTGACATGGCAGTTGCGCGGCACCGCCGACAAGCGTCAGGTCGACAATGTCACCGCTGCGCTCCAACACAACATCGGGCTGGGTGGCGCTGCCGTGGTCACGGCGTACCAACGCGCCGAGCGGTAGGCACCGGCCCAGCACCTCAGCTGGGGAGCGATTGCGACATCACGAACGGACGCACCATCGTGGCAGCTTTGGCGGTGCGGGTGTGGCGCCTGTGGCTGCTAGGCATTCACCGGGAACGAATTCGCTCGCCATGGCGATGTAGGAAGAGGATTATTGACCCGGGCAAAGACAGGAGGCGCCGCCGTGCGGACAAAGTGGATCCTCGCCGCTGTGGTTGCAGGTGGGTGTGGAGTGATCGCAGCCCCTGCGGGCCTCGCGTCAGCCGATGAAACCGCCAACGAAGTGATCAGTCGGCTGCAGAGCCAGGGCTACACGGTCAACATCGACCGGGTCGGCTCGGCGCCGACCAATGAATGCACGGTGACCAACGTCCGCAATCCTCAGAGCGTCAGTCAATGGGTGCCCTACAACGGACCCGGACGCAACGGCGATCGCGTGCTCGTCCAGGTGATCACCAGCCAGACCATTTCGGTGTCGCTGGACTGCACACGCTGAGCGAAAGCCCGGGCTCCGACGAACCCTGGGTGTGTGTCAGCGAGAGCAGTCCAACGACACCATGACGGTACGGTCGACGATGACCGAAACGACGCCACCGCGGTCACGCCCGCCGAGCACGGGCACGAATTCGGTTCTGTCCCTTGGATTTCGGACGTTCGTTACCTCGCACTGCGAAAGCGGAGCGCTCCCAACTCGGTCGATCTTCACATCGAAGCCCTGGGCCTCCAGCTGACCGATTGTGACCACAGCGGATTCGGCGTTGGCGAATCCCGCAGGCGCAAGGATAATTCCGCAGGCCGCTGCGGCCAGTGCGATGAGCGTAAGCAATGCGGCACGCATGGCGTCGCCTCCGTTCTCCCGTATCTTCCGTTATTCGGATTCAGCCGGTTCAACGGGCGGACGTCGGAGGCGGTTCAAAGGAATTTCAAAGATTTCTCGAGCCGCTGGTAGACGCAAGAAAGGCCCGGCCGGCGAGGTGCCAGGCCGGGCCCTTCCTTCGGGCGTCCTATGCCAGCACAGGAACTCGCTTCTGCGCCGGTTCTCCGGCGCGCGGGGCGTGATCGTCGTCCACCATGGTCAGCTCGTCGAACGGATCGTGACCGGACAGAACGGCGTTGACCTTGCCGCGGTCGATGGTCTTCGTCCACGAGCCGACCAGAACCGTCGCGACCGCGTTGCCCGAGAAGTTCGTCACCGCGCGGGCTTCGGACATGAACCGGTCGATACCGACGATCAGGCCAACCCCGTCGAGCAGGTCGGGGCGATGGCTCTGCAACCCGCCGGCCAGGGTGGCCAGCCCGGCACCCGTTACGCCCGCCGCGCCCTTGGACGCCACCATCATGAAAACCAGCAGGCCGAGCTGCTGTCCGATCGACATCGGGCTGCCCAGCGCATCGGCGATGAACAGCGACGCCATGGTCAGGTAGATGGCGGTTCCGTCGAGGTTGAACGAATAGCCGGTCGGCACCACGACGCCGACGGTGCTGCGGTCGACGCCCAGGTGCTCCATCTTGGCGATCAGCCGGGGCAGGGCCGACTCCGACGACGACGTCGAGAAGATCAGCAGGTACTCGCGGGCCAGGTAGCGCACCAAGCGGAAGATCGAGACGCCGGACACCGCGCGCAGCAGCACACCCAGCACGCCGAACACGAACAGCACGCAGGTGATGTAGAAGCCGAGCATGAGCGTCAGCAGCTGGGTGACCGCGGTCCAGCCGGTCTGGCCAACGACGTTGGCGATCGCGCCGAACGCACCGATCGGGGCCAGCCACAGGATCATGACGAGGACCTTGAACACCAGCTTCTGCAGGTGCTCGATGCCACGGAGGATCGGCTCACCCGAGCTGCCCATCGCCTGAAGGGCGAAACCGACGAGCAGCGCGATGAACAACGCCTGCAGCACATTGCCTTCGGTCAGCGACGAGAACAGCGAGATCGGGATGATGTGCTGCACGAAATCGATCAATCCGCCTGACTCGTGGGCCTTTTCGGCAAGTTCGGCGCCCTTGGCGGCCGCATTCTGCGACAGGTGCATACCGCTGCCGGGCTGCAACAGATTCCCGACGACCAGGCCGATCGCGAGCGCGAAGGTCGACATCACCACGAAGTAGATGAACGCCAGGCCGCCGACCTTGCCGACGGTGGCGGCCTTGCGTACCGACCCGATGCCCAGCACGATCGTGCAGAAGATGACCGGCGCGATCATCATCTTGATCAAGCTGACGAACATGGTGCCGAGCACCCCGACGTCCTTGCCGACCTCGGGAGCCAGGATGCCGACCGCGATCCCGGCCATCACCGCCGCGATGACGGCGGCGTAGAGCCAGTGGGTGCGGTCGCGGCGTCGCGGCGGCGAGGGCGGCTCGGGCCCCGGCGGTCTGTCCAAGGTGCTGGTCATGGCTGTGTTCCTCCAAGTCGAGAGTCAAAAGTGGTCTGCAAAGCATGTTGGGCGAGGACGTGAGCCAGGTCACGTTTTAGTTCATTTAGTTCGCAGCACCCGCCGACCGAGATCCACCGGCTCTGCGAGCAGCGTTTCGGCGCCGAGGCCCCTGGGACCGCGGTCGTCCCCGTCATTTTCATTACGCGAGTGCTCGACCAAACGGTTGACTAGCGTGCGGTCCATGGCGGGTAGGTGGTGGCCCCGTTCGCTGGCCGGCCAGGCGATCGCGCTGCAGATTCTGGTGATCGCGGTGGTGGTCCTGGTCGGCAGCGGCTTGGCGCTGCTCGACGCCCGCCGTTACGGCGATGCCGCCGCGCGCCAGCAGGTCATCAGCATCGCCACCGCGCTGGCCGACGCACCGTCGACCGCTAACGCGATCGAATCCGGAAGAGCCACCGAGATTTTACAACCGGTCACCGAGGCTGTGCGCAGGAACACCGGCATCGCGTTCATCACGATCATGGGACCCGACGGGATCCGGTTCACCCACACCGATCCCAGCCAGATCGGCGGCCACTATCTCGGCAACACCGAATCGGCGCTGCGCGGTGAAACGTTCAGCGAGGTCTACACCGGCACGCTAGGGCCGTCGATCCGGGCGGTCGCACCCGTGCGCAATGCGTCAGGTCGAATCGTCGGGCTGGTATCGGCGGGCATAACCCAACAGACCCTGGCTCAGCGATGGCGCTCGCAGTGGCCGTCGATCGCCGCGGTCAGCGTTGCGGCGCTTGCCATTTCGCTGGTCGGCGTGTGGGCGATCCGGCGGCGGTTGTTGCGACAGACGCACGGGCTGCGTCCCGACGAGCTGCGAGTGATGTACGAGCATCACGACGCGATCCTGCACTCGGTGTCCGAGGGATTGATCGTGCTCGACCGCAACGGGGTGGCGCTCGTCAACGATGAGGCGCGCCGGCTGCTCGCCCTGCCGCCCGGTCCGGTCGCCCGCTCTGATCTTCCGGAGTTCCTTCGCACCTACAACCCGGGCGCGCGCGACGAGGTACACGTCACCGATGATCGGGTGCTGGTGGTCAACCGCTCCCCTGTCGACAACCGGTCGCCCGACAGCGAGGTGGTCACCATCCGCGACCGCACCGAATTGCAAGGCGCGCTCGGCGAACTCAGCTCATTGCACGTGCTGACCGACTCGTTGCGGTCGCAGGCCCATGAGGCAGCCAACAAACTGCACGCGGTGATAACGATGGTCGAGATGGGCCGCTCCGACGAGGCCGTCAAGTTCGCCACCGATGAGCTCGAACTGTCCCAACAACTCGTCGACCGGCTCTCTAGCGCCGTCGGCGAGCCCGCGCTGGTCGCATTGCTGCTCGGCAAGACGGCGCAGGCCGACGAACGCGGCATCGAGTTGACCGTCACCGAGGACACCCATCTCCCGTCGAATTCCGACGATGTACCGCTGAGCGGCCAGGAGATGGTCACCGTGGTGGGCAACCTGATCGACAATGCGATGGACGCCTGCGAGCGCGAGGATCCATGGGTCGAAGTGACCGTCAGCCAGGACGACGGCGCGCTGCTGATCCGTGTGGCCGACAGCGGACCGGGCATGGACGCCAGCACATTCGAGAAGGCCATGCAGCGGGGCTATTCGACGAAACGCGGCGGCGGTCACGGACTGGGTTTGGCACTGGTCGCCCAGGTGGTCAAGCGGCACAACGGCACGCTCACCGCCGACGTCACCTACGGCTCGGTGGTTACGGTGACGGTGAGCGAGTCATGATCAACGTCCTGATCGTCGAAGACGAGCCGCTGATCGCCGAGGCGCATCGGACGTATCTCGGTCGCCTCCTGGGCTTTTCGGTGGCGGCGGTTGCTCATACCGCCCGCGATGCCATGCGCGCAGCCTCCGAGGCCGCGGCGACCGAAACGCCAATCGACTTGGTACTGCTGGATATCGGACTCCCCGACGCCAACGGGATCGCGCTCGCTTCGGGGTTGTCGGGTCTGCGGCCTGCGCCGGACATCATCGCGATCACCTCCGAACGCGATCTGGAGATGGTACGCGCGGCGGTCGGCCACGGCGCGCTGGCCTACTTATTGAAGCCGTTCACATTCGCGGCGTTCCGCGAGCGCCTCGAACGCTACCGGCGCTACCGAGAGGCCCTGCCTGCGGGCACCGACGCCGCAAGTCAGGCCGAGGTCGATCGTGCGTTGGCAGAGCTGCGGGTCATCACGGACCGCACCGCCGCCCCGAAGGGCGCAGCGCCGGGTACTAACGACGAGATCGCCCGTGCGGTAAGGGATTCCACTGACGGAGTCACTGCCGACGAGGTCGCCAAACAGGTCGGGGTGTCCAGGGTGACGGCGTGGCGCTATCTCGAACGACTCGCCGACGAGGGCACCGTGACCCGGAACACCGATTACGGCAAGGCGGGTCGTCCCAGGACCCGGTACCAGTGGCGCTGACGGCTAGGCCGAAGCAGGCTCCGTCTCGTGCAGCTCCCGCAGCGCGAGCGGGCTGGTCGCGATGAATTGCGAATACAGCATTGGCATGCTCGAGGCGATGGTGAACACGGTGACACCGCCGGCGTAATCAGCGATCGCCAGTCGATCACCCTCGGAACTCACCGCAACGCAGGACGGCCGCGCGTCGATGGTGATGCTGTTGACGACCTCAAGGCTCAGCGTGCACAGCACCGCGACATGGTCGTAGTCGACGATGTAGGCATGGGTGCCGTCAGGGCTCAGCGTCATCTGGGTTGGCGCACCACCGAGTTCGACGATATCTGTGATCGCGCCGACGGACATGTCGACGACCCACACAGCACCGCCGCGCACCCGGTCCGACGTGAGCGCGTAGACGGTGCCGTCGGAGAAGGCGAGGTCGCGAATCGGCGAACCGATCCGCACGGCGCGATCCACCCGAGCGGTCTCGGTGTCCACGACGACCAGCCGGCTGTCGCGGTCATCGGTGGTCCCCACATACAGGCGCTTGCCGGTGGGGTCGACAACGACGGCGTCGATGCCGATCCCGGCGCCGGTGGTGATATCGATTGTGCCGACCCGCTCAGCGGTGGTGTCGATGACCGCGACGTCGATGTGGTCGCGCCCGGTTCGACCGGCGTAGACGCGCTTGCCATCCGGGCTGATTGCCAGCGCCGTGACGCTGAACGCCAGTGGATAGGTCGCGATGACGGTCTTGGTGTTGGTGTCGACGACATTGACCGCGTCATGGCCCGCGGATGATGTGCTCACGTAGGCGCGGTCGTCGGAGATGACGACGGCGAAGGGTTCACCATCCACGGCGACGTTGCACTCGACCGCCAAACTGTGCACGTTGAGCAGTGAAATGCTGCTGTCGCCGTAGTTCGTCGCCACGACCGGCGCGCCAGCGTCGCCGGTGGCGACGTCGCCGATGGGGCCGCGGTCAACTGCGACGGCGCCCACCAGGGTGACGTCCGCATCCACATTTGCCTCATCCTTCACAACAGTGCGCTTAGGCATCAAAAAATTAGCCATCGTTAATCGGTACCTCCGCCGGTATGTGGCGTGCACCGGCCTAGATTTCAAAGTCTTTCGCGCATAGCGGCGCGACTTCGCTCGAGTCTAGCGACGAGAATCTGAGTTCCCAGCAGACGCAAAGACGGATCGCCGGCACCGGGAAGAAACCTCTCAGGGGCCGCTTAAGAAACTCTTCGTTATGCACTCGTTATGTTGCGAGAGCAACTCGAATCGTGCCGATGACATCAGCTTCTCCGTGGTTGGCAACCATGGTGCGACGATGTGACGTACGCCGGCAGATAACGGATTCTTAGGTTAAGGTGCGAAAAGTGAGCGGTAAATCACACCGCGACACGGCAGCAAACTTCTAGAATCCTGCGGCGGCGGTGAACCTCATCCGCGGCGGCCACGCGGCGAGAGCGATTCCGCCGGTGTCACGAAAGTCGCAGCGTTTCGCTAGTCCCCCGGCGTTCATTCTCCGTTAATTCGGCACAGCCGGTTTGGCAGCGATCAACCCCCTGGCCAGTGCTTTGGTCAGCGCGTCGGGCTTCACCAGTCCCGCCAGGACACATCGGAATCGGCCACCACTGCGACCACACGGGTCAATGGTGACGGCCTTCGCCGTTCAGAACCCGGGGATGCCGGGCAGGCCCGGGATGCCGGGGATGCCCGACTGGCCGAGGAAGTCGCCGTTGTTGAGCCAGTTGCCGTTTGCGAACGACGCCATCATGTTCGGGCAGTACATCGAGATCGCGATGCTGGTGAACAGCCCGGCCATGTCGGGCGAGATGCCGTTGTTGCCCGTCATCTGCGACGCCGCAGAGGCGACGTTCCCACCGGGTTGCGCGAGCAGCGGGCAGATGGACTGGGCCATGTTCACCGCGGTCCCCGGATCGTTGTAGCCCACGCCGGAGTTGTTCAGGGCGGACAGGAACTGATCGCTCACCAGGTCAGCTTGCGCCGGCGCCGCCATCACGGCTGCACCGGTGGCCAGACCAACGGAAACCGTCAGGGCACCAACCGCTTTCATCAAGACCGTCTTTCGCCACGTTGTCGTTTTCATCGTCGTCTCCCGGAATCATCACGAATTAGAATCACTGCCGTAACTTCTGGAACAGTGCTCTACTTCTGTCACATTGAGAACACGATGCGGTCACGCTTTGCACGCTATGTGTTTCCTGAACGCGCGGTCCGCGACCTGCGGGTGAAACTGCCGGGTTGGGCGGCGCCCGATTCACAGCCGCGGACCGTACGCTGTGCGCAAACTTCACGAAGGATGCGCCGATGCAACCCAGCCCGCTCGATCCGGTCGCCAGCGAACGGCTGTCCCATGCCGACAGACTGTTCACCTCTGACTTGTCGATCAACGAGTTCGCGCTGCTGCATGGCGCGGGGTTCGCGCCGATCGAGCTGGTGATGGGCGCGTCGGTCTATCACGTTGGCTACCAGTTCACCGGCCTAAGGCAGCAGTCGGAACTGCCGGTGCTCACCGAGGCGACTTATCGTGCGCGGTGGAATGCCATGGCGCGCATGCAGGCTGAGGCCGACGCGCTGGGCGCCGACGGCGTGGTCGGCGTACGACTCGACTGGCGTCACGTCGGCGAAGGTGAACATCTGGAATTCATCGCAGTCGGAACGGCGGTGCGCTACACGGCGAAACCAGGCACCTACCGTCGCGCCAACGGGCAGGCCTTCAGCAGTCACCTATCCGGTCAGGACTTGACGACACTGCTGCGCTCCGGGTTCGCGCCGGTGGCGTTCGTGATGGGGAACTGCGTATTCCACGTCGCCGTACAGGGATTCATGCAGAGCCTGCGGCAGCTGGGCCGAAACGTCGAGATGCCGCAGTGGACCCAAGGTAACTACGAAGCCCGCGAACTGGCGATGTCCCGAATGCAGGCGGAGGCGGAACGAGATGGCGCCGATGGTGTCGTCGGCGTGGCGTTCTCGATCTCCAACTACGCGTGGGGGCATCACACGGTGGAGTTTTACGTCGCGGGAACCGCGGTGCGCCGCGTCGGCGACGCCGAAACCATCACCGCGTCGTTCGTCCTGCCGATGAGCCAGTGATGCATGATTTCGATTCCGTTCGGCTGAGCGACACCGTCGCCGCTGCGCTCTCGGGACCCGGTGGGGTCGCGTTGGTGGTCAACGTGTTCAGCGCCGTTCCGGGTGTGGTGCACACCCCGGCCCGCCGCGGGTTGTTCCGCTCGGAGCCAGAACGCGTACACATCGGCGACTGGCGCTATGAGATCGCACGAGACGGACGCCTGCGCGCGGCGCACCTGGTGAACGGCATCGTCATCGCCGAGGACGTGCTCGACGCGGCCGCCGTCGGCCCCCACATCACCCGCGCACTACAGCAGATCGTGGGCCACTATGGGCCGTCGATATTGCCCCACATCGACGCGGCAGTCGAAGCCCTGAGGATGAGCGTCGGCGGGGCATAGCGACCGATTCCGATGCGACGACACGGTCGGCGTGAGGGGGTACGCGGACCGGCCCGCCGAACCCGCAACGCGAAAACACCTCGCGCTACCACCAATTCACCGGGCGGGAGGTGTTCAGCGAGGACCTCCTGCAGCGCCTCGGCGCTCACCTGGTCGACGTCCACCCGCCCGCGCTCGGTCATTTTGCTCGGTGTGGGGCCGCTGTGCGGACAGGCGACGCTCTAGTGGTCGCAGCCAGTCACCCGGAAAAGACGCATATACCTGCCGTGCTGGGCGACGAGTTCGATACCGGGCTTCGCTATTACATCTGTGACACCCGGGTAGTCCCGGGCCCCCGCCGCGTCGAAAATGTACCTATGCCCGAAATCTAGAATGTAGCGGACATTCTTGCTTTTCACGGCCGCACACACCTCCGGGCTGAAGTTCCCAACTCCTAGCTCGTGGGACAGGAGAACCCTCTCGTTGTCGGTATCGGCGAGCAGGTGCGGTGTCAGCACTCGCCTGTTTCCGAATGCGTACGCCAAAGAGCTGCCATTCCAGGGATTGTCGGCAATCACCGCGCGGGGCTCGACAAAGTGGTCGAGGCGGTCGATGAATGCAAGCTCATTGGGCGTGAGGATGGCTGATTGCCCGTCGAACCTGTACGCGAAGTACGAATTGGCGAGGTACATCCGCGGCGGTCCCATATAGCTGAGACACGTGAACGCCAATACCGCGAGCGCAATGCCTGTGACGGCATAAGGGCTCGACGAGTCGGCGCCCTCCCGGAGTGGGGGGTGTATTCGTCGGTAGGCGGCGCGTATCTGGTGGAGCGCATCCTGCGCACCCGCCGCTGCGAGCGCGGTGGCGAACAGAGGCAGGAACGCCGCCAGCCGGAAGGTGTCCTGGTACCAGGTTCCCGTGAGGAAGTCGCGCAGGCTGGTTCCCTGCGGCATTGCGGCGTCGACGACATAGAGGAAGACGGCAATGCCGTAACTCACGACAAACCAGCGTTGGCGCCGGGTTCGAATCACCACAACGACGCCATACAAAGCCAACGGCGTGACGATCCAATTGGTCTCTGTTCCGAACGGCGCGTTGGTGAGCGCTTCCCGGATGGCGCCTGCCGTCGAGCCATGTGGACCCCAGTTGTCGTAGCGGGGCGGACGCAGCTTGACCCACGTGATCGCTGCGACGGAAGCTGTCAGCGATGTGAGAATTGCCAGCAATACGGTGTTCTTCGTCGTACGCCTTGCTCGCCATTGGCGAACGAGGGTGACGACGATGAGCGGCATCGTGAATAGCAGCAATGCGATAACGGTGGTCGGGTGCGCGAGGCCGATCCCCGCTAGGCCAAGCAACAGAGCCAGCGCCCATGAAAGTAGGTGAGGCGCGGGAGCTGCCGCGCGGAGGAGAACCACCGCGATGGCCATAGCTGCCGGGAGGAAGCTCACGGACAGGGCATTCGGGAACAGCGGTCCCCACACGTAGAGCATGTACGGGAACGCGGGTTGCGCCGCTGACAATATCCCCGCGGTCAGCGTCACAGCGGGGGCGTTTCCGAAGAGCGTCCGCGCGAGGAAAACGCAACCGAGCGGCCAGACGACCGCCGCGATGATCAGGTTCACACTGTTTTCGGCGACTTGAACAGAGGTTCCAGTGAGATCGGCGCACATCGCCGCGAAGGTGTGCCAGGCGGCTGGATAAAGCGGTGCCCTGCCCTGGGAACTACCCAGAGTCAACGATGAAGCATTTCCGATCTCAATGATGTAGCGAACGGCATTCAGATGAAAGACATTGTCGAACACCTGCGACATGTGGTCCGGCCGGCCGATCAGCTTCATCATCCCGGCCATGATCACGGCTCCGCCCAGACCAGAAGCCGCCAACGGTAATCCGAGTCGGTGCCACGCCGCCCGCCAGCGACTTACATCTTCGGCGCTGCTCACCTGCTCCCGAGACCAATGGGTCAGAGCCAACGCGAGAAATGCGGTAACCGCCGCGGTTGATGCGTACACGCCGACGCTCCATGAAATGCCGATCCAGTTCGCGACAATTCCGAAAAAGCCGACGACCGCAGTCGAAAAGAGGGGGGCCAAGACCACTGCGGTGAAACCCTTGAAACGCAACGAATACGCCACCGCCACACCTGGAAGAAAGATCAGTCCAGCCGCCGTCAACAAAGACGGTACCGCCGACAACCAGGACAGGATTCCTCCGAAGGGCGCAGCAAAGGGTGCGTTGGCAGCAATCCTATGGCCTCCCGCGCCCGCCTGGTCGGCTGCGACCCGCCTCACCGCGAGGCGCCCGGACACGATCGCACTCCACCGCCGTAGTGCCGTCGCACGGTAGCGCCGACCATTGCGAGCGGTCCGAACATAACAAGCTGGTCAAGCGACGCGCGCCGTGCCGAGGACATCTGCGTGTCGCTGCTAGCTTGCGGACAGATACAGCGAGACAACAGACGAGGTGTGGTTGCGATCGTGACGCGATGGCTTTGTCGAATCTGTGCGGTGCTCCTCGGTGCACTGCTGCCGGTCCTTGCCACGGCCGCGATTGAAACACCGACCGCCGCAGCGTATTCACGCAAAGGCCTGCCCGTGGAGAACCTCGACGTGCCATCGCCGTCGATGGGACGCAACATCCGCGTCGAATTCCAGGGCGGAGGTCCGCAGTCCGTCTACCTGCTCGACGGGCTTCGGGCCGAGGACGACGCCAACGGCTGGGACGTCAACACCGCGGCGTTCGAGTGGTTCTACCAGTCCGGCATCTCCGTCGTCATGCCCGTTGGCGGGCAATCCAGCTTCTACAGCGACTGGTATCAGCCGGCGACAGGAAGCGCGGGAACGACAACCTACAAGTGGGAGACGTTCCTGACCCAGGAGCTGCCCGCATGGCTGGCGACCAACAAGGGTCAGGCGCCTACACGCAATGCCGTTGTTGGGCTGTCCATGTCGGGCAGCGCGGCGTTGATTCTGGCCATCTGGCATCCGACACAGTTCATCTTCGCCAGCTCCCTGTCGGGATTCCTCAATCCCTCAATGGGCCTGTGGCCCACCCTCATCGGCGTCTCGATGAAGGACGCCGGGGGCTACAGCGCGGCGAACATGTGGGGGCCCACCACCGATCCCGCGTGGCGCCGCAACGATCCGATGGTCAACATCAACACGTTGGTGGCCAACAACACCGCGATTTGGGTGTACTGCGGCAACGGCGCGACATCCGATCTTGACGACGGCTCGAACCTCGGCACCCAATACAGTGCCCAGTTCCTGGAGAACATCACCGTGTCGACCAACAAAGAGTTCCAGCAGAAGTACATCGCCGCTGGCGGTCACAACGGGGTATTCAATTTTCCGGTCGACGGCACCCACAGCTGGGGCTACTGGGGTGCGCAGCTTCAGGCCATGAAGCCCGACCTGGTGCGAATCATCAGCGGGCACTAATCCCGTCTAGCGTCAGACCTCGCCGCCGGGTGCACGCGGCAGATCCGGGGCCTTGAACGATGGCGGGGAGTCTCACCTGAGCCGGGTACGGTGGCGGCATGCCACACTCCAGCGTGGCAATGGCGCTTATCGGCAGTTCACTCTTGCACGGGTGGGCTCCGATCGCGCGACAGACGATCGCCGCGTCGGTGCTCGTGCTGGCGATCCCGGTGCTGCTGCACAGCGCCCAGCTCACCTCGCAGGTGTGAACGTCCGTGGGCCGCAGCGGCGACGTCAACGGACAGGCGTACGCCGAGGCGTGGGCTGTCGGCCGGTCCCCGCGCTTGGGTGCCGGTCACTTGATGTGCAACCCGCGCCTTCGCACCCACAACTCGGCCGCGGCGGTCCCAACCACCCAGACCACGAGGGCGACGGCGAGGTGAACGAAGCTTTTTGTGTCGCGTCCTAGCACCGGCCCGATCGCTGCTGGTAGCTGTCTCCACAACATGCGATGTCCGACGCCGTCCATCGGGTCGGCAACGTAGTACAGGGCATACGGCAGCATCAGGGCCAACAGCCAGCCCGCGGTGCGCCGAACATCGCAACGCTGGCGCCACCGCCGGATCAGCGGCTGAGCGCTCACCGGCCACAGCACCGAGATGACGTTACCCACGCCGAGCCAGGACACGATGGGCACCGCGACGCTGGGGATCGTGACGGCGAGCCGCGCCGGCGGTTCCAGCCACAACGTCAACGCCATCGCCGCCGCCAAGGTGGGCAACCCGACGAGCACAATAAGTGCCATATTTTTGATGATCAGCACCCGCCACAGTGGCACCCCGTCGGCCAAACTCTGCACGACGCGGTAGTGATCGGTGCCGAGCAGGTTGGTGGTGGTGACATCGGCGAGGACAAACGAAGCGAAGTAGGTGCCGACCAGGATCACCCAGTCGTGATGGCGGCCATGGGGAGTCAGCGGTTGCACCGCTAACCACCCCGCGGCCAGGAACAGATTGGCCAGCACGCCCAACAACCACGTACGCGGAGGGGTGAACGCCCAGCCGATCTCGGAGCGCACCGCCGGCCACAGGCCTTGTTTGAGATCCTTGGCGGCGCGTTGGGCCGCAGCGGGTCGAGGTGCCGACGCACGCACCGCGGCACGCGCGGCACGCGCATGTAGGGGCTCAGCCGTCTCAATCTCCAAAATGGACTCCGCACCACTTCATCAATCCGAGGCGACCATACCGGGACTAGGCGACTGATTGGTGGATTGCGGGGGCGGCCGTCTCCGACCGTGTCTGACCAGCGATGCTGCCCGCGTCCTCATTCCCATTTCTGATAGCTGCGATCACGAACGGCATCGTCATCGCCCAGGGCGGTACCGCACTGGCCTTCACCATCGCCCGACGCATGAAAGGGTTGGGCGATTGCTAGCTCTCACAGCCAATTCCAAGGCGTCCGCCACCGGAAAACCACGCTGCTGTCGGGGGCCAAGAATGCTAGCTGGCCCTGGTATGCACATCAGCCAGGTCCGACCATTAGTCGGCAATCTTTACTCCGGCTATCGAGTTGCCTCCGTCGATCACGAGCGTGGTGCCGGTGACATAGGACGCGCCCGGTGTGGCGAGGAAGGCGATGCCGACGGCGACCTCAGCCGCGGTCGCCGACCGGCCCACCGGAGTGGCGTTGCCCGCGGCAACCTCGGACGGCAGTTGGGCAGCGGTGGCGATCCAACCGGGCAGCACGACGTTGGCGGTGATGCGGTTCGGCGCGAAATCGACCGCGACCGAGCGTGTCATGCCCAGCATTGCGGCCTTTGCGGTGTGGTAGCCGACGTCGCCGGTGTAGGCGGTGAGAATGCCTGCCGTGGACGCCACGTTGATGATTCGGCCGTGCCCGCGCTCGACCATCCCGGGCAGTGCGGCCCGGGTGACGAAGAAAGCACTGTCCACGTTGCGCCGAAGAGCGAGCGACCACTCGTGGTTGGTCATCACCATCAACGGGTTGGGTTGCTCCGGGCTGTTCACTGACGCCAGTCCGGCGTTGTTGACCAGGATGTCGAGCTTGCCGAACGCCGCCTCGGTGGCCTGCACGAGTTCCCGCGCGGCATCGGGATCGAACAGGTCGGCGATGTGCGCGGCGGCTGTGATGCCCTCCCGATGGAGCTCGTCGGCCCGCTCGGCCGCGCGGTCGGTGGTTCCGGTGACCATGACCGACGCACCGAGTTGGCCCAGCAACCGGGCTGATGCGAACCCGATGCCGATCTCGCTGCCCGATCCGGTGACGAGTGCCACTTGATCGGTCAGATCGAACGCTCCTGGCAGCGTTGTCGGCATTCTGTTCATTCCCTTCGCATTTGAGCGTGCCGGCCAGTGACGGATCGGCTTACTGCACGACAATAAAGCGCCGATTCGCGCATTCCTAGGTCAAACGTCCAATACTTGTACGTTTGTACAAAGCAGTAACCGCCATGTCACGCGGACGAAATGCAGCCCGCTGAGACTCGAGTCCGAAGCGAGAGCCAAAGCACGCCGAGACTGCGCGACAGCCTGGCCGGATCACCGAAAAGTACTCAAGTCCAGGAGTTCTGAGCATGAAACTCAAGTCGGCGCGACGTCTCTGGCTTCCAACTGGCAAGGTCAGCCCGCCTCGCTCCACCCTCAAGCACCACGGATGACCGGCAGCTAGATGGGCGCATGCCAAGATGCCGGCGCAGGAACCGACCCGAGAGCCGCTGATCCCCTGCGAAGTACCGGAAACACCGCCCGCGGCGCTCAGCGACGGATCGAAATCATCGATGCCGCCATCGAGGTCATGGCCCGGGTCGGACTGGCCGGACTTTCGATGCGCGTCGTGGCCAACCAGGCGCAAATACCGTTGGGGGCGTTGAGCTACTACTTCCACGACAAATCGGATCTGGTCGCCCAGGCCTTCCAACAACTGTCCGACCGGGAAATCGAACGCGTCGTCCGCACCGCCAACCAACTACAACCGACGATGTCCGCCGGGCAGCTCGCAAACCTCGTCGCCGACATGATCATCGACGGATTCACCGCGCCGCAAGGCGCCATCGTCACGCGCTACGAATTGGTGACCGAAGCCAGCCGCGACGAACAGCTCCGCCCCATGTTCGAAGCCTGGTATGCCGCGATGGTCCCGGCCCTTAGCCGGCTGTTCCGAGACTTCGGCTCGCACCAACCCGTGCTCGACTCCCGCACCATCATGGCGGTAATGGCGGGGCTGGAGATCGACAACATCTACCGGCCACTGGGGCCGATAGACAAACGACGAATCCGCGCCACCATCCGCCACGCGTTCCGAGCGGTCATCGCATTACACGACACCACATGATCACCAGCCCCAGCGGGCGCAACCATCATCAACGAAGGCGGATATAAATGGCAGGAAGCGGATTCGGCCCGGACATAACCTTTCTCGGTGTCCCACGCTGTGATCTTGACGATCCATCGACCTACGTCGACGCCGACATCGTCATCCTCGGCGCTCCCCTCGACGGCGGAACAACGTATCGCTCCGGTGCACGTTTCGGTCCGTCGGCGCTGCGCCAGGCCTGCTACCTGCCACAGAACGGTTCCCGTCCCAGCTTGGCATTACGCGTCGACGGCCTCAAGGACCTACGGGTCTATGACGCCGGCGATGTGTCGCTCTACAGCGGAAACGTCGAGCAGGCAGTGGAATTGATCGAGGAGGATGTTTTCAAGATCTCCTCCGCCGGTGCGATTCCGATCATCTTGGGCGGTGACCACACGATAGCCTGGCCCGACCACACCGGAGTGGCCCGCCAGCACGGTTTCGGCAAGGTGTCGATGATCCACTTCGATGCTCACGCAGACACCGCTGACATTCACCTGGGTTCCCTTGTCGGCCATGGCACCCCGATGCGACGATTGATCGAGTCCGGCGCACTGCGCGGCGACAGGTTTTTGCAACTGGGATTGCGCGGATACTGGCCCGACGAACCGGTCCTGCATTGGATGGCCGCGCACGGCCTGCGATCGTACGAAATGACCGAGATCGTGTCCCGCGGCCTGGAAACCTGTCTGACTGAAGCATTCCAGATCGCCACCTCCGAGTGCGAGGGCGTCTTCCTGTCTGTCGATATCGATGTGTGCGACCCGGGTCATGCTCCCGGTACCGGAACACCCGAGCCAGGCGGCCTCTCGGCTCGCCAGCTGCTCGATGCGGTCCGAAGGATCTGCTACGAGCTGCCGGTCCTGGGGGTCGACGTCGTCGAGGTCTCTCCTCCGTATGACCACGCGGACATTACCGCGCTGCTCGGCAATCGGGTTGTTCTGGAAGTGATTTCGGCGATCGCCCGACGCCAGATGGACAAGGCGCAAGGCACTACCTGGGATCCCCGCCAGCCGCTGTTGGAGGGCCGCGAGGTTGACGAGCAACTGCGCCTGATCGCCGAAGGCGAAGAAGCCCGCCGGCGTGGCAAGGGCACCCGGCGAGCCCACCACTAGGGCACGCCACTCCGTGTGACTCCATACGAAAGGCACAGATGTCCAGCACAGACCAGCCACCGATCGGTGCTACTCCTTCAGCGCAGGTGCCCCGATACGCCGGCAAAGGCACGTTCGCGCGGATTGCAGACATCCATGACGTGGACGACTACGAAATCGCTGTTCTGGGAGTGCCTTTCGACGGTGGTACGTCCTATCGGCCGGGGGCGAGATTCGGTCCGATGAGCGTTCGGCAGGCCGCGCGCACCCTGCGCCCCGGCTACCATGTCGAACTCGGTATCGCGCCACTCGAGGCAGTCCAGATCGTCGACGCCGGCGATGTGACGGTCACGCCGTTTGACATCGCCGAAGCCTGTACACAGATCGAGAACCGCACGCGGGAGGTCATCGGAGACCGAGCCCGCAAGGTCGTGTCGATCGGCGGCGACCACACCATCGCATTGCCGAATCTTCGTGCACTGCACTCGATCTACGGACCGCTCTCCCTTGTTCATTTCGACGCTCACCTCGATACCTGGGATACCTACTTCAACGCCCCCGTGACGCACGGCACCATTTTCCGGAGGGCTTTCGAAGAAGGCCTCCTGGTCGAAGACCACTCGATCCACATCGGCATCCGCGGCCCGATCTACGACCGGATGGATCTCACCGACGACGCTCGGATGGGCTTCCGGATCATCCGGGCAGGCGACCTCGATGTCATGGGAATCGACACCGCAGTAGACGCCGTCCGGCGTCGCGTCGCAGATCTCCCCGTATACCTCTCGATCGACATCGACGTCCTCGACCCCGCATTCGCTCCCGGCACCGGGACACCCGAGGCCGGCGGGCTGACCTCGCGGGAGCTGCTGCGAATGCTCCGGCAGCTCACCGGTATCAACCTCGTCGGCGCCGATGTCGTCGAGGTCGCACCGGCCTACGATCACGCCGAGATCACCTGTGTAGCAGCGGCCACCGTGGTCTTCGACCTGTTGAGTCTCATCGTCGCAAATAGCCGGTCCTCCTAGCCGCTACCGTCCCGCCACACTGACGTCGGGCACGTAGGTGCGCTGCGCCCACTGGAACACCTGCCATGCGGCGGCCTCGTCGAACTCGTCGTGTACGCGCCGCGCCGACTCAGCCCCGATCGGCCGGGCGTCACGTGCCTTGAGCTGGACCTCGGCGCAGCGTTCCATCAACAGGAAGTAGCCGACGGCCGCGTCGACGGTGGCGCCGACCGTCAGCAGCCCGTGGTTACGCAGGATCACCGCGCGGGCGCCACCAATCGCCATCGCGATGCGTTTGCCGCCGTCAGTCGAGGCGATGCTTACCTCCTCGTCGTCGAAGATCTCATGGTCGCAAAAGAAGGCGCACGACTCCTGCGAGATCGGCGCGAGCTTGGTGACTGTCGCTGAGAACGGCGTCCCGTAAGGAGTGTGGCAGTGGGCCGCGGTGACGATCTGGGGAACGGCCTCGTGGACGGGCGCGTGGATGTAGTACGCCGACATGTTGATGTGGCCGACACCCTCAACGGTGCCGTCCGCACGAACCAGCACGAGGTCGTCGGTGGTCATGTACCGAAACGGCACGCCGTAACGCCCCAGCCAGAAACAGTCCGGCCGCTCGGGGTCGCGCGCCGAGATGTGACCGTCACCGAGCGAGCCCCAACCCATCGCGCCGAACACCCGGTACGCCAGGGCGAGCCGGCGCTTGCGGTGTGCCCGCAGATCAACAGGATCGGCGATGTGCGGCTCGTGAGCCGCTGGGTCGAGGACGTGGCGGTCCGTCATTTGTTCCCTTTCGTGTCGCGGTGATGAACACCTTTTCGATACACTATCGAAACCGTATCTCGTGTGACTCGTCGAATGGAGCAGCTGTGCCGAGTCGTCCCCGCGTCCTCGTCCTCATCGAGCCCGACCCCGAACTGCCGCCTCCGCCGCTGCACCTGCTCCCCGGTGACGTCGAGGTGGCCCCGATCGACTCGTCCCCCACCGACCAGCAACTGGCGGGGGCCTCGGTGCTGTACATCTGGGACCACCGATTCGCCGACCTCGCCCCGCTGTTGCGCCGGACCGATGAGCTGCGCTGGGTGCACGCCGCATCGGTCGGCGTCAACCGCCTGATCTGTCCCGAGCTGGCCTCGGTCACGCTCACCAACTCGCGCGGCGTGTTCGACACGTCGATCGCCGAATGGGTGCTCGCTTCGGTGCTCGCGCATGTCAAGGGGCTGGCTGAGACCTGGGCGCTGCAACGACAGAGCGTATGGCAGCACCGCATGTCGGGGCGGCTGGCCGGGTCCCAGGCTGCGGTGGTGGGTACCGGCTCGATCGGCCGGGCGATCGCTGAGCGCCTCGCTCGCCTCGACGTCGGAGTCACCCTGGTCGGTCGTGTCCCCGGTGACGATCCAGACTTCGGGGTGATCCGCAGCTCGGCCGACCTCGTCGCGGTCGCCGCGGACGTAGACGTGCTCGTCCTGGCCGTGCCGCTCACGCCGACCACCACGGCGCTCGTCGACGCCGAGGTGCTGGGCGCGCTGGGGCCGCGCGGATTCGTCGTCAACATCGGGCGCGGACCGACCGTTGTCGAATCCGACCTGATCGACGCGCTGCAGGCCGGCACGATCGCAGGCGCTGCGTTGGACGTGTTCGAGGTCGAGCCGCTGCCGGCCGGCTCGCCGCTGTGGTCGATGCCGAACGTGGTTGTGTCGCCACACATGTCGGGCGACTACGTCGGGTTCGAGATTGACATGATGACCGTGTTCACCGCCAACCTCGAGCGGTGGCGGCAAGGCGAGCCATTGCACAACGTCGTCGACCCCGCCGTCGGCTACGTGCCGGCCTGAGAGCGCCCGCTGTCATGAGACGCTCGCGGTCGCCGGGCGCGATGGCCCGTTGCCGGCACCGCTGCTCGCGATCGCGGCGGCGATCGTGTCGAGGTCGGCGTCGGTTAGCTGCAGGCCCGACGCATCCAGCCAGCCGTCGATCTGCGCTGGGCGCCGGGCCCCGACGATCGCCCCGGTGACGCCGGGCCAGAGCAGCGTCCAGGCGATCGCGACGCTCGCCGCACTTGTCGAGTGCCGGGCCGCCACGTCGGCGACCGCCGCGGAGACGCCCAGGTTGGCGGGTAGGTCAGTGGTGAAGTCGGGTTCGCTGAGGCGCCAGTCGCCGGGCGCCAACTGAGACGGGTCGAACGTGCCCGACAGCAGACCAGAATGGATCGGGCTGTAGACGATGACGCCGGTGTCGTTGGCCTCGCACCACGGGATGACGTCCGCCACCGCCGCGCGGTTGATCGCCGACAGCGGCGGCTGCAGCGAGTCGACGTGCCCGACCACCTCGGCCCGGGTGAGCTGGTCGACGGCGTGGTTGGACAGGCCGATCGCCCGCACCTTGCCGCTGGCGCGCAGGCCGACCAGCGTCGCCCAGTAGTCCTCGAGTGGTGTGCCGTCGGTCGGCGGCCAGTGCACCTGATACAGGTCGATGCGGTCCACGCCGAGTCGCCGCAGTGACGCCTCGCACTGGGCCCGCAGCGACGCCGCGTCCCCGACCGCGGTCGCCTCTGCCTGCCGGTCGTCGGGGTCCCACACCATCGCGCACTTCGTGAAGACCAGTGGGCGGTCCGCCTCGGACAGTGTGGCCATGGCCCGTCCGACGATCTGCTCGGCGTGGCCCAAGCCGTACTCCGGCGCGGTGTCGAGCCAGTTGATGCCGGCCTCGACGGCGTGGTGGATCGTGGCGATCGACTCTGCGTCGTCCTGCGGGCCCCAGCCGAAGGCCCAGTCGCCGCCGCCGAGCGCCCAGGTGCCAAGGCCCATCGTCGTGAGTTCCCAGCCCGTACTCCCGAAGCGCCGTACCGGCAGCCCCATCACCTGACTTCCTCGACCTGCTGGTACCACCGCCTGCGGGTGCCGACCTTGGCCCGCATCCGCCAGCGACGGGACTTGGGTGCCTCGGCCAGGTGGGCCCGCAACGTCTCGATCTGCGTCCGGACCCGGGCCGCCAGCTCCGGCTCCAGGCCTGGCCTTTGCACCGACTCGTGCAGCAGGGCCAGGTTTTGGTCGGCCGAGTACCAGAATCCCCAGTCGTCGCACAGCACGTCGCGGATGCGGTTTAGGTCGATCTGCCCGGCCGCCTGTGTCCCGATGCGATGCTCGCCGAGCAGCACCGTGAGGTCGATCAGGTCGTTGGCGGTCATCTCGTGGATCTGCAGCTTCGAAAGCACCAGGTCGGCTAGCGAGATGCACGGGTCGGCCAGTTCAAGCCGGTCGGCGAACCGGATTGAGTGCGCCATCACCAGGGTGTCCATGAAGACGTCGATCTTGATGCCCGTCTCGGGATGCGCGAAGATCTGCCGCTTGATCCCCCACTCCCGCAGCCCACGCGCCGCCGGGTCGGCGAAGTAGCCCTCTGCCTGGAAGAACGCCTCGATCCGCCGGTGGTCGCGGTCGCGACCCCAGAAGTCGATGTCATAGAACGGCCGTCGGCCGAGTGCCCGCATCAGCCCGTTGTGCCGGGAACAGTGCAGATGCACGGCCACCGAGCCGGTGATTCGTAGCAGTAACGACTGCTCGGCGGCGGTCCCGACGAGGCGCGCCGCCTCACCGGGGATCCGTTCGGCCCGCGACAGCGTCACTGCGTCCGTACCATCCATTACTCGACCGGGATCTCGCTGAACTGCCCTTTGAGGTCGGCGCCCTGGCGGCTGCGGTAGCTCCGGAACGCCGCATACCAGGTGATGGCGAACACCGTGACGGCGACCGTCATGACCTCGGAGAGGTGGTTGTTAGCCCCGTAGGCTGCGTCGACCAGCAACCGGTAGAAGACGAACGCCACGCACGCCAGCGCGATGACGCCGATCACCGATATCACCGGCACCTTCCCCCAGCGATAGGCGATCGCCGAGGCCTCGAACTCCCGCTTGCGCCGGAACGGGAAGACGATCGCGGCGAGGCAGACGCCCATGAAAGGGATGCACTGGCCCAGGAAGCCGCCGAGCACCAGGATCGAGCTGGTGAACGCGTAGAGGCACACCCAGACGAAGGCGATCGCGCCCGACAGCGCCAGGGCCCAGGTCGGGGTGTGAAACTTCGCCGAGACCGACGACATCCACTTCGGCGCGATCCCGTCCAGCGACCACGCCAGCATGCTGCGGGTCGCGACGATCATCGAGCTCGCGCCGACGAAGAACAGCAGCGAGAGCACCCAGACGCTGTTGACCACCGTGAGCAGCGGATTGCCACCCGCGATACCGGTGTAGAGGTTGACATACGGGGACGCCTGAATCGGGAACTGGTCGGGAGTCACCTCGGTCGACGCGAGCATGAACGCGCTGCCGAACGCCATCCGGTACAGGAACATCAGCAGTGTCATCGCCAGGCCCATCGTGACGATGGCCAGCGTCATGCCCCGCAGCTGGCTGCGCTGGCCGTCCTTGACCTCGCCGGCGAAGCTAACCGACAGCACCGCGAACCAGAGCGAGAACGCCGGCCACGCCGCGAAGAACATGGTCTGCGACAGGCTGAACGGGTGATGGGTGTCTCCCGCCGCCTTGATGACGTTGTCGTAGGCGCCCGCCCCCGCGGCCGCGTCGAAGTTGTGGTGGAAGTCGAGCACACCGGTCGACGCGAGGATCAGGGTGATGATCGTGGCTAGCAGGCTGACCACCGTGATGTAACTGGCCCAGCGCTGGATCTTGAAGTACACCCCAGCGCCGCGGTACTGCACGATCGAGAAGACTCCAATCACCAGCACCCCGCCGATGAACAGGCCCCACTTGCCGCCGAACCAGCTGCCCGCGCTGATCAGCCCCGCATTGTGCTCCTGGACGCCCAGCGAACTGAGCATGGGCGCGATGCCGAACTTGGCCAGGAACGCCCCGTTGACCCCCGTGTAGAAGAGCTGCCAGAAGACCAGGGACATGCTCAGCACGATCCCCACGACCGGATGCAAGATCCTCGACATGAACACGTAGTCGCCGCCCGAGCGCGGGTAGACCATGCTCAGCAGCGCATAACAGCCAGCGATGAACAGCCCGGCCACCGTGGCCATCAGGGTGGCCAGCTCCATCGAGGCGCCCGGGTAGAACTGCCAGGCCGCGACGATGAAGATGATGTAGCCCAGGGCGATCTGCTGCCACCCGTAAAACATCACGTCGTCGGTGCGGACCTGGCGGACCAGCCCCGAGCTGGCGCGGGTGAAGACCCCCGTCGTGGTCGGGACCCCAGATTTGACGGTCGGTGCGGCGGTCATGCCGATCAGCCCCTTACCAGGCTCGCGTTGACGAGGCCGTGTCGTTGGTCGAGATCGATGAGCAGGCCGCCCAGGATCCCCTCGCTGTATTCACTGCCGGGGTTGCCGATCGGCACCCCCGCTAGGTCACGGACTCCGCGGGATTCATGGATGTGACCGTGCAGGCCGAGCATCGGCTCGTAGGTGGCGATGGCGTCGCGGGTGGCGGTGCTGCCGACCGGAACCATGCGCGGGCCGCCGGACGTGACGACGGCGCGCAGGTCCTCGTCGAGCTGGGGCGCGTAGTCGAGCCCGGACGCGTACGGCGGGACATGCAGGTTCATGATCGTCTTGCCGGGGTCTGTGACCTGGGCCATCACCTCGTCGATGCGGCGGCCGAGATCCTGCTCGGACACATCGCGCGGACACGCCCACGGCGTGATGTTGCCGTAGCCCATGCCCATGATCTGGAGGCCGCCGTCGAGGTCGATCACGGTGCCGTTCGGATCCTCGATCATGCTCGACCGGCTGAGCATCTCGTCGACCTCGAAGTAGTCGTCGTTGCCGCCGCTGATCAGCACCCGGACGCCGGTGCCGCCGAGGCGGTCCTCGGCCATATCGATCCAGCGCTCGACGCGCTTGAGGATCAGCGTGTGGAACAGCTCGTCGGTCTTGTCCTCGTCACCGACGTAGGTCTCGTACTCGTCGGGGGTGGTCAGGAACGCGTACTCACCCGCGGCGGCGATCATGGCCATCAGGTTGTCGAGCTGGGGACCCGCACTGACCTTGCGCTCGATGCCGGCGAAGCGGGCCTTGTACTTCCCGCGCTTGGTCTCGATCACCGGCACGATGAACTTCCCTGTGATGTCACCGCCGATCACGATGGTGTCGCACTCGTAGTGTTTCGGGGTGGCGAGGAACTTCTTCCAACATCGTTCGCTGCCGTGGATGTCGCTGCAGAAGTACATCCGCACGTTGTTACCTCCAGAACCAACGGGGTCGGGTCGCCGGACAGGAACGAACGTATGGCCCACTTGTTTCGGCCGTGATAAATGCCAATGTCGATAATGTATCGAAAACATGCAAATCGACTCCCCGTGCTATTAATTAACCGACGCCGGAAATTGCAACTAGATGCCGTATCGATTTGGCGCACCGGTATCGGACGGACAGTGCTGGAGGTAGCCGTGAGTGAGGACCTGATGAGCCCGGTGCTTGGTGCGGGCACCGTCGAGTACGAGTGGATGACTTGGCCCGAGATCGCCGCGGCCGCGGCGGCGGACGCCCCGGTCGTGATCGCGGTGGGTTCGACCGAACAGCACGGCCCGCACCTGCCCGTGAGCGCCGACTGGGTGGTCCCGCAGGCTCTGCTGCGCCTAGCCGCGGCGCGGCGCCCGTTCATCGTGGGGCCGCCACTGCGGCTCGGGTACCGCTCGCGCCCCGCCAGCGGCGGCGGCCAGCAATTCCCCGGCACTCTCTCGCTGCGCGCTACAACGTTCATCGCCATGATCGAGGACGTGCTCGAGGAACTGATCCGCACAGGATTCCGTCGGATAGTGCTGTATAGCTGGCATTTCGAGAACGCGAACTTCGTGTACGAACCGGCGTACCTGGTGTCAGGGCGCTTTCCTGACGTGAAGATCGTCGTCGTCGAGAACGGCTTGCCGGACTTCGAGAGCGCCGACCGGGACGTCCTGTTCCCGGACGGTTTCCCAGGTCTGGCCCTCGAGCACGCAGCTGTCATCGAGACCTCACTGTTCGAGTACCTGCGCCCCGCTACGGTGCGCATGGACCGCATCGTGGACGACGCCCCGGCCCGCAACGTCCCGTGGGACGTGTTGCCGATCGACCCAACGATGTCGACGGCCACCGGCGTGCTCGCGTCGGCGACCAAGGCCAGCGTGGCCAAGGGCGAACTGCTGACCGAACGGATCGTCGAGCACATTGTCTCCGTCCTCGACACCGAGTTTCCGGCCACCGACCGCGCGTCGATGCTGCTGTCGGCCGACGAGGGGGGCTGAGGTGGCAGGTGCCGCGCTGGTGACCGGAGCTGCCAGCGGCATCGGTCGCGCCACCGCGTACGCCCTCGCCGCCCGCGGCTACCAGGTCGCCGTCGATCACCTCGGCCGCGAAGCTGAGGCCAAGCAGGTGGCCAGCGACATCGGCGGCATCGCCTATGAAGCCGACGTCTCGGACGTGGCCGCCGTCGACCAACTGGTCGCTGCCGTCGAATCCGACTTGGGCCCAATCGAAGTCGCGGTGGCATGCGCGGGCTTCGACATCGACGTGTCGCTGGAGCGGCTCACCCCGGAGTTGTGGCATCGCAGCCTCGGGGTCATCCTCGGCGGATTTGTCAACGTGATCGCCACGGTCGGACCGCGGATGCGGGCTCGCCGGCACGGCTCGATCGTGGGCATCTCGTCGGAGCTGGCCCTGCTCGGTGACGAGGACCACGTGCAATACGTGGCCGCCAAATCGGCCATGATCGGCCTGGCACGCTCAGTTGCCCGCGAGTACGGACCCGACCAGATACGGGTCAACATCATCTGCCCCGGTCCAACAGACACCGAGATGCTCACCGAACGCTGGCGGGGCGAGGACTACCGGCACAGCATTCCCCTCGACCGGTTCGGCACACCGGATGAACTTGCCCGTGCCATCGTCGACGTCGCCGAGTGGACGTGGCTGACCGGCCAGGTGGTCTCGCCCAACGGCGGGGTGGTGATCCAGTGAGCGCGGGAGTGGCGCTAGTGACCGGAGCGGCAGGCGGCATCGGCCGCGACGTCGTCCGCGCGCTCGCCGAGGCAGGTTGGACGGTCGCGGCGACCGATCTAGCCCAGGCGGGCGAGGTACCCGACGCCGAGCTGACGATCCCGGCCGACCTACGCGGGCGCAACGCCTGCCGGGCTGTCATCGATGGCGTGCTCGCCCGGTTCGGGCGGCTGGACCTGCTGGTGAACAACGCCGCGACGATGACCGTCGTCGAACCGACCGTCGAGACAATGCCCTTGTGGTGGCGTGACATCGAAGTCAACTTGACCGCTCCTCTGTGGCTGATCCAGGCGGCAGCCGCGCCGCTGCGGGAGTGCGCCGGCCAGGTAGTCAACCTCAGCAGTATCTCGGCGCTGCGGGGCGAGGCCGGCTTCAGTGCATACGCGGCGAGCAAGGCGGGGCTGCTCGGGGTGACGCGATCGCTGGCCCGTGAACTCGCCCCCGCGGTCCGGGTGAACGCGATCGCCCCGGGACCGACCGATACCGCGCAGCTCAATCGCGACGCCGAGTTCCACGGCATCAAACTCGGCGAACTGCATAGCCGCTACACGGCCGGTATGCCAACCGGCCGTTTGGTGCTGCCCGCCGAGGTGGCCGACCTGGTCGTATTCCTGGCCGGGGCAAGATCCTTCACCGGTGAGTGCGTGCAGATCAACGGAGGGATGTTGATGTCGTGAGACGATCGCTGACACACAGGTCGGCGTCCGGTGTCGCCGGCCGGGGGGAGGACAGGATGTCGGTGGCTAAGCGCAACATTGATCAGGCCGAGTTTGGGCTCGATGTCGACTCTGACTCCGGTCGCCGCGGCTACATTCTGGTCGTCGCGGCCAGGCTGTTCCGTGAGCGGGGCTACCTGAATACGACCATGACCGAGATTGCGCGCGCGTGTGGGTTGGGCCAGTCATCGCTGTACTACTGGTTTCGCCAGAAAGAGGACATCCTGCTCGGCCTGCTGGCGTTGAACCGGGTCTCGCTGGCGTTCGCAGAGGAGGTCCTGGCTGAGACCGGCTCACCGGCCGTCCGGCTACTGCGGCTGCTGCACCTCGACATCCGCGAGCTGTGCTCGTCGCCGGTGGACATCTGCGAGGTCGAGGTGCTGGCCGAGCAGCAGCCTGATGTGTTCGTCGATTTCTGGGCCGATACCGCCGCGCTGCACCGGCACATGGCCAGCCTGATCAGTGATGGCATCGCGTGCGGCGAATTCATCGAATGCGATCCCGAGTTCGCCACACTGAACATCTGCGCCGCCGAAGAAGGGGTGCAGCGCCGGTACCGCAACTCCGCCGCTCACGCACCCGGCGGCACCAGCCCGTTCCGCCACCACGCCTACTCGCGCGAGCACGTCGCCGCCGAACTCGCGGCGATGCTAGTGCGGGGGTTGCTTCGCGATCCCGCAACGTTGCCGGAGCTCACCGCGGCCGCGGCGGCCCACGAAGGTCTCGCCCCGACCGGGGCGGGATGACACCCGAAACGCGTTGTGCGGCACTACGGCGCGGCTGGTATCCGGTCGCCCGCACGCTGGACCTCGACCGCCCTCGCCAGGCGATGCTGCTAGGGCGACGCCTTGTGGTGTTCCGCACCCTCGACGGATACCCGCGGGTGTTGCCGGATCGCTGCCTGCACCGTGGAGGGGCGCTACACCGCGGCGCGGTCATCGGCGACTCGATCGAGTGTCCGCATCACGGGTGGCGCTGGCGCGGCGCGGACGGGCAGTGCGTCTACATCCCCTCCCACGGACCGCCCACGCCGATCCCCCAGGCCAGTGTCATCGAGGCTTTTCCCGCCGTCGAGCGCTACGGCCTAGTGTGGACCTGCATCGGCGATCCGCTGACCGGTCCTCCCCACCTCGCAGAGCTGGAATCCCTCGGCATCAATTGCGCCGCCAGCGTTCCGGTCGACGTCGAAGCTGGGATCCCTCACCGCGATGGAGAACTCTGGACCTTCGGAGGGCAGGGAACCTAGCCGGCGGGTTTAGCGGGTTTGGACGGTGATGCCGCGGATGAACCCTTGGATGAGGCCGCGGATGAGGCCGCGGATGAGGCCGTGGATGAGGCCGTGGATGAGGCCGTGGATGAGTTCGTGATCCCCAGCCCGTCCGTCCAGACCTTGAGGGCCGTCTGGGGTCCGGTCGCCC
>DATARY010000013.1:0-3798 GCA_036263935.1 Mycobacterium sp.
ACGGCGCCGCCCTTCCGGACGATGTCGAGTGCCTCGCCGATCATTGGACCCTCGGCCACTCCGACGGTCAGCAAGGCCGAGTCCGCCATGACACCGCGGGTGACCTCGGACACCAAAGCGGTGGCTTCGGGCATCGACGTGACGAAATGCGTAGCGCCGAACTGGAAGGCCTTGTCGCGCTTGCTTTCTGCGATGTCGACCACCACGATTCTTTCCGCACCGGCCAATCGCGCGCCCTGGATGGCGCCGCTGCCGATGCCGCCGCAGCCGATCACCACAACGGTGTCGCCCGGGCTCACGCTCGCGGTATTGACCGCCGATCCCCAGCCGGTGGTGACGCCACAGCCGAGCAGGCATGCGCGGGAGAGAGGAAGGTCGTCGTCGATCTTGACCAGAGAGGTCTCCGGCACGCTACCGTACTGCGCGAATGTGCCGAGCATGCAGGCAGCGCCGATGTCGCGCCCCTTGGTGTGGCGCCGGTACGTCCCATCGAGTTGGGTCCCGGTCAGGATCATCGCTCCTTGGTCGCAGAGATTCTGGTGTCCGCTGGCACACCATCGGCAGCGGCCGCACGCCGGAATGAACGACGCGACGACGTGGTCGCCGGCCTTCAGCTCCCTGACGCCGGGGCCGACCTCCTGCACGATGCCCGCGCCCTCGTGTCCACCGATGATGGGCAGTGGGGCGGGTAGGTCGCCGGTGCGTACGTGGTGATCGGAGTGGCACAGCCCGGTGGCCTCGAAGGACACCAGGACCTCGCCGTCTTGTGGGCCGTCGAGTTCGACTTCCTCGATCGACCACTCTTCGTTCACGCCCCACAGGATCGCTGCGTTCGTCTTCATGGGCAGAGCGTAGGAGCCTGGTTTGCCGAGGGAGGCAAATTGGGCACAGCAGTTACTGGTTGTCTACTCGACGAATGCGACCGCCGCCTGCAGGTGCTTCACGGCGTCGCTGACAATCGAGTCGATCAACTCCGCGCACGACGGCAGGTCGTCGAGGATGCCCGCGACCTGCCCCGAGGCCAGGACGCCTGCATCGGTATTGCCCTCGACCAGCCCGGCCTTCAACAGCATCGGCGTGTTGGCCGCCATTACCACCTGCGACCAGGTGAGCTCCTTGCCGTGCCGCATCTCCAGCCCGTCGCTGATCATCGACCGCCAGGTCATGCCGGACATCTTCTTGAACTTCTGTGCATTGCGGACCGCCGCGGTGAAACCGCGCAACTGCGAACCGCTCTCGAGCTTCTCCACGAGCCCGGTCCGCAGAACGCGGTGCGGCATGCCGTCGACGCGCGTAGACACCACGGTGCCGTCCAACCCGGCCTCGAGGTAACGCTGCTTGACCGCATCGGGCACCGTCGAATCAGATGTGAGCAGAAATCGCGTGCCCATCGCCACCCCCGCCGCGCCGTAGGAAAGCGCTGCCGCCAGACCGCGTCCGTCGAAAAACCCGCCTGCCGCCACGACCGGAATATCAACGGCGTCGAGTACCGACGGCAGCAGCAGCGTCGTCGCCACCGGACCGGTGTGCCCGCCGCCCTCGCCGCCCTGGACGATCACGGCGTCGGCGCCCCAGCCAGCGACCTTCTTGGCGTGCTTGGCCGCGCCGACCGACGGAATCACCACCACGCCAGCCTCTTTGAGCTTCGCGATCAAGTCTGGCTTCGGCGCCAGCGCGAACGAGGCGACCTTCACATCCTCGCGGATCAACAGGTCGACACGATCATTGGCGTCGCCTGCGTCTGCGCGGATGTTGATACCGAACGGCTTGTCCGTCGCGGTCTTGACCTTGGTGACCGCCGTCTGCAGTTCCTCGAGCGTCATGGTCGCCGACGCCAGGATACCCAGGCCGCCGGCATTGGCGGTGGCCGACACCAGCCGTGCACCCGCCACCCAGCCCATGCCGGTCTGCACCACCGGATGCTCGATGCCGATCAGTTCGGTCAGCGGGGTACAGAGCTTCGCCATCAGCGGATTTCCTTGTCCCGCATAGCCTTCGGATCGATAACCTCGCGGATGAGTTTCTGCTCCTCGGCCGAGGGCAGTCGCGTCATCTCGGCCGTGTCGAGGCCATGTACCTCGAACGAGGTGTTCTCGGCCACCTGCTCCGGCTCGACGCCAGAATGCAGCGACACCGCACGCATCTGATGGTCGGGGCCGGTGAAGTCGAACACGCCGAGGTTGGAGACGACCCGATAGACGTTGACGAATCGGAATGCGGGGTTGTCGCTGTCGACCTTGTCCCAGCCGATGCCCGAGACCACGTCGACGGAGTCGCAGAACACCCGCTTCGAGTGGTTGCCCACCCAATAGCTGGTCGCGTGATTGATCGTGTTGCCGGGCGCGCCGCGCACACCGAACATCTGACGGGTCGGGTGCTGCAGCGGGCCGAACGCCGACAGGTTCTGGTTACCGTAGCGGTCAATCTGGTTGGCGCCCATGACCACATGGCGACGACCCGACGCCAGCGTGTCGAACACCCGGCCGAACGGCATCCAGCCCTCGATCGCGCCGGCGGCACCCATCGCCGGTGTATCGGCCAACAGTTGGGCCTCACCGTCGGTAAGCAGGATGTCGGGGGCGAACGTCAAGCGGGCCAGTCGTGCGCCGATCGACACCATGTTCGCCATCGGGCTGACCATGATCTCACCGGCGTGGCGAAAAAGCTCGGCGCAGGCAACGGCGCAGACCTCTGCGCGGGTAACGGAAATCACTGGGTCTGCTCTCCTGCGCTCCTCGCGGTCTGGAACTTGCGCACCGCGGCCTGATAGTCGGCCTCGCTGCCCGACAGGTAGGTCCCTACGAACGTCTGCCACGCGTCGTCGGATCCGGCCGCCTCGGCGTAGTGGCGCTGGAACTTCTCGTCGCGTCCGTAATCCGGGGCCGCGGTGGTGAAGTGGGCGCCGCCGGGTGCCTCAACGACGGAGTCGACCATCATCCGGTTGATTAGCAGCGCCTGCGGCGGCACCGCCTTCACCAGCTCGTCGGTGGACACCACCTGTTCCACCGACAGGTACCGCCTGTCGGCTGCCATCAGGTAAAGGTCGTCGAAGTACGGGTCGATCCCCGTGTAGGCCGCATTGCCCTGTGCATCGCCGAGATTCATGTGTACGAAGGCGGCGTCGAGCCGCAGTGCCGGCATCGCGATGAGCTCCTCGAAGCCACCGTCGGTGGGATACGGCGACTTCACCGTCTTTAGTTCGTCGCCCCAGAACGCGCGCACGTCGCTGCCCAGCCCGGCGCGAATCGGCAGGAAGGGCAGGCGCTGGGCAGCGGCCTGTAATCCGCAGCGCAGCATGCCTTCGTCCATCTCGCGCGCCTCGATCGCACCCGACGTGCGCGCGTTGGCGAACCACGGGTCGTAGAAGGGTGGCGAATCCAATGATACGAAGCCGTAGTACACCCGCCGGACCTTGCCGGCCGAACACAGCAGCCCGAGATCCGGACCGCCATAGGTGACGATGGTCAGGTCCTTGACATCGGCGCGCAGGATTGCCCGCGCGAAAGCCATTGGCTTGCGCCGTGATCCCCATCCGCCGAAGCCGATGGTCATGCCGTCGCGCAGCTCGGACACGGCCGCGTCGAGTGTGGTCCGTTTGTCGCTCATGATTTCTTGCCCTTGGCCGTGCCTGCGAAGGCGTCGCGGTGCTCGTCGGCCACGCCTGCGAGGTTGAGTTCGAACGTAAACCCTTGTTCCATACGATAACTCGAGTTCACCCGCTGAACGTCGATGAGGTTGAGCGCCTCCTTAGCGGCACGGATCACCCGGGTGTCCTTGGTGGCGATGTCGCGCGCGACG
>DATARY010000080.1:0-5670 GCA_036263935.1 Mycobacterium sp.
GACGACACCACCGTCGCCTTCTACCCTCCGGCGTTCACCGTCCAGTCCCGCGCTCGGCTGCGCGAGCTCTTCCCCGACGCCATCGAGGTCGCCACCGACGACGCGAATGTGCTCGGACTCAATGCCGTGTCCGACGGCCTCAACGTCGTTCTGCCCGCGGCCGCCACCGGCTTCGCCGGGCAGCTTCGCCGGGCGGGATTTCGGCCCATCGGGGTCGATCTGTCCGAGCTCCTCAAGGGCGGCGGATCCGTCAAATGCTGCACGCTGGAGGTACATCCGTGACCATGGTGTACGCGGTCGACGACCGCTACGTCGCGCACAACTACTCCCCGCTGCCGGTGGTCGCCGCCAGCGCTGAAGGCGCGTGGATCACCGATGTCGATGGCCGGCGGTATCTGGACTGCCTGGCCGCGTACTCGGCAGTGAACTTCGGCCACCGCAATCCCGAGATCGCCGCGACAGCCCACGCACAGCTCGACACCGTGACGTTGGTCAGCCGCGCATTTCACTCCGACCGCCTCGGACCGTTCTGTGAAGCGCTGGCCGGGCTGTGCGGCAAGGACATGGTGCTGCCGATGAACAGCGGCGCCGAGGCCGTGGAGAGCGGGATCAAGGTTGCCCGCAAGTGTGGCACCGACGTCAAGGTCGTTCCCGCGGGCGCGGGCAACATTGTCGTCGCGCACAACAACTTCCACGGACGCACCACCACGATCATCAGCTTCTCCGACGACGAGGCCGCGCGCCGCTGGTTTGGGCCGTACACACCCGGATTCCGCTCGGTTCCATTCGGTGATGCCGACGCGATGGCCGCCGCCATCGACGACGACACCGCCGCGGTGCTCATCGAACCCATCCAGGGCGAGGCCGGCATCATTGTGCCGCCCGACGATTACCTACCCCTGGTACGCGCGGTGTGCACCGAGCGCAACGTACTGATGATCGCCGACGAGATCCAGTCCGGCCTCGCCCGCACCGGCCGGACCTTCGCGTGCGAGCACTGGGGCGTTGTGCCCGACATCTATCTGCTCGGCAAAGCCCTTGGCGGAGGCGTTGTTCCGCTGTCGGCGGTGGTGGCCAACCGCGACGTTCTCGGTGTGCTGCATCCCGGCGAGCACGGCTCAACCTTCGGCGGCAACCCGCTGGCCGCCGCCATCGGCACCACCGTCGTCGCGATGTTGCGGCGTGGCGAATACCAAGCCCGCTCAACCGAACTGGGTGAGCGCCTGCACGCAAGGCTGCGGGCCCTGATCGGACACGGTGTCGTGGCCGTGCGCGGTATGGGGCTGTGGGCCGGCGTCGATATCGACCCGTCACTCGCGACCGGCAAGCAGATCAGCGTGAAGCTGGCCGAACGTGGCGTCCTGGTTAAGGACACCCAAGGGTCGACGCTGCGTTTCGCGCCGCCATTGGTGATCACCGCCGAGGAGATCGACTGGGCCATCGGCCAGTTCGCCGATGTTTTGGCCGATGCGGGCTAATACTTCGCGGTTCCGCGGTCGACGGCGATCTGGCTGCCCGAAATCGTGGCCGAACCGTCACCGGCCAGCCAGGCGACCACATCGGAAACCTCCTCGGGCTCCATGAATTCCTGAAGGCCCCTCTTGCCCTCGTGGTTCACGGGTTTCAGCGGCATTGGCTTGAAGCTGTGCAGGAAGCTCGGATACTTGGCGAAGATCTCCATCATCACGTCCTTCTCCACCATCGGCGTCTCGATCGAGTACGGATGGATGGAGTTGACCCGAATCCCGTACTCCCCCACCTCTATTGCCAGCGCATTGGTCAGTGCGACGAGGCCGCTTTTGGATGCGGAGTAATGGCCGTTACCGGGGGTGGCCTTCAAGCCTGCCGACGAGCTGACGATGATGATCGACCCGCCGTTGCCCGCCTCGATCATCGCGGGCACCACCGCCCGAATCGTGCGCCAGGTGCCGCTAAGGTTCACCTCGATGACGGTGTCCCACTGCTCCTCCGACATCTCGAAGAGCCGGCCCCAGCTCAGCACCCCGGCGTTGGCCACCAGGATGTCGAGTCGGCCGAACTGCTCGACCCCGTCGGCCACCACCTGCTGTAGCGCGGCCAGATCACGGATGTCCACCTCGCGGGCGAGCACCTTGCGTCCGGTGGCTTCCACCGCGGCGGCGGTTTCGGCGAGCTCGGCGGACGTCGCGAGCGGATAGGTGATGGTGTCGGAGATCGGCCGGCAGATGTCGATGGCGATGATGTCGGCCCCGTCGTCGGCCAGCCGGATCGCGTGGGCCCGGCCCTGCCCCCGCGCGGCCCCGGTAATGAATGCCACTCGCCCTTCGAGGGGTGCCACCGGTGCTCCTTTCATGAGCCTGCGGACCAGGCTAACAGCCGAACTGAAACGTGTTCTAGCGAGGCCAGGGGTCGGTGCGTGGTGGTGGGAGGCGTCATCAAATGATGACGACTCGGCGGGCGAGGGCGGCCGCCTCGGCTACAGATCGGACAGGATCTGCTGCCTCTTGGTGTTGTACTCCTGGTCGGAGATCGCACCGGTGGCGCGAAGGGTCTCGAGTTCCTGGAGGCGCTGCGCAATGGTCGGCTCCGGCGGCGCCGCCACCGGGCCGGGCGGGGGCGGTGCGGAAGGGCCTGCGGGCGCCGGCGCGGCCGGTGCCTGTTGCGCGGCGGCGCGCCTGACGGCGGCCTGCACCTGCTGACGGGCGGCCGGATTGTTGCGCAAGTCGACCATGTTGTTCAGCGCGATGCCGTTGGCCTTGAGGATCTGCAGAATCTCCATCAGCGGCCCGGTCTGCCCTGTGAGGTCGTAGGTCCTGTTGTCCTCGGCGATGGTAAAGGTCGCCGGCATCATGCCACTCACTAAACCGCTTCGCTCCCAGTCGATTTGGTATTCGTTAGTGGCGGGGTCGACGAGCGCGACCAGCTTGCGATTTGTGATCATGGGTAGCCGGGTGATGGAGGCGATCACCCGGTCCTGGGACGCGAACGGTGCAACGCCGGGGCCGGAGATCTGGAGATCGAGCTTCACGAGGGGCTGTTCGTTGATCCGCGTCCCCGTCTCGTGGATTCCGACGACCTGGGCCAGCGCCAGCACCCCGCTCTGTTCGAGTGCCTGAGTCTTGGCGGCCGACTTTGCGTTGAAGTTCGCCAGTGCCAGCGCGATCAGCACGTCGGCCGCGGTGATCAGCAGCCCGACCCAGAACATCCACTTCATCAGGCCCATCTGGCCCGTCCCGAAATACACCGCCAGGAAGATGGGACCGACGAGCCCGCCGCACAGCAGCACCCAAATCTGGGCCTTGATATAACGCGCCAACATCTGTCACGCTCCCGTCGTTTGCCCGCGCTTCGCGTGTCACATTAGCGCCAAAACGGCGGTTGTGAGCCGTATCGTCGGGCGGTGACCGCGACGACGGAGAGCGTGAAGTCCCGGTGGGTTCTTGCGGCCGTCTCGATGGCGCTGTTTTGCGTGCAGATCGACTACTTCGCTATGAATCTCGCGTTACCGCGGATGGCTTCCGAGTTGCACAGCACCGCGTCGGACCTGCAATGGGTGATCAGCGTTTACATGTTGTCCCTGGGCGCCTTTATGGTTCCCGCGGGCCGCATCGGCGACATCTTCGGACGTCGTCGCGCCCTGCTGACCGGCGTGGCGCTGTTCGGCGTGACCTCTGTTCTGTGCGCTATCGCCCCGTCGGCGACGCTGATCATCGCGTTTCGCGCGCTGCAGGGACTCGGTGCGGCGCTGATCTTTCCGGTTTCGGTGAGTGTGCTGACAAATGCCTTTCCGGCTGTGCGGGCCAGTCACGCGATCGGGTTGGCTTACGGCATAGCGGGATTGGGCAACGCGGCGGGTCCATTGATCGGAGGACTGCTCACCGACACCGTCGGCTGGCGGTGGATCTTCTGGCTCAACGTGCCGCTGACCCTCGTTTCGCTCGTCATCGGCGCGTTGAGCATCACCGAGTCATCCGATGAGACCGTGCCGCGGCGCATCGACATCGCGGGGCTTGCACTCGTCATAGTCGGAATTGGCTTGTTCACGTTGACATTTGATCGCGCGCCGAGCTGGGGATGGCTGTCGGCATCGACGGTCGTCGCATTCACCGGCTCGTTTGTGACGCTCGCATTGTTCGTCGTCGTCGAGAGCCGAGTGCGGTGGCCCCTTGTCGATCTGTCGTTGGCCAAGAACTCGCGCTTCACGGTTCTTGTGATCGCAGGCACCATCGCGAACATCGCCTACGCCGTGGCGATCTTCCTGTCGACGATGTATCTGCAGCAGGTGCGTGGGCTCGACCCGTTGATGGCCGGGCTCGCGTTCCTCGGCCCGTCGGCCGGTGCCGCGCTTGGGGCGTGCTGTCGGGCCGGCTGGCCGCCAGCAGGCCGCCGCTGTTGGTGATGGGTCTGACGAGTGTGGCGGCCGCGGTTTCGCTCGGCGCGCTGGCGGCGGCGCACAGCTGGGCGGTGTACCTGCCCGCGCTGACGGCGTCCGGGTTCACGTTGGGGTTGGTGTACGCGTTCACAACGGTCGCCACTCAGGCGGTCGTTCGCCCCGAACGGGCCGGCGAGGCCGCCGGCGTCACGCTGACGGCGTTGGTCACGCTGGCCGGGGTGGGCGTCGCAGTGTCCGGGACGGTGCTGGAGATGCTTGAACGCGCAGGAATGTCGCCGGCCGGTGCGATCAGCGCGATCGTCGGGGTGTTGGCTGCGCTGCTGCTGCCGGCGGGGGTAGTCGTGCTGCTGATCCGACGGTCACCCGTTGAGTCGGCGCCGCCTTACTGACCTTGCGAACTGAGCGCGGTCACCGGCGCCTGGGGCGTCGTCGTCGGTGATGGGCCGAGCAGTTGGTAGACCGGCGTCGTCCAGGCATACCCCCCGCTCGTGCTGGTGGCGTAGCTGGTATGGATGGCGATCGCGGCCGGCGACACCGATTTGGCATTGGGGTCGTAGTCACAGACCGCGTCGCCACGATCGCACACGCTGATCGTGTGGCTTCCCAGAGCCGGGGGCAGCGGGGCCGTTGGAGCATGCGCCAAAATCGGCCAGTCCTGCGCGACGCCCTTTCCTGCGCCGGGGACCGCGGTGACCGAACCCATGTTGATCGTTGTGTCATTCGGTAGCCGGTCGCCGTCGGCGATCAGCAGGGCCGAGGCCACGTTCGGGCTGTTGGCGAGCGCCTGCAGATTGCGGTGCACCACCATCGCGCCCTGTGAATAACCGGCCAGTACCACTTTGCTGGCCGGGCACCGCTGAGCGAACGACGCGTACTGCGACCCCAGCGCGGCCGTGCCGGCGTCCACACTGCCGATGAAGCCGGCCCATCCGATCAAGTCACCGTCGGCGGGTACCGCCACCGCGGGGTACTCGACCGCTTCGGCGGTGATGGTGCGGCCGTCCCGCTGCAGCCGCTGCTGAAGGTCGCGGTAGGACTGGAACATCACCGAGCCCATCCCGCCGTCTGCGGTCGGATCTGCCCGCTCACCCGAGCCTGCCGCCCCGATCCAGTGCACGTCGGGACAGGTGGGATCGGCGTGAGCGGCACCAGCCGCCAGACCAGCCAACACAGCACCAGCAATAGCGGCGGCACTCGCCAACGTAGTGATACGACGCAACATACGACCCCAACCCTTTCTCGGCCCAACCAGGGCACTTGCGGAGTACATCGCCTCAGCCGTCGCATGCGTTACACCC
>DATARY010000107.1:0-40010 GCA_036263935.1 Mycobacterium sp.
AGTCGTCGGTGGGCAGCAGCTCGGCCTGCGGTGTGACGACAACGACGGGGCGGGCGCCCAGCGCCGCGGCCACCCTGTCGTGATCGGACTGCCGCAGTGTGATCAGGCTCAGCGACTGCTTCGACGAGCTGGCCTGCTCGGCGAGCCGCTGTGCATCCAACGTGTTGTCGAACGGGCGCAGCGCGTCCGCGACGGCCCTGGCCGTCGACATCAGCGCCGTCCCGGCCGCCCTGGCGTCCAGCGCGTAGTGGTAGAGGTTCCCGGGCACCAGCACATCGGTGCCGCCGCGCTCGTTGACCGACGCCCGTCGCGGCGGGTCGGCGCGCAGCGCCAAGGTCTGGTGCTCGCCGAGCTTCGGGTGCAGCCCGGTGGCGCTCCAGCGGACCTCCCAGCGACCCTCCTCGCGGATCATGTTCAGCTGCCCGTCATACGTCCAGGTGCGGTTCTTTGGCAGGTGCCAGGTGTAGCGGTAGGTGACACTGCCGGTGTCCTCGGCGTACTTCGAGCCCACGATCTGCGCGTCCAGTCGGGTGGCCTGTAGCCCGGCCCACGCCTCGTTGAGCGCGGCCCTGGCGTCGGCGGGCCGGTCGCTCAGCTCGGCCGCCGCGGCGGTGTCACCGGTTGCGAGGGCGGCGAAGAACTTCTCGGCCGTCGGTTCGGGGCCGTTGGGTTTCGGCGTACACGCGTTCAGCGTCGCCGCTAGCGCCGCGACCGTCAGCAGACCGGCCGCCTTTGATGCCAATGAGAGCAGTGTTGCCATTGGGGCAGATGTTAAGAAACATCGCGGGCAGTTCTGCGGAGGCGCACCGGGATCTACCCGTGACAGTTGCCGGGCTGCGCCGAAATCCTCGTTTTGGCGCGGAATTGCGAGTGCCGAGCTGCAGAACGTCGATTTCGACGGCTGGGCGGCGGCGGGTACGGCTAGGGGCCCGCGGCGGGTGGGCTAGGGTCCCGCGGCGGGTATGGCTAGGGGCCCGCGGCGGGCGCGCGAACGACCAACGGCACGGCCGGGAAGTATGCGGCCATCTCCGTGCGTGACTTCCGCAGCGCGGCAGTGCCGTAGCCCTGCTTGCGGTGTGCGGGATGGATCCAGATCCGCACGTTGACTTCCCCGCCGGCCAACTCGCCGAACACCATGCCGACCTTGTCGGCTCCGTCGATCGCGACGAACCAGGCGGCTTCCTCGGCGTCGACTCGGGCGACGGCGGCGCGGATCTCGTCGTCCAGATGACCCGCGGGCGCACCGGAGCCGTCGCCCGCCATGTGCATATCGTTGGTGCGGGCGGCGAAGATGTCCCGGTCAAGGCTCGCCGCGAACGGGCGCAGGATCAAGTTCTGGGCGGGGCTCGCCGACTGCTCCCCCATCGTGAAACTGAGCTGATTGTTCAGATCCTCGAGCTCGGCCGCGATCCTGCGCCGCGACACCTTGGTGAGCCGGTCGAACGACAACCGCAGCACCGCTTCACCGCAGTCCCGCGACGTGCCCAGCAGGGTCGCGATCGCATCGATGGCCTTGTCGTAATCCTCGGAATCCACGATGACATCGAGGACCTCGTGGCGCCGTTCGAGCGCACGAACCAGAGCGTCGGCGATCTCCCTGCGGGCAACTTTGCGGTCGTCGTTCATGGCGTGAAGCGTAGCCACCGGCGAGGCGGCTACCGGGCAGTACGGTGCATTCGGCGGGACGTACCGTTGGTATATACGCGCAAGGCGCACGCCACAACGAGGGAGGATCCGATGGCCGAGCCAGGGCCGGTCGAGGTCGTCGATCGCGAATTCGTGACCGTATCCGGCGAGACGGTCCGGGTGCCCGATCCGGAACGGTTGGTGCACTTACAGTTTCGCCGCTTCGCCGGTTGCCCCATCTGCAATGTGCACCTGCAGTCCATTGCGAAGCGCCACGATGAGATCGCCGCGGCGGGCGTTCGCGAGGTGGTGTTCTTCCACTCTCCGGCGAACGAGTTGCGTGAGCACACCGCGGATCTGCCCTTCGCCGTCATCGCGGACCCCGAGAAGCGCTTCTACCGCGAGTTCGGCGTCGAGTCGAGCCCGCGGGCGCTGCTCGATCCACGCACCTGGGGCGCGATCGCCAAGGGCGCCACGATGACGCTCCGTGGCCGTTTCCGCCCCCCGGCGACCAAGCAGGACGGTGGACATCTGGGTCTTCCCGCGGACTTCCTCGTCGAGGCGGGTGGTCGGGTACGCGCGGCCAAGTACGGCCGGCACGCCTATGACCAATGGTCAGTCGACGAATTGCTCGCCCACGCCCGCGGTTAATCCAGCAGGACGGTCGCGAAGCTGCCCACCTGGGTGAAGCCGATGCGCGCGTAGGTGGCCCGCGCGACGGTGTTGAAGCTGTTGACGTACAGGCTCGCGATGCGCCCGCTGCGCACGACCGCCGACGCCAGCGTCGCGGTGCCCGCGGTGCCTACGCCGTGTCCGCGCCAATCCGGATGCACCCACACTCCCTGGATCTGGCCGACGGCCGGCGACTGCGATCCGACTTCTGCTTTGAACACCACCTGGCCCCGCTCGAAGCGGGCCCACGCCCGTCCCGCCGCGATCAGCCCGGCGACCCGGCGCCGGTAGCCGCGCCCGCCGTCGCCGATCCGCGGGTCGATGCCGACCTCGCCGATGAACATGTCGATGGCCGCGATGAGATACGCGTCGAGTTCGTCGATCCGGACCGGGCGCACGGCCCGGTCGCCCGGGCACGCGGGCGGGGTACTCAACGCCATCAGCGGTTGGTGCTCGCGTACGTCGCGCGCCGGGCCCCACGCATGTTCAAGGCGCTGCCACAGCGGCAGGACGAATTCGGCACGGCCGACCAACGACGAACACCGCCGCGCCGTGCCCATCGCTTTGTCGGCGAACGCGTGCATGTCGGACACCTCGCCGCGCAGGGGAATCAGATTCGCGCCCGCGTAGCACAGCGATTCGGTCGCACCCCGCCGCGTCCACAGCTCCCCGCCGATCGCGGATGGTTCGACGCCGTACTCGGCGACGCGGGAGGCCACCATGCAGGACCCGACCGGATCCTCGTCAAGCACCTGGCGCACCGCCGCGGCGTCACGCGCCACCGACACGCGTCTCTCGTCGACGAGGCGAAACAGCGGCGGAGCCGACATGGAGATTCTTTCTGCGGATCCCGGGGTGGTGGTGACCCCGCTCACAGGGTCATGCTCAGCTTACGGTGACAACCGGCGAACCGCTCGCATCGGCGGAGCCACGCTCGGATTCTTTCTCGCTGGCAATTCGCATCGCCTCTTCGATCAAAGTCTCTACGATCTGCGCCTCGGGCACCGTCTTGATCACCTCGCCCTTGACGAAGATCTGGCCCTTGCCGTTCCCGGATGCCACGCCGAGGTCGGCTTCGCGCGCCTCGCCGGGGCCGTTGACGACACAGCCCATCACGGCCACGCGCAGCGGGACCTCCATGCCTTCCAGCCCGGCGGTGACTTCGTTGGCCAACGTGTAGACATCGACCTGGGCGCGCCCGCACGACGGGCACGACACGATTTCCAGCGACCGGGGCCGCAGGTTCAGCGATTCGAGGATCTGGTTGCCGACCTTGACCTCTTCGATCGGCGGCGCGGACAGCGATACCCGGATGGTGTCGCCGATGCCCCTTGACAGCAGGGCGCCGAACGCGACCGCGGACTTGACGGTGCCCTGGAACGCGGGCCCGGCCTCGGTCACACCCAGGTGCAGCGGGTAGTCGCACTTGGACGCCAACAGCTCATAGGCCGCCACCATGATCACCGGGTCATTGTGCTTCACGCTGATCTTGATGTCGCCGAAGCCGTGCTCCTCGAACAGCGACGCCTCCCACAGCGCGCTCTCCACGAGCGCCTCGGGGGTGGCCTTCCCGTACTTCTGCATGAAGCGCTTGTCCAGCGAGCCGGCGTTGACGCCGATGCGGATCGGGACGCCGGCGTCGCCTGCGGCCTTGGCCACTTCCTTCACCCGGCCGTCGAACTCCTTGATATTGCCGGGGTTTACCCGCACCGCGGCGCAGCCCGCGTCGATCGCGGCGAAGATGTACTTCGGCTGGAAGTGGATGTCGGCGATGACCGGGATCTGGCTGTGCTTGGCGATCTCCGCCAGCGCGTCGGCGTCTTCCTGCCGCGGGCAGGCCACCCGAACGATGTCGCAGCCGGTCGCGGTCAGTTCGGCGATCTGTTGCAGTGTCGCATTCACGTCATGGGTTTTGGTCGTCGTCATTGACTGCACGGCGACGGGGTGGTCACTGCCGATGCCGACGTTGCCGACCATCAGCTGTCGGGTCTTGCGCCGCGGAGCCAATGTCGGTGCTGGAAGGTCCGGCATCCCGAGAGTTGTACCGGCGACGGACATGTGAGTCTCCTACTGGAACGGTCTGATCGGGTTGACGAAGTCAGCGGTCACGGTCAGCAGCATGTAGCCGGCCACCACAACCAATATGACGTAGGTGACGGGCATGAGCTTGAGGTAGTTGACCGGCGCCGCGGCGACCATGCCGCGTGCCGACCGAATCATATTGCGGATCTTCTCGAACACCGCAACCGCGATGTGGCCGCCGTCGAACGGCAACAGCGGGATCAGGTTGATCGCACCGAGCACGAAGTTCAACTGGGCCAGGAAGAACCAGAACGCCACCCACAACCCGTGGTCGACGGCGTCGCCGCCGATGATTGTCGCGCCGACGACGCTGATCGGCGTGTTCGGGTCGCGTTCGCCGCCGCCGATCGAGTGCACAAGCGCGCCGACCTTGGTGGGGATCTTCGCCAGCGATTTGGCCAATTCGACCGAGAGGTCGCCGGTGAACGCGAAGGTGCCGGGAATCGCTGTCAGCGGGTTGTAGTGAGTGAAGCCGGGAGGTTGCGCGGCGCGGACACCGATCGCCCCGACGTCGCTGGGAGCGGTGTCGGAGTTCTTGAGCCACCGTTCGGTTCGCGTCACGTCCACGACGGTGGTGATCTGCTTGCCGTCGCGCAGCACGACGACCTGGGTGGGGCCGTGCAGTGGGCGGATCGCCGCGGCCATGTCCTCGAAGGTTGCCACGGGCTTGTCGCCGACCTTGACGACCGTGTCGCCGGGCTTGATGCCGGCCAGCGCGGCCGGGCCCGGGCCCATGCAGTTATCCGACTTGCCCTTGGCGAGGTCCGAAGCCACACAGGAGGTCTGGCCGACGACGGCGGCCGACGGCTGCAGATGCGGCAGGCCCCAGACGACCGCGATGGAGTAGATCAGGACAAGGCCGATGACGAAGTTCATGGCCGGGCCGGCGACCAGCACCGCGACGCGCTTCCACGTCTTCTGCCGGAACATCGCGTACCGCTGATCCTCGGGGGCGATTTCGTCGATCGAGGTCATCCCGGCGATGTCGCAGAACCCGCCGAGCGGGACCGCCTTGATGCCGTATTCGGTGTATCCCAGCTTGTTCGGCCGGCGGGTGGACCACAGCGTGGGTCCGAAGCCGACGAAGTAACGCCGCACCTTCATCCCTGTCGCGCGCGCCACCCACATGTGCCCACATTCGTGCAGGGCTACCGATACCAGGATGGCCAGCGCAAACAGCGCGGCGCCGATGACCCAGATCATTTGGTGGTGAGGACCTCCCGGGATACTGCGCGCCTGGCCCGGTCACGGGCCCAGCGTTGCGCATCGAGTACGTCATCCACGGTAGCTGGTTCGGCCGCCCACTGGTCGGCAGCGCGCAGCACCTCGGCGATCGTTCGCACGATGGCCGGGAACCGGATGCGGCCGTCAAGAAAGGCCGCCGCCGCCTCCTCGTTGGCCGCGTTGTAGACCGCTGTCAGGCACCCGCCGCCCTCCCCGGCGTGCCGCGCCAACTCGACCGCGGGGAAAACCTCGGCGTCCAGCGGTTCGAACTCCCAAATTGAGGCCGTGGAGAAGTCGCAGGCGGGGGCCGCTGCGGCCACCCGTGACGGCCAGCCAAGGGCCAGCGCGATCGGCAGCTTCATGTCCGGCGGGCTGGCCTGGGCCAGGGTGGAGCCGTCGGTGAAGGTCACCATCGAGTGCACGATCGACTGCGGGTGCACGACCACCTCGATGCGGTCGTACGGGACGCCGAACAGCAGGTGGGTCTCGATCAGCTCCAACCCCTTGTTGACCAGCGACGCCGAGTTGAGCGTGTTCATCGGGCCCATCGACCAGGTGGGATGTGCGCCTGCCTGCTCGGGGGTGACGTCCTCGAGCCGCTCGGCGGTCCAACCGCGGAACGGGCCGCCCGATGCGGTGAGCACGATCCTGGCGACCTCGTCGGGGGTGCCGGCCCTCAGGCACTGGGCCATCGCCGAATGCTCCGAGTCGACGGGCACGATCTGGCCGGGCTTGGCGGCCTTTAGCACCAGCGGACCGCCGGCTACCAGCGATTCCTTGTTGGCAAGGGCGAGGCGGGCGCCGCTCGCAAGCACCGCCAGCGTCGGTTTGAGCCCAAGCGCACCCACCAGCGCGTTGAGCACGACATCGGCCTCGGTGTCCGCCACCAGCCGGGTGGCGGCGTCCGGCCCGGCGTAGCGCACATGGCCGACCTGCGCGGCAGCCGCATCGTCGGCCACCGCGATGTTGGTCACACCGGTTTCGGCGCGCTGGCGGGCCAGCAGGTCCGGATTGCCGCCGCCGGCGGCCAGCCCGACAACTTCGAAGCGGTCGGGGTTGGCGCCGATGACCTCCAGCGCCTGGGTGCCGATCGAGCCCGTGCTGCCGAGAATCAACACGCGCAGCCTTTTCATCCCCCGGTCTCTTGGCTCCTGCCCGCCGGACGTGCTCACCGTCCTATTGTGACGCCTCCCCCGCCGACTCTTCTCCCCAGCAGGAATGTTGCGCAATTGTGACGCGAGTGTCGGTGACGATCACCTACGGCCGGCCGCCGACGGGTCCACCGTGGCCTCGATCTTCAGGATCAGATTGTCACGCACCGTGAGCACGATGACGGCGAAGAGCTGTCGATCGGCGAACGCGAGCAAGACCGGCTCCCCGACCGGCCCGCAGACCAACGTCGCACCGTGACCGAGGTAGCGCAGAAGGTTGCGGCCGACCTCGTCGGGCCCGTGGTTGACCTGTGGCGGGGGGGCCGGGTCGACCAGGATCGTGCCGACTCCCCACACGGTGGGATCCAGGACCGCGGTCAGCGCCTCGAGATCCCCGTTGGCGCACGCGGTGATGAACTCCTCGGTGACGGCTTGATGCTCGACGTCGGTGACGTCGGCTACCCGGGGGGACGCGTCGGAGAACTTCGCCCTTGCCCGCCGCGCCAGTTGGCGGCATGTGCCCACGGGTCTGCCCACCGTTTCGGCTATCTCGTCGAACGGCATCTGGAAGACGTCGTGAAGCACGAACGCCACCCGCTCACCGGGGCTCAGCCGCCGCAGGACCTCCAACAGAGCGGTGCGGACCTCGTCGTCGAGGGTGACCCGGTCGGCCGGATCGGGGTCGGCGGATCGGGCGACGTCGAGGGCTCCGGACTCGTCGGATCGTTCGTGCCGGACGCGCGCCGAGCGCATCTGATCCAGGCACAGCCGCCCGGCGACCACCGTCAGCCAGGCCCGGATGTCGTCGATCTGCGATTGGTCTGTCCGCGCAAGCCGCAGGAACGTCTCCTGTGCGATGTCCTCGGCCTCGCCGACGTCGCCGAGCATCTGGTAGGCGAGGTTCACCAGGTAGGGGCGATGGCTGCGCCACGCGGCTTCGACGGACGGTGATCCGGTCATCCCACTACGACGAAACAGCGGCGCCAAAAGTTACATTGGCGGGAAGTGACCGGGGTTGTCTTCGGTGTAACTTTTCTGGTCTCGGCATCGTCCTTGATCGCATGAACACAATTCTTGTCACGGGCGCCACCGGCAACGTCGGCCGCCCGCTCGTCAACTACCTTGCCGATTCCGGGGCTCGGGTTCGCGCGGTCACGCGCAACCCCGACGCTGCCCGGTTTCCCGCCGGCGTGGAGGTGGTGACCTCGGCCGCCGATGGCCTCCGCGGCGCGTCGGCGGTCTTCCTCAACTCGCGCGCGCTGGGCGAGGACCTCGCGCCGGCCGTGGACCAGGCGCGCCGTGAAGGCGTGACGCGCCTGGTGGCACTGTCGGCCATCAACGCCGACGACGACTTCTCGCGCCAGCCCTCGCGGTTGCGCGGCGACCGCAACCTGGAGGTGGAGCAACTGGCCGTCGACTCCGGCCTGGAGTGGGTGAGCCTGCGCCCAACGGTGTTCGTCACCAACTTCTTCGGCATGTGGGGGCCGCAGATCCAGGCAGGCGATGTGGTGGCCGGCCCGTATGCGGCCGCGTCGACCGCACCCATCGTCGACAGCGATATCTCGGCCGTCGCCGCGCACGCGTTGCTCACCGACGACCTTGTGGGCCAGAAGATTCCGTTGACCGGTCCGCAGGCGATGACCAACGTGGAACTCGTCGATGTCATCGGCACCGTCCTCGGCCGCCCGCTGCGCTACCAGGAGGTGCCCGCCGAGATGGTGCGGCAGCGCTTCATCGGGTTGGGCTTTCCCGCCGAATTCGCCGACGCGTATATCGCGTTCTTGGAGACGACCGTCGAGAAGCCGGCACTGGTGACCCACGACGTGGAGAAGATCCTCGGGCGACAACCTCGAACTTTCGCCGACGCCGTTTCCGCCCATCGCGATCTGTTCACCAAATAGTCAGGGAGACAGGACATGTCCGATCCACGCCCCCCGCGTTACCTCAAATCGATGAATCGGGTCGTCAAGGCCATTCAGAAGCTCGGCATTCCAGCGGGGCCGTCCATGGTTCTGACCGTGCCAGGCCGCAGGACGGGCCGGCCGCGCAGCACCCCGATGACGCCGTTCGAGCATGACGGTGGACTCTACGTAGTGGCCGGGTACCCCGGCGCCGACTGGGCGGCCAACGCCCGGGCGGCCGGCGCCGGGACCCTCGCGCGTGGCCGAAAGTCACGGCCGGTGAAGATCGTGCAACTCAGCGCGGCGGAAGCCGGTCCCGTGCTGCGGGCGTTCGCGGTCAAGGTGCCGGTCGGCGTCGGCTTCGCGAAACGGGCCGGCCTGGTGCGGACGGGAGCCCCCGACGAATTCGAGGCGCTCGCCGACCGGCTCAGCGTGTTCCGGTTCGACGGCGGGGGTTAGGCCGTGCTGTTCGCCGTTATCTGAGCGTGAGGCCGCCGTCGATCGGAAGCGCGACGCCGGTCAGGTACCGGCCCGATGGACCGCACAGATACACCACCATGTCGGTGACGACCTCGGGCTCCATCGGCGGCAGGGACAATTTCGGCTGCTGAGCTTTGCCGAATGCGGGTTGGTCTCCAATCAATCGCCCCATCGCCTCGTTAATAATCATCGGTGTCGCAACCGCGCCCGGGTGCACCGAGGTGACCCGAATGTTTCTCTCGGCCAACGACGTAGCGAAATACCGCATCACGCCGATGACCCCGGTCTTCGCCGCCGTGTAGCCAGCGGCGCCGTGACTCATGGTGTCGAAGCCGGAGCTCACCGACTTGAATCCGGCCGCAGAACTGGTGATAACGACGGCCCCGCCGTCGCCGTGGCTCAGCATCGCGGGCAGCGCCGCCTCGATGGTGAAGTAGACACCGGTGATCATGACGTTCACCGCGTCGACAAACGCGGCGATGTCGAGACGCTGTTCGCCCGCTGCCGGGAAGATGCCCGCGTTGGCGAGCACGAAGTCGAGCCGACCGAATTCGGCCACACCCTTGGCCACGACGGCCCTGAGCCGCTCGAGGTCACGAACGTCGCCGTGCTCGGCCACGATGCGCCGGCCGGTCTTCTCGACCAGGTTGACCGTCTCGCCGAGATCCTCCGGTGTCGCCATCGGGTATGCGACGCTGTCGATCTGATCGCACAGGTCCAACGCGATGACGTCGGCGCCCTCTTCGGCGAACCGAACGGCGTGCGCGCGGCCCTGGCCCCGCGCCGCGCCGGTGATGAAGACGACCTTCCCGTCGAACTGACCGCCCATGACGGGCTACTCTACGGCCGCGCGTAGTAGACCTGTGCCACAATGTCGGCAGTAGTCCCCCGGACCGTGAGGAGCAGCCGTGGCCAGCACCGAAGTGCAGCGATACACCGGCGTCGACGTCGAAGATGTGCCGTCCGCGGAGTGGGGTTGGTCCAAGGAGAACTACAAGCTGATCCACATCGGCGGGCTGCTGTCGGCGGGGTTCCTGCTTGCGATGCTGCGGGGCAACCACGAGGGCCACATCGAAGACGCGTTCCTCGTCGGGTTCGCCGCACTCATCGTGTTCGCCGTGGCACGCGACTGGTGGCTGCGCCGCCGCGGCTGGATCCGGTAGACGCCTAGACCGAGTACAGCGGGCGGAACGATCCCGTCCCAATCCGGAACAGCGTCTCGGTGCTACCCGGCGAACCTTCCGGCGCCGCCACCCCGGCCAAAGCGTGAGCCTTGAACGCCCGCGCGGCTGCGCTCAGCCGGTGCTCAACCGGATCGACCTGCCGACCGAATTCGGCCGGCCACGACTCACCCCACACAGTGACCTCGGTGCGCCCGCGCTTGAGCACCCTCAGGATGTCCGTGCGGACTCGCCCGTCGGTGCGCAGCAGATCGGCACTCACCGCGAGCGCACCGCCCGGCGAGGCGTGCGTCATCACCGACCCGAACTCAGCGTCCAGGTCGAGCGCGGTAGCGCCCAGGATCTTCAACGGCCGCGGATCGTGATGATCGGCGATCAGCACGTTGACCTCCCAGCCCGCCCACGCCCGGTCGCACAGCCAGCCGCCCGCCGAGCTCACGACATCGGCCATGGTCGCCGCGGCGACGTTGAGTTGATACCGATCGATCGCGGCGGCCTCGGCCTTCGGGTGGACGTCCTGGACACTCTCGTCATTGATAAAGGGGCGCGATGCCATGGGAGTCCTATCCGATTCGATCCGACAGCGGCACATACAGAGCGTGACATTTTTGTGCTGATCTGTAAAGGCCGGAAATGGAACGCATCGATCATCGCGCACGCGGCTTCGGGCAAACCGATGGTTAGCTTGTTCGGAAGGACGGTGATCGGAGGACCCGGATTGAGTCTTGTGGCAGGGCGCGGCCCGCTCGGCAAGGAGCCCGCCGGTTGGTTCTCCTCCGCGTTGCCCGACGATGTCGTGTTCGCCGAGCCGCACCCGCGGCGCATCAAGGCGTTCCGCGACGGCCGGCCGGTCATCGATACCGAGCGGGCGTTGATGGTGCACCGGCAGGGCCACCCGCTGAGCTACGTGTTCCCGGCGGACGACGTGGGTGATCTACCCGGCGAGCCCGAACCGATGGCGCCGGGGTTTGTGCACGTTCCGTGGGACGCGGTCGACGCGTGGTTCGAGGAAGGTCGCAGGCTCGTTCACTACCCGCCGAACCCTTATCACCGCGTCGACTGCCGCCCGACCAAGCGAGGGCTTCGCGTCGCCGTTGCGGGCACCACCCTTGTGGACACCGTCGACACGGTGATCGTCTTCGAAACCGCGCTCGAACCCCGGCTTTACGTCGACCCGTCGCTGGTCCGCACCGACCTGTTGTGGCGGTCGGACACCACGAGCTACTGCAACTACAAGGGCTATGCGGCGTACTGGTCCGCCGTCGTCGGCGACACGATCGTCGAGGACGTCGCCTGGAGCTACGAGGATCCCCCGCCCGAAAGCCTCCCGATCAAGGGGCATCTCAGCTTCGATGCCGCGCACGCCGACGTCGTTGCGGAACTGCCCGCGCCGGCGGGGCGCCCGGACGGCGGCGGAGCCGCGTGACCGACATCACACCGAGCGCGGCGACCTCAGACCCTACGGTTCCGTCAGCGTAGGTTACGGTTGCGTACGTTTTCCCTGCTCAGGGACACTGCGTCTATATCGTCAGTGTGAAGGGAAAAGCCTTGGGGCACTACATCGCCAACGTGCGTGACATCGAGTTCAACCTGTTCGAGGTGCTGAATCTGGGCAAGGTTCTGGACGCGGGCGGGTACGGCGATCTGGACGCCGACACCGCGCGCACCATGCTCGACGAGGTCGCTCGCCTGGCCGAAGGTCCGGTGGCCGACTCGTTCGCCGACGCCGACCGCAACCCGCCGGTATTCCATCCGGACACCCACAGCATCTCCGTGCCCCCGGAGCTGGCCAAGACGGTGCAGGCGGTCAAGGAGGCCGAGTGGTGGCGCGTCGGGGCGGCCGAAGAGATCGGTGGCCAGCCCGCCCCCGCCGCGCTGACGTGGGCGCTGCTGGAACTGCTGATGTGCGCCAATCCGTCGGCGACGTTCCTCTACGCCCTGGGACCGGCGATGGCCAACGCGCTCGCCGCCGAGGGCACCGAGCAGCAAAAGCGTTGGGCGGCAATGGGTGTGGAGCGCGGCTGGGCGGCCACGATGGTGCTGACCGAACCCGACGCAGGCTCCGATGTCGGGGCGGGCCGCGCCAAGGCCATCGCCCAGCCCGATGGCACATGGCACATCGAAGGCGTGAAGCGGTTCATTTCCGGCGGCGACGTCGGCGATACCGCCGAGAACATCTTCCATCTGGTGTTGGCCCGTCCCGAGGCCGCTGGACCGGGCACCAAGGGGTTGAGCCTGTTCTACGTGCCCATGTATCTGTTTGACCCCGACACACTCGAACTCGGTCCTCGCAACGGGGTTTTCGCGACCGGGCTCGAACACAAGATGGGCCTGAAGTCCTCCCCCACATGTGAGTTGACGTTCGGTGCGCACGGTATACCCGCGGTCGGCTACCTGGTCGGCGACGTACACAACGGCATCGCGCAGATGTTCACCGTCATCGAGAACGCCCGCATGACGATCGGCGTCAAGGCGGCGGGCACCTTGTCCACCGGGTACCTCAACGCGCTGGCCTACGCCAAGGAGCGGGTGCAGGGTGCCGACATGACCAAGATGACGGACAAGACCGCGCCGAGGGTCACCATCATTCACCACCCCGACGTGCGGCGCAGCCTGATGACGCAGAAGGCCTATGCCGAAGGTCTTCGCGCGCTGTACATGTATGCCGCCGCGCATCAGGACGACGATGTCGCACAACAGACTTCGGGTGCCGACCCCGGCATGGCGCACCGGGTCGACGACCTGTTGCTGCCGATCGTGAAGGGGGTGAGCTCCGAACGCGCCTACGAGATACTCACTGAGTCGCTGCAGACGCTTGGCGGGTCCGGCTTCCTGCAGGACTATCCGATCGAGCAGTACATTCGCGACGCGAAGATCGACTCCCTCTACGAGGGCACGACCGCCATCCAGGCGCTGGACCTCTTCTTCCGCAAGATCGTTCGCGACCGGGGCGAATCGCTTGCGCATGTGGCGTCCCAAGTCAGCCGGACCATCGAGACATGCGACCCTGCGCTGCGCCCGCAGGCCGAGCGGCTGCGGACGGCGCTCGAGGACGTGCAGACGATGACGGCGACACTGACCGGCTACCTCATGTCGGCGGCCGAAAAGCCCACGGAGATCTACAAAGTCGGGCTGGCCTCGGTGCGGTTCCTGCTCGCGGTGGGCGATCTGCTCATCGGTTGGCGGCTGCTCGTGCAGGCCGGCGTCGCACATGCTGCCCTCGCCGCCGAACCGACCCGCGACGAGGCGTTCTACCGGGGCAAGATCGCGACAGCGGAGTTCTTCGCGGCGAACATGCTGCCCCGGCTCACCGGGTTGCGCGACATCATCGGGTCGCTCGACGACGACATCATGTCGCTTCCGGAGGAGGCGTTCTGACGCGGGGTCGCGCGCCGGCTGGGGTGACGGTCAGCGCGCCTGGATAACCGCGGTGCCGAAGCGCTCGATGGCCTCGGTTGCATGCGACAGGCTGTCGCCCGGCACCGCTACCTGAAGCCACGTCACCCCCAGTGCGGCAAGCTTTTCCACGCCGCCCAGGTAGGCGTCGGCGTTGAAGGCGTCCGTCGCCGGGCTGCCACCTTCGGCGTTGGTCCACGTGACGTCGATGCCCGACCAGTCGCGCCCCGCCGCGTCGATTCGGCGGCGCAGATCGTCGATGCCTGCTGCCAGTTGGTCCAGCGAGTCGAGCACGGCCGTGCGCGCGGTCTGGGCCAGGGCGGCGGGCGCGGGAAACGGGCACCAGCCGTCACCGTAGTTGGCCACCCGCTGGCGGGCTGCGGCGGTATTGCCACCGACCCAGATCGGCGGATGCGGTTGGCTCACCGGGCGCGGGTGGGCGGTGATGCCCTTGGCGCTGAAGTTCTTGCCCTCGTACGAGATGTCGTCCTGGGTCCAGATGGCGCGGATCACCTGCAGGGCTTCCTCGAACAGCGCGGCGCGTTCGTCGAACTCCACACCCAACGCGGTGAATTCCCGCTTCAGGTAGCCGACACCGACCGCGAGCGTGAACCGGCCGCCGGACAGCATGTCCAGCGTCGCGCCGGACTTGGCGACAACGAACGGGTTGCGGTACGGCAGCACAACGATGTTGGGGATCAGGCGCACCGTCGTCGTGCGTGCCGCCGCGAATCCCATTGCCACAAAGGGGTCCAGCGCGTCGTGCCCACCGGCGTTAAGCCATCGCTGCGACGGGGCGGGGTGGTCGGTGAATCCGAATCCGTGAAACCCGGCCTCCTCGGCGGCCGCTGCCACCGCGGCGATGCCTGCCCCGGTGACCAGCTCGGGGTTGTAGGGGTGGCTGTGCATCGGATGGGTGAATGTGAACCGCATGGCGGTGCCCCCTCGCTACCCAGAACAACCTTCTTCAATCCCGAGAATCTCGTTACCATGCGAACTGCGGAATGTACAGCGTTCGCGCCAACGGGAGGAGGCGCCGGTGTGACGATGAGCGAGCTGACGGTGGCCCCGGCGCGGTACGGTCCCTTCCCGGGCAGCCTGGATCCCGGCGTGATTGCCAGCTACGCGGCCGCCACCGGGGACCAGACCGCCGCCGTGCTGAACGGCTCGGCCGTGCCTGCGGTATTTCCGGTGATCCTCGTCTTCGATGCGCAGGAAGCGGCCAGGGCCGACGTGCCTGCGGGGGCGTGGCGGCGAGCCCGCGGCGGGGTGCACGGAGAACACGACATCCGGCTCCATCGGCCGGTGCGCCCCGGTGAGCGGCTCGAAACGTGGTCGCAGGTCTCGGGCGTTCGGACCTCTCGGGCAGGCACGCACGTCGCGGTGCACATCGAGCAATTCGGTTCCGATGGCCGGATCGCGGTCGAGCAATGGTGGACGATGGTTCTGCTCGGCCTGAATGCCGTGGCCGATCTGGGGTCGATGCCCGCCGACCATCGTTTCCCCGACGCGGGCGGGGCCCGCCCGCTCGGGTCCACGGTGCACCACATCGACGAACAGGTGGCCCACCGCTACGCCGAGGTGTCCGGCGACTGGGCGGCGCACCACTTCGACATCGAGGTGGCGCAGGCGGCGGGATTCGACTTCGTGTTCACCCACGGCCTGTGCACCATGGCGATCTGCGCTCACCGGCTCCTCGGCCTGCTCGGCGTCGACGATCCCGGCAGGGTTGCGCGGGTGGCTGTGCGGTTCGCATCGCCCACTCCGCTCGGCGCGGACCTGACCGTGAATGCCTTTGGCATCGACGAGAATTCGTTCGCTTTCGAGGCAACTGCGCGGGGAGTCACCACCATTGCCCACGGAAGGTTGGAGCTGCGGCCATGAGCAAACCGGAGATCGGTGTCTTTCTGCCACAGATGGGTTTCACCTTTGAGGCCATGCTGCATCGCGCGACGCGCTGCGACGACCTCGGGATCGACTCGATCTGGCTCTACGACCACCTCTACGGGCCCGGCGCGCCCGACTACCCCTCCCTGGAAGCCTGGACGCTGGCGACCGCGTTGCTCAGCCGCACCGGGCGAATCCGTGTCGGGCACATGGTGCTGTGCAACCAATTCCGTCATCCGGCCGTACTGGCCAAGATGGCAACGACGTTGGACCAAATCTCGGCCGGACGGCTGCAGCTCGGTATCGGCAGCGGCTCGCTCGAAGACGAGCACACCCGAAGCGGCCTCGAATGGGGCTCGTTCGCGCAACGCTCAGCCCGGCTCGGCGAGACATTGGAGATCCTGCACCAGGCGTTCGCGAACGAACGCATCGACTTCGAGGGACGCCATTTCAGGGTGCGGGACATGCCGATCAAGCCCGGGCCCGCCCAGCTGCCACGGCCACCCATCATCGTCGGCGGTGTCGGTGAGAAGTACACGCTGCCGTTGGTGGCCCGCTATGCCGACGTCTGGAACGTGCCGACCTATGCGCTGGGCGAGCTCGAACACAAGATCTCGGTTTTGCGATCGATCTGCGAGGACATCGACCGGGACCCGGACACCATCGTGCTCTCGATCGAGGCCGTCATGGCGCTGGCACCGGACGACGCGTCGCTGCCCAGCGTCCGACAGCTCGCCGAAAAGCGTTTCGGGATACCGGCATTCGGGCTGCATGAGGGCGGGCTGATCGGTACCCCGTCGGCGATCGTCGATCGCCTCCACCAGCTGGTCGACCTCGGCTTCGGACAGATCGTGCTGTTCACCCATGACCGGGGCTCCGACGAAACCCTGGAATTGTTGGCCTCAAAGGTGGTCGCCCGGCTCTAGTAGCTTGGACGGCCCAGCCCGAGTGTGTGCTGGGCGATCATGTTGCGGAAGACCTCGAGCGTGCCGCCGTAGATCCCGGTGGGCGATGCCAGCCGGAAGATGTACTCGGCCGCGCCGTCGTCGGCCGCGCCTTTGGTGCCGACGGGCAGGCTCGCCGCGGGCCCGAGAATGTCCATCAGATCCGGGGAGACATCGCGCATGGTCTGGGCGATGGCAACGCGCCCGAACATCTCCGGGGTGCTCATCGCCGCCTCCATTCGAGCAACGGCGCGCCCCAGCCGGTACTTCACCGACTGGTCATCGGCGGCTTTCGTGTTGGCGACTATCGCCGCGACCTTGTCGATGGCCTCGGCCAGGAGCAGGAGATGCTCGGACATGACCGCGAGCTTCTGCAAGCCGTCGGAGCCGCGGTCGACCGTACCGTGCTCGTCGTTGAGCGCTTCCCGCAGCACCGTCCAGCCGCCGTTGACCTGGCCGACCCGGTATCGGTCGTGCACGCGCACATCGCGGTAGTACGTGATGTTGGTGCGGTCGCCGTCGACGGTTCGGATGGGCTGAATATCAACGCCCGGCGAATCCAGCGGCACCAGGAACATCGTCAGGCTCTGATGTTTCGGTGCCTCTGGATCGGTGTTGGTGACCAGGAAGACGTAGTGGGCGTTGTGCGCATTCGAGGTGAACATCTTGGAGCCGTTGATGATCCAGCCGTCACCGTCGCGGACGGCGCGGGTCTTGCACGTCGCGACGTCGGAGCCGCCCTCGGGCTCGGTGTAGCCGAGGCACAGCCGGTATTCACCGGACAGTACTTTCGGCAGCACCTGTTCTTTGAGTTCGGGGGATCCGAACCGGTGCACGGTGTGGGCGACCATGGCCGTGGTGCCCCAGTGGAACCACGGCGTGTGAGCGCGGCCGATCTCGAGGTGCCAGATGCGCCGGCGCACCCGGGTGAAGCCGCCGTCGGCCTCGTCGTGCCAGTCGCGCGCCAGGTAGCCGGCGGCGCCCAATGCCAGGTGCACGCCCTCGTCGAAGTTTTCGCCGGTTTCGCGGTCGCGCCGGATGACTTCCTCTGTGACAAGGGTCTTCACCAACGACCGGAGCTCCTCCCGAAAGGCCTCATCGTCGTCGGATAGCTGCACTCGTGCGAAGTCGATTGGTCACCCCCCGTTCCGCGTCGGGACGCGCTGTGCTCACGTGCGGATTCAGCGTGACACTCTGAAGAAAATTTGTAAAGCTATAAGGATGCAGGAACCGTTGACCGACGCGGACACGTCAACCCGTCAGCGGATACTTGCCGCCACCGCGGAGGTGCTCGGCCGCAACGGCATGACGAAGCTGAGCCTGTCCCAGGTCGCGCTGCAGGCCGCGGTGTCGCGCCCCACTCTCTACCGCTACTTCGCAGACAAGAGGGAACTGCTCGACGCATTCGGGGTCTGGGAGCGGCAGTACTACGAACGCGCCGTTGCCGCGGCGATCGCCGATCTTCCCGCCGGCGAGAGGCTCGACGCGGCGCTGCGGGTCATCGTCGAGTACCAGCACTCCTATCCCGGATTGCGGATGATCGACATCGAACCGGCGCGCGTCATCACGCGGTTGTCGCGAGTCATTCCGCTCATGCGGGAACGGCTCGAGCGCCTCGCGTCGGGTCCGGATGCCGCCCTTGCGGTCGCGACGGCAGTCCGCGTGGCGATATCGCACTATCTGGTGCGCAGCGATGATGACGACGACTTCCTCGCTCAGCTACGGCACGCGGCGCGCGTCAAACACCAATCTCATTGAGAGGCTTTGAGTTCTGCGAGGATTTCGTCGGTGTGCTGGCCGATCCGAGGTGCGGTTGACCTGGGCGCCCACGGCGTGCCGTGAAAATCCGCCGGAGTGGCGACCATCGGCACGGTTGAGTCGTCGTCCGGCACATAGACAACGCCGCCCGCGGCGTGGAACTGCTCATCGGCCACCACGTCCTCGATGGAGTTGATCGGCGACCAGAAGAAATCCGGTTCGCCCGCAAAGACTTTCGCCCATTCGTCGAGCGGTTTTGTCGCGAATATCGCATCGAGCTCGCCGATCAGCTGCACGGCGTTGGCGGCGCGCGATCGCCCGGTAGCGAAACGGTCGTCGGTCAGCCAGTCGGTGCGGCCGACGGCGCGACACAGCGCAGGCCAGTGCCGATCCCCTTGCAGGCCGACAATCCAGAACCGTCGCCCATCGCCCGCCGCATAGTTGTTCATGCACGGATTGCCCATCGTCTCGCGTTGCCCGATCGCGATGGGATGGCCGGTCAACAGGAACGTGTTGAGGTCGAAGCTCACCGTGTATGCGCCCTGCCGGTACAGCGACGTCGTCACCAGCTGACCCGATCCCGTGCGCGCCCGCGCAACCAGCGCCGCACACACCGCCCCGGCCATCGTCATCCCGGCGGTGTGGTCACCCATGCCGCCCCGCTGAAACGGGGGGGTCTCGCCCGGGCGGGTCAGCAGATGTGCGAGTCCGGATCGCGCCCAGAACGCCGCGACGTCGTAGGCGGCGCGGTCCGCGTCGGGTCCGGTCTCGCCGAACCCGGTGATCAAGCCGTACACCAGGCGCGGATTGCGCTCGGCGACCGCCTCGAAGGCCAGGCCCACCCGCCGCAGCGCAGCGGGCCGGATGTTGGTGATGAACACGTCGGCCTCGGTCAGCAACTCGAGCGCGGTGGCGCAGCCGTCCGGCGTCGTCAGGTCGAGCACGATGCCGCGCTTGCCGCGGTTGTCCATCTCGAACGGAGGACTCACGCCGGATTCGATGCCCAGCATCCGGCCGAACATGCGCGCGGGATCACCGGTGGGCGGTTCGATCTTGATGACGTCCGCGCCCCAGTCCGCCAGGATTCCGCCGGCTGCCGGGCCCGCAACCCACACCCCGAGTTCGATGACTCTGATGCCCTTGAGGGGTCCGGCCATGGTCATCCCTTCTTTACAAACACGGTTAGATTTGTAAACTTGGCGAGACTACAGGCCCAGACTAGGAGGTCGACGCCCACGTTGGGGCCCTGATGGGCGGTCTGCGCCGGTCTCGGTACGGTGGCACTGCTCGATCGGTACTTGCGGCGGCAATGCCGTAACCGGAGGTCCCACGTTCTACGATTCCTGTGAACCAACGATTAAGGCCGGGGAAGTGAACGAACCACTAGCCGTCCGCCGGGACGCATCCGAGATCGTCGAAGACACATCGACGAGACACCGGATCCTGGTAGCCACCGCGGAAGTGCTCGGTAGCAGTGGGCAGACGAAGCTGAGCCTCTCGGAGGTGGCGCTTCAGGCCGGGGTTTCCCGGCCGACGCTTTACCGCTGGTTCGCCTCCAAAGGGGAACTGCTCGACGCGTTCGGTGACTTCGAGCGCGAGATGTTCGACACCGGGATCAGCAGGGCGACCGCCGGCCTGCGGGGAACGGAGAAGCTCGACGCCGCGCTGAGGTTCATCGTCCAGTATCAGCAGTCGTACTCGGGCGTCCGGCTGGTCGATATCGAACCCGAGGTGGTGATCGCCCAGTTGGCGCCGATTATCCCGGTGATGCGGGCGCGCCTCCAGCGACTGATGTCGGGCCCCAACGGCGGCGTCAAGGCGGCGACGGCGATCCGCGTCGCGGTGTCGCATTACATCGTGCGCAGCGACGACGGCGACCAGTTCCTTGCGCAGCTGCGACACGCCGTCGGAATCAAGCAGCCCGACTAGGTGGTGCGCCGTCGCGGGGTCGTGGGTCCGTTCGGCGGAGCGGGGTTGCGGGGTGCGGGTTTGGGGTTGCGGGGTGCGGGTTTGGGGTTGCGGGGCCGTGAGATCCGCGTTCTGTAGGGAAAGTGCGAGTGCGAAGCTGCAAAACGTCGATCTCGAGGCTCAGCCCTGGGCGGCCAGTTGCCCACAGGCGGCGGCGATTTCGCGGCCGCGGGTGTCACGAACCGTGCATGACACCCCGCGCTCGCGGACCCGTTTGACGAACTCGCGTTCGGCGGGCTTGGGGCTGGCGTCCCACTCGCTGCCCGGCGTTGGGTTGAGCGGGATGAGGTTGACGTGCGCGAGCGGTCCGAGCGCGCCGTGCAGCCGCTTGCCCAGCAGATCGGCCCGCCATGGCTGATCGTTGACGTCACGGATCAATGCGTATTCGATCGACACCCGACGCCCGGTCGCGTCGGCGTAATACCGTGCGGCGTCGAGGGCTTCGCTCACCTTCCACCGGTTGTTCACCGGCACCAGCGTGTCGCGCAGTTCGTCGTCGGGCGCGTGCAGCGACAGCGCCAGCGTCACGTTGAGCCGTTCGTCGGCCAGCTTGCGGATCGCGGGCGCCAACCCCACCGTCGACACGGTCACCGAACGCGCCGAGATGCCGAAGCCGTTCGGCGGGGCCGCAGTGATGCGACGCAGTGCAGCGAGCACGCGGTTGTAGTTGGCCAGCGGCTCCCCCATGCCCATGAACACGATGTTGGACAACCTGCCGTGGTCGCGGTCCCGCAGCTCCACCGCTGCCGCGCGCACCTGCTCAAGGATCTCCGCAGTCGACAGGTTGCGCGTCAGCCCGCCCTGGCCGGTCGCGCAGAATGGGCACGCCATTCCGCAGCCCGCCTGAGATGAGATGCACACCGTGTTGCGGTCCGGGTAGCGCATCAGCACCGACTCGAAGGTGGTGCCGTTCACCGCGCGCCACAACATCTTGCGGGTCTGCCCCGCATCGCACTCGATCTCGCGCACCGCGTCGAGCAGGGCCGGGAACAATGCGTCGGCGACCTGATCGCGCACCGCCGCGGGCAAGTCCGTCATCTGGCGGGGATCGACGATCAGTCGCCCGTAGTACTGGTTGGCCAGCTGCTTGCCGCGAAACGCCGGCAGCCCCAGCTCCGCGACGGCCGCGGCACGCCCGGCCTCGTCGAGGTCGGCGAGGTGGCGCGGCGGCATCGCGCGTGGCGGCGGATCGAAAACCAAAGGCAGGGATGTGGCCATGAGCTTTTGTCAGTATCCCATCCACGGTCGGCGGAAATTGATTGGCGACGATAGACGTTGGTCGCAACCATGGGAGCCATGCCCCTGCCCACGATGCCATTCCGTACGGCGTGGTCGTTGACGTTCTTCTACGCCCTCGGCTATCCGATTGGCGCGCTTGCGGTTTCGGCGATGTCGCCGATGGCGGTGCTGGTGTTCCGGTTCGCGCTTGCCGCCGCGATCCTGTCGGGCTGGGCACGGATCGCGCGCGTGACCTGGCCCACAGGCCGCACGCTGTCGCACGTGTTGGTCAGCGGATTGCTGGCACAGGGTCTGCTCTTCACGTGTCTTTATCTTGCGCTTATGCACGGTGCACCCGCTGTGCTGGGTGCCGTGATCATCTCGATGAATCCCGTCGTCACCGCCCTGCTGGCGGCGATGTTCCTCGGTGAGGGGCTGTCGTGGGCGCGCGTCGGCACGCTGGTGCTCGGTGTGCTCGCGGTGCTCGCCGCCTGCGCGGGTCGACTGGTGACTGTCGGCGGTCTGGACGCCGCGGTCCTTCTGATTCTCGTGTCGTTGTTCAGTGTCGCCGCGGGTGGTGTGTACCAGCAGCGGTTCTGCGGGGGCGTGGACTTCCGCGTGACCGCAGCGCTGCAGAACGCCGCGTGCGTGATCCCGGTGGTTGTGCTGGCAGGGCTGACGCGGTGGACGGTGACCGACCCGTGGAAAGCCGCCGGGGCGGTGGCCGCGGTCGTCCTGCTGAACGCCACCTTGTGCATGACGCTCTATGTCCGTGCGGTCAACAACCACGGTGCGGCGACGGTCGCCACGCTGTTCGCGGTCATTCCCGCTGTCGCGGGCCTGCTGTCGTGGCTGATGCTGGGCCAGCGACCCGATATCGGGATCGCCGTCGGCCTCGTCGTGGGTGCCGCGGCGTGCTGGCTCAACGCTCGGGTGTCACGCGAGCAGCGCTTGGCTCCCAGGCCGACACTCGCGGGATCCATCGCGGAACGTTGCGGCGGTAGTTGACGTACTCATCGCCGAACCGCTTGGTGAGATGGGGCTCTTCCCACACCTGGATGACGGTCGTCAGCACGGCAAAGAAGATCGCGAACCAGAGCAGCAGCCAGCCCGACGCCGCAACGGCCGCCTCCCCCAGCAGGATCGCCAGCACTCCGCTGATCATCGGATTGCGGACATGGCGATAGGGCCCACGCACCACCAGATTGACCGGCTGGCCCAGCACCTCGCCGACACCGAGCGTCCCCTTGCCCACCCGGTCAAACAGGTAGACGGTCCAGAACAGCATGACCACCCCGCCGGCGATCAGAACACAGCCGATGATCGCGAGCCCAATCGTCAGCGGTGAGTCGAAGTCGGGCAGCCGCACGTCTGGCCACAGGATCAGCGCCGGAATGACGACCGTCATCGTCACGGGCGCGAGCAGAAACGACAGCACATGCCGCCACCAGAGCCGTCGTTGGAGTTTCTCCGTCATCGTCGTCCTCCTTCTTCAACATCCGTTCAAGAATTAGCGTACGACTGCGCGCGTCTTACATCAACGCCTGTTGAAGTACGCTTCGGCTCATGCCAGAAACGCGGCGCACCGGCCGGTGGCGCACCGGTCAGCAGAACAAGCAACGCATCGTGGAAGCGGCGCGCGACAACTTCATGCGCGACGGGTACGAGCGGGCGACCGTTCGACGAATCGCCGCCGACGCCGGTGTGGACGTCGCGATGGTCTACTACTTCTTCGGCAACAAGGAGGGGTTGTTCAGCGCGTCGGTGCTGACCGGTCCCGAGCATCCGCTCCACCAGCTGGCCACACTGCTCGACGACGGCGCTGAGCAGATCGGCCCGAGACTCGTGCGCCGGTTCCTCGAGCACTGGGACGAAGGCGGTGTATTCGAGCCGCTACTGGCTCTTTGGCGGTCGGCGTCGATCCTGCCGCAGGCACGAAAAATGTTGCACGACGCCGTCGCTGGCCCGATGGCGGAACGTGTTGCGGCCGAATTCGGGGTCGCCGACGCCGTGCTGCGCGTCGAGCTCGTGGCCAGCCACCTGATGGGTTTGGCGTTCGCGCGTTACCAGCTCAAAATCGAGCCGCTCGCCTCGACACCCGTCGACGACCTCGTCGCCTTCGTCGGGCCGACCGTGCAGCGCTACCTGACCGGCAACTGAGGGCGTCTCACGCCAACAGCGTCAGCACGATCCAGCCGGCGACCGCCGACGGCAGCATCGCGTCGATCCGGTCCATGATTCCGCCGTGGCCGGGCAGCAGCGTGCCCATGTCCTTGATGCCGAGGTCGCGCTTGACCTGCGACTCGACCAAGTCGCCGAGAACGCCGGTGATCACGAGTATCAGCCCCAGCGGCACGCCGACCCAGGCCGGCTTGTCCAGCAAGAATGCCACCGACAACACCGATGCGGTGACTCCGAACAACACGGAGCCGCCAAGCCCCTCCCACGACTTCCTTGGGCTGATCGCGGGCACCATCAGGTGCTTGCCGAACAACACCCCGGCGACGTAACCGCCGGTGTCGGCGAAAACGACGGTCGCGATCACGGTGAACACTCGGCTGCCACCATGCTCCTGGAAGATCAGCAGCGCACTGAAACTGGCGAACAGCGGTATCCATGTCGCGACCAACACGGTGGCCGAAATATCGCGCAGGTAATTCACCGGTTGCTCGCGAAGACCGTGCCCGACCAAGCGCCAGACCATACACACCACGATCGTGCCCGCGTATGCCCCCAACAGGCCGGCCGCACCGTAGGGCCACGTCAGCCAGATCATCGCCAGGCCGCCGATCAACAGCGGAATCACGGGCAGGGCGTACCCGGCCTCTCGCAGCCGTCGAACGACCTCGTGAGTGGCGATCGGCATCGCCACCGTCAGCACGACCAGCCATCCACTCGGTGCGAAAAGCAGAATCACTATCGCCATCGCGCCCAGGAGCACACCGACGGCGATGGCGGCCGGCAGGTTTCGGCCGGCCCGAGATGTCTTCTTGGTCGGCTCCGACGTATCGGCCACGGGAGTTGTCTTCTGATCGGCCACTAGACCTCCAGCAGCTCGCCTTCTTTGTGCTTGACCAACTCGTCGATCTGGTTGGTGTATTGATGTGTGGTCTTGTCGAGGTCCTTTTCGGCGCGGCTCACCTCATCCTCGCCGGCCTCGCCGTCCTTGCGGATGCGGTGCAGCTCTTCCATCGCCTTGCGGCGAATGTTGCGCACCGAGACCCGCGCGTCCTCACCCTTGGCCTTGGCCTGCTTGACCAGGTCCCGTCGGCGTTCCTCGGTCAGCTGAGGAATCGCGATGCGAATGACGTTGCCGTCGTTGGTGGGATTCACCCCGAGGTCGGAATTGCGGATCGCGTCCTCGATGTTGCGCAGCTGGTTGGTCTCATAGGGTTTGATCACCACCAGCCGGGCCTCCGGCACGTTGATGCTGGACAGCTGGGTGATCGGGGTGGTCGACCCGTAGTAGTCGACGGTTATGCGCGAGAACATGCCGGGGTTCGCGCGGCCGGTGCGGATCGACGACAGGTCGTCGCGTGCCACCGACACCGCCTTTTCCATCTTCTCTTCGGCGTCGAAGAGAGTTTCGTCGATCACGCTGGTTCTCCCGTCGCTAGCGCTCGCCCCTGACTTTCTCCCGTCAGGTGGTGACCAGTGTTCCGATCTTCTCACCTGCGACCGCCCGCGCGATATTGCCGTCGGTAAGGAGGTTGAACACCAGGATCGGCATGCCGTTGTCCATGCACAGGCTGAACGCGGTAGCGTCGGCGACCTTCAGTCCGCGGTCGATGACCTCGCGGTGGCTGATCGCGGTGAGCAGCTCGGCGTCGGGGTGCTCGCGCGGGTCAGCGGTGAACACCCCATCGACCGCCTTGGCCATCAGGACCACCTGGGCGCCGATCTCCAGCGCACGCTGCGCCGCAGTGGTGTCGGTGGAGAAATACGGCAGCCCCATGCCTGCGCCAAAGATCACCACGCGCCCCTTCTCCAGATGGCGCACGGCGCGTAGCGGAATGTAGGGCTCGGCGACCTGCCCCATCGTGATGGCCGTCTGCACCCGCGTCGCGATGCCCTCGCGCTCCAGGAAATCTTGCAGGGCAAGGCTATTCATCACGGTGCCGAGCATGCCCATGTAGTCCGAGCGGGTGCGCTCCATCCCGCGCTGCTGCAGCTGCGCGCCGCGGAAGTAGTTGCCGCCGCCGATCACGACGGCAACTTGCACACCGCTGCGGACTACTTCCGCGATCTGCCTGGCCACCAGGGACACCACGTCGGGATCGAGGCCCACTTCCCCGCCGCCGAACATCTCGCCGCCGAGCTTGAGCAGCACGCGCGAGTACATCGGCCTGATCGGTGACGATGCTTCGGCGCCGTTGGTGGTGGGCTCGCGAGCCGCCTGGCCGGCGACATTGCTGTCGAGGGGGTCCGCCATCCGACTCCTTCGGGGTCCGCGCATGAGATCGCCATCCCAGCGCATGCCATGGACGGCACCCCTAATCCTGCCTCATAGCGACCGCATAGCCGCCAAGGGGTCGGTGCGTGGCGGGTTAGCCAGTCCGCGATCTAGCCCAGGTGCGCCGAGAGCAGCCAGGCGGGCACGGACTTGCGGCCGTTGGGTTCCTCCCTGACGTCGGCCACCGGAAAGAAGCTGTCGAAGCCCTCGGGAAACACGCCATGGATGCGCGCGGGCTTGATCTCGTCGATCACCCAGTACTTCGCCACGATGTCCCGCAGCTCATCGGCGGTGACGGGATTGGCGGGACTGTCGGGCATGCCCGCCTTGTCGAACACCAGCACGAGGTAGGAGGCGCCCGGTGCGGCGGCGCGGACGATCGACTGCTGGTAGCCCTCTCTGGCCTCCACCGGGATCGAGTGGAACAGCGTGCTATCGACGATGGTGCCGAATCGGCCGTCGTATCCGGTGAAGGCGCTGATGTCGGCGACCTCAAATTTGGCGTTGGTCAGTCCGCGCTTTTCGGCCTCCTTGCGCGCCAGCTCGACAGCGGTCGGTGACAGATCGAGGCCGACGGTGGTGAAACCGCGTTCGGCGAGGTACAGGTCGATCGCCGCCTCGCCGCAACCGACGTCGAGCACTTCACCGTGGAACTTGCCCTGCTCGATCAGAGCGGCGAGTTCCGGCTGCGGTTCCCCGATGCTCCACGGCGGACGGGTGCCCAACCCCATTTCGGCGACCTCGCCCTTGTATGCGTTTTCAAACAAATTCTCTGGCATAGTCATACGCAATGTATATCAACCTGATTGATATGTGTCAATATGGTTGATATGAGCACCTTCGTCGGGGACGAGCCGTTGGGCTACCTGCTGCACCGGGTGGTCCATGCGTTGAAGACCGACGTGATGGCGACCGTCCTGGATCCGCTCGATGTGGCGTTCCCCGAGTACCTGTGCATGCGGGTGCTGTCGAAGTACGCCGGGCGGTCCAACGCCGAGCTGGCGCGCGATCTCAACGTTTCACCGCAGGCGATGAACATGGTGCTGCGCGGGCTCGAGGATCGTGGCCTCGTCACACGACCGGCCAGCGTGGCCTCGGGGCGGTCGCTGCCCGCCCAGCTGACCCGCGAGGGTGAGGAGCTGTTGAAGCGCACCGATTCGGGCGTGCGGGCCGCCGACCAACGTCTGATGGCCAATCTGACGGCCGAGCAGCGCCGCGAGTTCAAGCGGATCCTGATTGCGCTCGGCACCGACCCGGCCTAGGCCGGGCAGGTCTTAGTGGTGGTGGCAGTGCGCAGGCGGTGACGGCGGGATATCCAGCGCGGGGTTGCCGTCGAAGAAGCCCACCGGCTTGAGATGGAATCCGGTGTAGGTGCACGGCATCACCGGCCAGTCCTCCGGGCGCACAACGTGATGCGCGCCGACGGTGTACCACAGCACGACGTCGGTGTTTTCCAACGGCGCATCGTCGGCGATGTACTGCGGCAGGCCCTGCGCATCGGGCGACTGATACATGTAATCGCCGGCCGCGAACTTTTCGGCGGGGTCGTACTTCGTCACCCACAGGTTATGCTGCACGAAGCGCGCGCGGTCGAAGATGTAGGAACCCTCCTGCACCATCACCGGGACCATCTCGCGCGGTGTCAGCTTGTACGCCACCGGGCTGCCGAGTTCGTTCTTCCTCGAGGGGTTGGCGATCTTCCAGTAGCGCCCGGTCGACCAGTCCCAGTCACGCGCGCCGTGCGCCTCCGAGGCCACCAACGTGTCGCGGGTGACCCACGCATTGCGATGCGGGTTGAGCACGGGATCGGGTTCGGGAATGGAGTCGACCTCGTACACGCTGTTGCCCGCGCCGTCGACGTTCATATCCAGCCGGAAGTTGAAGAAGTGCTGGTGATTCGGACCATAGATGTTGGGCGCCACCAGCTTTCCCCACCGCGGTTCCTTCCCGTCCGGCACGGCGCCGGTGGTGAGCACACCGGAGAGTTTGACCTCCACCTCCATCGACGCGTCGTTGTAGAAGTACCAGAAGAATCCGTACTCGTAGTTGCCCACCGTGCAGATCATGGAGATCACCAACCGCCGCGCGCGCCGGACCTCGACCTCGCCGGTGCGGAAGTCGGTGTGCTTCCAGGAGATTCCGTAGTCCTCCTCGTGCATGCAGATCGCATTCGGGATGGTGACCGCGTTGCCCGACGAGTCGTTCACCGTGCCGTCGAAGTAGAAGATCTCGCCAAGGCAGTCGCAGCCGAGGGTCAGCGGGTTGGCCGAGAAGCCCATGCCGACCTCGCCCATGTCGAACACGTTCTTGTTCCAGTGCGTCGGTTCGGTGTCGCCGTAGGGCACCACCATTTCCGACAACGACGCTCGGTAGACGATCGGCCTCGTCTCGGCGCGGTCGGTGTAGGTGATCTCGTGTAGGACGATGCCCTCGCGCGGATTGAAGCCCACCCGCATCGACCACTTCTGCCACTGCACCTTCCAGCCGTCGACGGTAAAGCTGGGGCCGTCGGGCTGGGTGATCTCGATGGGTTTGACGTCGCCGCGGAATCCGGTGAACGCGGGACGATTGTTCTCGTCGAACATGAACTTCTCCGCGTAGTTGCCCGCCGTTGGCGGCAGCGGCACGACCCCGTGATCCTCGATGTCGATGACCTTCATCGCATCCAGGTCGAACGTGACGACCAACCCCTCGATCGGTCGTGCGTAACCGTGTTCTGACGGGGCTGCCCGCATGAACGTCAGCGGGCGGCAGATCAGCGGCGAGTTGTCATAGTGGTCCTGTGGGCCGTAATAGCCTGCGGGCCACGGATCGATCATCGCGAGGTGGAAGTCCGTCACGCCGCGCTTGCGCATGGCCTGCTGCCACCGCGGGTCGGCGCGGACGACTTCCTCGACGCCGGTCATGTGCTCGACGAGATACGAGGGGAACCGGCCGGGCACCGACTCCCACGAGTCGATGACGCGGGCGCCGATGTCGACGATCGCTTCGTAGATCAACTTGGCCGCACCGTCGTACATCGTGACGAATGCGCGCCTCGGCACCTCTGCCCCGCGCTCGAACGTGAGCTCGGGGGTTTTGTCAGGCTCGGCCAACTGGATCATCACGAATTTCATTGTCGGAGTGGCGTATTCGGAGTCGGTGAGCACTGCCGCGGCGGTCTCTATCTCGGCTCCGGTCAATGGGTCCAGCGGATACCCGGTGGTGCCGTGAGTCGCCTCCGCGCTCGGGACGGTGCTCTCCATTGTCATCGGGCCTGCTCCTTCAGCTCCAGAACTGCCAGGTGGGCCAGCGCATCTTCCTGGCTGACCTTGGCCGCCGCTCGACGGCCGAAGTAGTAGACGATCGCGCCGAGGACGAACATGCCGACCGCGATGCCGCCCACCCAGGTCATCCAGGTTGCGGTCGGGACCTTGATCCACGGTGCGGCGAACGAGTAGTACACGCCCGCGCACGTCGCGACGACGCCGATCGCGGCGACGGTGTAGACCGCGGGCATCCCCCCGGGAATCCTCCAGAAGTCTTCACTGGCGTAGCGATCCGCGTACTTCTTGCGCGCGATGAGGAGCGGGATGAAGAAGAAGAATCCCGAGAGCAGCCAGACCACGCTGAGTCCGCCCTGTAGATAAATCGTTACGTTGGCCATGCTGCTCTGCGAGTACAGCCCGACCACCAAGAGCGACGAGAGCACGCCCTGGATGAGGATCGCCGTGACGGGGTTGCGGGTGCGCGGGTTGAGGTGGGTGAAGATGCGCGGCAGGTGGCGCTCCAGCCCGGAGACGAAGATCAGCCGCGAGTAGGCGACCTGGTAGGTCGTCATCGCGACGAAGAAGATGACGGCCATCACGACCGCGGCGACCTCCATCAGGCCCGGGAAGCCGGACACCTCGAGGTTCCCGATCACGCCGGTGACCGCATTGATCTGATCACCCGGCAGCACCATCATCGTGCCCAGGGTGCTCAGCAAGTAGATGAGCACGAGGGCGACCGATCCCCAGCCGATCATCCTGGCGGCGCTGCGCTTGACCGACAGGAATTCCGCTCCCATGTTGAATGGGGTTTCGACGCCCACCAGGTAGAGCAACACGGTTCCGTACAGAAATCCGGCGCCTGCGAAGTCGGGTACGAAAGCGTCGCGGGCGCTGAACGGCGTGGCCGAGCCGTGACCGGCGGCATAGATCACGCCGCAGATGAAGATGGTCAGCGTCAGCACGCAGTACACCACAAACGTGACGTTCATGATCCGTTGGTTGGCAGCCAGTTTCGCGAGTGCCAGTGCCACGACGGTCCACAGGATCACCAGCTGCACGATGATGCTCATCGTGAGCCCGAGCTCGGCATGGAACGCGAGCAGCAGGAACTGCAACACGATCGCGGGCGAGGACGCGGTGTTGAGTACGACGGGGACCCAGGACAGGTAACCACCGAGGAACGACCACCGCTCGCCCATGGTCCGGTACGCCCAGATGTAGACTCCGCCCTGACCGGGCCAGAGGCTGCCCAGTTCCAGCACCGCCAGTGCCGCAGGCACAAAGAACGTCACGATGCCGAGAATCCACATGGGGATAGCGGTCCAGCCGCCGGCCGCCATCACCGACGAGCCGGTGATCCAACAGATGATGAAGACGTAGGTCGCGGTCAAGCCGAAGGTACCGAGCACCCTGGGCAATACCTGCTCGGGGACGAGCTCGGTGGTCATCAGCGCATCGCGCGAAGGCGGGGCCGCCTCGAGTTCTTGGGTCATTTGTTCTCCCAATGCCGTTGGATCATGGGACGATCCGTCCGTCTTTCATCCGGACAACACGGCTCGCTTCGTCGGCCACCGTGGGATCGTGTGTACTGGCGACAACGGTGACGCCGAGCGTGGAGCAGAGGTCGCGCAACATTCGCACCACCGTTTCCCCGGTGCGGTGGTCCAGATTGGCCGTCGGCTCGTCGGCGAGGACCAGCGTCGGGCTGCTGATCAGCGACCGCGCGATCGCGGTGCGCTGCTGTTCGCCACCCGACATCTTCGTCGGTTGATGGTGGACGCGATGGCCAAGGCCGACCAGCTCGAGCAGCTCGAGGGCCCTCTTGCGCAACGACTTCCGGTCATAGGGTTCGAACATCAGGGGTAGTTCGACGTTTTCCACCGCCGACAGGAACGGGATCAGGTTATAGCTCTGGAAGATGAAGCCGATGGTGTCGTGGCGCAGCGCCGCGTACTGGCTTTCCGTCAGTGTGGCGGTGTCACGTCCGGCGATCTTCACCGTTCCCTTGGTGGGCCGGTCCAGACCGCCGATGATGTTCAGCAACGTCGACTTGCCGCTGCCACTTGGACCCATCAAGCAGACGAATTCTCCAGGCATCACCTGCAGTTCGGCCGCGGCCAATGCCCGCACGACCTCGTCGCCGAGCTTGTGCAGCTTCCACACATCCGAGATCTCGATCACCGGGGCAAGGCCATCGGCGTCGATAGCTATGCCGGAGGTGTCTGCCCTGTCTTCGATCGCAGTCATGTCCTAACCTCCTGCGGTGAGCGAGCGAATGGGTGGCCGCGAGGCGGCATTCCAGGTGGGTACGATGCTGGTGACGACCGCCGCGATGATGCTGACGCCGATTGCGATCGCCATACCGAGCGCAAGGCCCGGTAACGCCACTCCGGTCGGCACCAAACCGACTGCGCCGAGCGCAATTCCGGCTATCACCGCGAGCAGGGCACCGCCCAACGCGCCCAGCAGGGCTGCGATCAGGGGTTCGACAAGCAGGGCGGCGACCACCGGCGTCCTTGGCACGCCGTTGGCGGCGAGGATGCCCAGCTCACGGGTGCGCTGGGCGACGGTCCTGGTGGTGGCGACGGCGACCTCGACCACGCCCACCAGCAGCACGGTCACCGCGATAAGTACGACGGCGCGCCCGATCTCCTCGCCGTGGCCCAGCGATGCCGATTGCGTGCGGATTCCGTCGGACATCCCGAACACCATCACCACCAGGAATGCGCCCGTCGCGGTGGTGATTACGGGTAGCACCATCTCGCGGAGGCGCCGGCGAGCGGCCAGCCAGCCGTAGGACAAGCCTTTGCGCATCATCAGTACTCCCCCAGCAGTGAAACGGGCCGTTGTTGCAGAAGTCGGTGCACCGGGACGAGCGCACCGACAATCGCCATCGCTGGCACGAACGTCGCAACCATGCCCGCAGCCTGCAGCCACGCGGTCGGCGTCGCGATGCCCGGAATCACCAGCGCCACAGCAATACCCGCGCCAAGCACGCCAAGCAGGTAGGCGGCGACGAAGACCAGCGCGGACTCGACGAGGAAGAAGTAAAGCACCTCATCGGCAAGGCCGATGCTCGACATGATGCCGAATTCGCGTCTGCGCTCCTGCACCGAGGCGAGGAAGGACGATACGGCGATGACGAATCCGAGGCCGAGGCCGATCGTCGAGATGAGACCGAGCGTCGAGCTGGTGACCTTCCCGGAGAACAGCGCGGCAAACTTCTGCTCGAAGGTCAGCGGACCGGAGCCGCCAACGGTGTCGTAGACCAGCCCGTGCCCGTTCGGATCCGGTGTCACTGATGGGTCCGACGTCGATTCGAGGGTGACCGAGTTGCTGAAGATCTCCCCCAGATCGCGGCGTTTCTCGTCACCGTGCGGCGCGAAGACCAGCCACCAGCCGTTGTTTCCGACGACAGACTTGGCCAATGGGGTCGCGACGGTGATCGACTGTCCGGGGCCGGTGACATCGACGACGAGGCTTTGGCCGCCGACCACCACGCGCTCACCTGAATGCAGGCCGAGTCGGTCAGCCAACGCGGATCCCACAACCGCTTGACCGTTTGGGATTTCGTCGTTACCGCGCAGCGACACCTTGTTGCCGTTGAAGTCGGTGACGCCGGACAGGGTCCTGGTGGCCGACCAGCCCGGTGGGGTGGCGAAGGCCGGGGCGGCGCCATTGGCGACCAGCGCCTGGGCATCGGCGTCGTAGTGCACACCGGCGGCGGGCACCGCCCAAAGCTGGGCGCCCCCCAGCACGTCGGTGACCGAATCAGCGCCGGTGATCGCGAAGCTCGCCGAGATGGTCCGGACGACGGTCACACACGCGATGGCGAGCGCGATCCCGAGCACGGACAGCACGAACCGCTCGGGGCGACGGCGAATGTTGGCCAGCGCGAACCGAACGAGGCACCCGAAGGTGTTCACGGAGGCAGTGGCGATCGCCGGTGATCGAACGGTTGTGGGCGCAGAGGTCTCCACAAACAAGGATGGTCGGACCGGAAAGTTTCGCCGACAGCCGCGATGAATGTCGGCGGCGTTAACTCGGACGCGCCCCGGTTACGGAGCTGTGTCGCCGCCGCAACGGATTTCGTTGTCGGATCGGGCGCGGCGGCCGATTCCGGCCATCATCATCGGGGTGAACAACCGGCCGTTGTGTCCGAATCCGGCCGCTGCGGCGTCGGCGTCCTCGGCAGACAGCAGTCCCGCGGCCACGATTGCTGCGCGAAGGCTCTCAAAAGACAGCCGGAAGAAATCGAAGCCCGGCGATGCCGAGTCGATCAACCTGGCGCGGCCCTCGCCGCGAATGTCGGTGAGGCCCGCAGCTTCGATATCGCTGACCACCCGGCGGCCATAGTCGCGCTCGAATCCTGCCTTCGCCATGAAACCAAGGATCAGTTCGGCGATATCGCTAAATCCCGGGCTCTCGCCCTCGAATCCGAAGCAACTCCAGTCGTAGTCCTCGATCACGATCCACCCGCCGGGACGCAGCGTCGCGACCAATCGGTCCAGGATGTCCCGGCGGTCACTGAGGTGCTCGAGCACCAGTCGGGCATGCACCAGGTCGAATTCGGCCTGCGGCAACTCATCTTCGCGGATGTCGACGCGGCGGACCTCGATCGAGTCGGAGGCCAGCGACTCGATAAAGCGCGTGTCGATGTCGACGGCGGTGACGTGTGCCCCGCAAGCGGCCATCCACTCGACCAATGAGCCGCCGCCCGCACCGACCTCGAGGCATTTCCAGCCGGTGCCGATGCCGAGTTCGTCGAGCAGTGCACGGCTGCCGGGATCCCACAGGGATTCCATGCTGGACAACCGCTTTCGCTCCTCAGCGAAATGTGGGTCCATGACGTAGTCGCGGGTCATGACTGGATGCGCGCCCAGGGCCGGGCCTCTTCGAGTTCGTAGGCCAGTTCCAGGAGCCGGGCCTCATGGCCGGTCACCGTCGACAGCATCATGCCAACCGGCAGGCCCGACGCAGATTCACCGAGCGGCAACGAGATTGCCGGGTCACCGGTGGCGTTCTGCAGTGGCGTGAACGCCACCCATTCCAAGAGTCGATCCATGACCTGGTCGTAGCCTGCGGTCGGGTCGAGATTGCCAATGCGCGGCGTTTCGTCGCACAACGTCGGCATCAGCACAGCGTCGTAAGTGCCGGACAGTCGCTGCGTGATCCGGCGCGACGCCGACAACCGGGCGATAGCCAGTGGCATCTTGTGCAGGTTCCGGGCGGCCTTGCGGTCAAGTCCCAGGGTCAGGCTGTCCAGGCGGGTGCGGTCAAAACTCGGCCCGAACATGCCCCGACCGCCGCGCACGACCGCAAATGCCAGGAACGACCAGTAGAGCAGAAAATCGTCCTTGAACCTATCCGGCACCGGATTGTCGATCTCACTGACCGTGTGTCCGAGTTCTTCCAAAAGTGCCGCCGTCTTCAACGTCAGCTCTCGCACCTGGAGACTGGCTTCTCGCAGAATCGACTTGGTGCAGAACGCGATTCGCAACCGCTTCGTACCCGGCTGGGTGATGTCACCGATCGGCGGCAGCTTGGGATTGCGGTACACCCGTTCGGCCTCCCGCAAGAACGCCGCGGTGTCGCGGACCGAGCGCGACACCACCCCGTTGGCGACGAGGTGCAGCGGCATCCGGGCGGTTTCCTTGTCCAGCGGCAGTCGGCCCCTCGATGGCTTCAGACCGACAAGTCCGTTGCATGCGGCGGGAATTCGGATCGAACCGCCGCCGTCGTTGGCGTGGGCGATCGGCACAACACCGGCGGCCACGAACGCGGCCGCGCCCGACGACGACGCGCCCGCGGTGTACTCGGGATTCCACGGATTGCGGACCGGGCCGATCCGCGGGTGCTCCGCCGAGCCGCTGAAGCCGAACTCCGACATCTGTGTCTTGCCCAGCGGCACGAGTCCGGTGGCCAGAAACACCTTGGCGAACTCGCCGTCGGCGGGCATCGGATGCGGCTCCCACGCATCGGTGCCCTGCATGGTGGGCATGCCCTCGACGGCGACGTTGTCCTTGATGAACGTCGGCACCCCGTCGAAGTAGCCCCCGTAGGGCTGGCGTGCGTGAGCCCGGGCCCGAGCGCGGTCGAACGCCTCGTACGCCAGACCGTTCAATGTTGGGTTGACGACTTCGGTGCGGGCGATCGCGGCCTCGACGAGCTCGGACGCGCTGACCCGGCCGGACCGTAGGGCACCAACGAGACCAACGGCATCGAGATCGCCCAGGGCGTCGTCGCCGAAGCCGAAGGCGTGAATGCGACTCATGCAGAGACGGTACCAACTCGTACCGCCGATGTTTAGGCCTGTCCGACCTCGAACCGGACGAACCGGGTGACTGTCACGCCTGCCTCATCGAGTAGCTGCTTGACGGTCTTCTTGTTGTCGGACACCGCCGGCTGGTCCAGCAGCACGACGTCCTTGTAGAAGCCGGTCACGCGGCCCTCGACGATCTTGGGCAGCGCCTGCTCGGGCTTGCCCTCGTTGCGGGCGGTCTCCTCGGCGATGCGGCGCTCGTTGGCGACGACGTCTTCGGGCACGTCTTCGCGCGTGAGGTACTTGGCCTTCAGCGCGGCGATCTGCAGCGCGACCGCGTGGGCGGCCTCTGCGCCTTTCCCGTCGGTACCCGACTCGTACTCGACGAGCACACCCACGGCGGGCGGCAGGTCGGCTGCCCGCTTGTGCAGGTAGGTCTCTACGGTGCCGTCGAAGTATGCGACACGGCGCAGCTCGAGCTTCTCGCCGATCTTGGCGCTCAGGTCCGCAATGGTCTGTTCGACCGTGGTATCGCCCACCTTGGCAGCCTTCAGCGCATCGACGTCGGCGGCCTTGGAAGACGCGGCGGCGGCAACGATCTGGTCTGCCACGGACTGGAATTCGGCGTTCTTCGCGACGAAGTCCGTTTCGGAGTTCAGCTCGATCAGCGCACCGTCCTTGGCGGCGACCAGGCCTTCGGCGGTGGCCCGCTCGGCCCGCTTGCCAACGTCCTTGGCGCCCTTTATGCGCAGCAGCTCGACGGCCTTGTCGAAGTTGCCGTCGGCCTCGACGAGCGCATTCTTCGAGTCGAGCATGCCGGCACCGGTCAGCTCCCGAAGTCGCTTGACATCGGCAGCGGTGTAGTTCGCCATATCAGCCTTCCGTGGTCTCGGTGGTGGTTACGCCCTGGGGTGTTCCGGACTCGGTGCCGGCGGTAGCACCGGCAAGCAACTCTTGCTCCCACTCGGCGAGCGGCTCGGCTCCCTCGGCCTCGGCCTCGCCCTGGCCCTTGCCGACCCCCGCACGAGCCTGCAGGCCCTCGGCGACCGCCGAGGCGATCACCTTGGTGAGCAGCGCGGCCGACCGGATCGCGTCGTCGTTGCCCGGGATCGGGTAGTCGACGAGGTCGGGGTCGCAGTTGGTGTCCAGGATCGCGATGACCGGGATGTTCAGCTTGCGCGCCTCGCCGACGGCGATGTGCTCCTTGTTGGTGTCGACGACCCAGATCGCCGACGGCACCTTCTGCATGTCGCGGATACCGCCGAGGCTGCGCTCGAGCTTGTTCTTCTCGCGGGTCAGCATCAGGATTTCCTTCTTGGTGCGACCCTCGAAGCCACCGGTCTGCTCCATGGCCTCGAGCTCCTTGAGGCGCTGCAGCCGCTTGTGCACGGTGGAGAAGTTGGTGAGCATGCCGCCCAGCCAACGCTGGTTCACGTACGGCATGCCCACGCGGATCGCCTCTTCGGCGATGGATTCCTGCGCCTGCTTTTTGGTGCCGACGAACATGATGCTGCCGCCGTGCGCGACAGTCTCTTTGACGAACTCATACGCCTTGTCGATGTAGGTCAGCGTCTGCTGCAGATCGATGATGTAGATGCCGTTGCGGTCGGTGAAGATGAACCGCTTCATCTTGGGATTCCAGCGACGGGTCTGATGCCCGAAGTGGGTGCCGCTGTCCAGCAGCTGCTTCATGGTTACAACAGCCATAGTCGGCCATGTCCTTCAGTTGTCGGTTGACGCGCAGCGCCGGGTGACGCCGAGCCCTGGTGCCTGCAGGTTGCCGGACCCGTCCAAAAACGGGACCGCCGGCATCCGGATATGACCGCCAATTGGGTGGTCATGTGCAGACACGCGAAGTCAGCCCGCTCGTGCGAGCTGCGGTTAGGAGTTTACACGCTGGACAGGGGTGCTTTTCCACGGCCCGATAGCGGCAGTTTGGGCCGACCGCGGGCCGGCTGAACAACACGCCGTCGGCGTACAGATCCCCGGCAGGCGACGCCATGGGCGGCACGCTCGAGACATGCTCAACACCGTCACCACGGTGATCGCCGCCTTGCTGGGCGTGCACATCATCGTCAAGTTCGCGTTCTTCGCGCTTCCCTACCGCACCCGTCGCGCAGCCCTGGACAAGGCCTATGGCGCCAAGCCGTCGGCGACAAACACTTCCGACGTTATTGTGCTGATCCTCACCGTGGCGTTGTCCGGCCTGCTGCTGTGGCGGGGTGTCGAGGCGGTCAGCTTCCTCGGCGGTCTGTGGATCGGTGCGACGCTGATCCAGCTGTACTTCCACCGCTACCACGAACCCGTGGCGCCCGAGCGAGCGGCTCCTCCGGAAACCTCGCCGCTAAAGGAGATGTCGTACGCGATCCAGGCCTCGCCCTGGCGGCCCTGGCCGCAGATGCTTGTGCTGGCCATTCTCGTCGTGTGGAGCCTGGTCCTGATCATCCGTTGACGGGCCCGCCTACCGTCGATGTCGTGACCGTCGCTTCCCAGGCCCACCGCAGCCGTCCGACTCGGTTCGGCCTGCACACCGCGCTGCCACGCGGCGCCGAATTCGGCGACTTCGCAGTTTCGGTGCAGGACGCCGGGTTCGACGTGCTGACGATTCCCGATCACCTCGTCGCCTCCTTGTCGCCGTTCGCCGGCGCGTCAGCCGCGTCGGTGGCCACCTCCCGCCTGCACACGGGCACGCTCGTGCTCAACAACGATCTTCGCCACCCCGTCGAGACCGCCCGCGAGACCGCCACGGTGGCCGCGGTTTCGGGAGGTCGGTTCGAGCTGGGCCTGGGCGCCGGTCACATGAAATCCGAGTACGACGCCGCCGGGATCCGGTTCGACTCGGGTGGCGCGCGGGTCGACCGACTGATCGAGTCGGTCGACGTGATCCGGCCGCTGCTGGTCGGTGAGGCGGTCGACGTCGACGGCGCGCATTACTGTGTGCGCGCCGAGGCCGGTGAACTCGTTGCGCCGCCGGGGGTTTCGGTGCCGCTGCTGATCGGCGGCAACGGCACGCGGGTACTACAGCTGGCCGGGCGGGTGGCCGACATCGCCGGGCTGGCGGGCTTCGGTCACAACCGGGACGCGACGAAGGTCGATCTGACCCATTTCGACGTCCCCGGGCTGGAGGACCGCATCGCTGTCGTGCGTGATGCCGCGGGCGACCGGTTCGACGCCATCGAACTCAACGCGCTGATCCAGTTCGTGGTGCACACCGACGACCGCGAAGCCTCGGCCGCCGAACTGGCCGAGGCGGTCCACGTCGCGCCGGAGTTGGTGCTTGATTCCCCGTTCGTCCTGTTGGGTACGCATGAACAGATGGCGGAGACGCTTGCGCAGCGCCAGGGGCGGTTCGGGGTGAGCTACTGGACGGTGTTCGACGAGTGGACCGGCCGGGCCTCCGCGATGCCCGACATCGCGAAAGTCATTGCGCTGATGCGTTAGTCATGCGCGAGGATGCGCCTGGTCGTGCACCGCGCGTAGCCGCGCGACGGTGACGTGGGTGTAGAGCTGCGTGGTGGCCAGCGTCGAATGACCAAGCAGTTCCTGGACGATGCGCAGATCGGCGCCCCCCTCGAGCAGATGGGTGGCGGCGCTGTGCCGCAGTCCGTGCGGCCCGATGTCGGGCGCACCCTCGACAGCGGCGATCGTCTGGTGCACGACGGTGCGCGCCTGCCGCGGGTCGAGCCGTCGACCGCGGGCGCCGAGCAGCAGGGCAGGCCCGGACTCCGCCGTGGCCAGCGAGGTACGCCCGTCGAACAGCCACGCCGTGAGCGCGGCCTGGGCGGGCTCGCCGAACGGCACCGTGCGCTGCTTGTTGCCCTTGCCCAGGACACGCAGCAGCCGCCGAGGTGTGTCGACGTCGTCGACGTCCAGGCCGCACAGCTCGCTGACCCGGATGCCGGTGGCATACAGCAGTTCGACGATCAGCCGGTCGCGCAGCGCAAGCGGATCTCCTTGCTGTGCACCGGAATTGGCTGCGGCCATCGCGTCAAGTGCCTGATCCTGCCGCAGCACCGACGGCAGGGTCCGGCGAGCCTTGGGCATTTGCAGCCGGGCACCTGGATCGCTTGGCATCAGTCCGCGGCGCGTCGCCCACGCGGTGAACGTCTTGACCGCGGAGGTGCGGCGCGCCAGTGTGGTGCGCGCGGCGCCGGCCGACGCCTGTGCGGCCAGCCACGACCGCAGGATCGGCAGGCTAAGGCCGCTCAGTTTCGCTTCGGGCACCCGCCGTTCGAGAAAGTCGAACAACGACCGCAGGTCACCGAGATACGCGCGGCGGGTGTGGTCGGAGCGGTCGCGTTCCAGCGCGAGGTACTCGTCGAACTCCTCGAGGATCGCGTCCATTTCCCTACCGTCGCAGAGGATGGCTGCCGTACACGTCAAGTGCGTGCGTGTGTCGCGGCCGAATTGACATCAACAATGCTTGAGGTCTTACCGTCCGAATCATGGAACTTTCCGATGGAGTCTGGCCCGACTGCCTTCCAGCCGTCGAGGTTCGCGTTGCCCGTCCGACCGACAAGCTCGCCGAGGTTCTCGAGTTCTACTGTGCGGACTTG
>DATARY010000138.1:0-2921 GCA_036263935.1 Mycobacterium sp.
GTCGGCCAGGACATCGTGGGTGAGATACGTTCCTAACTCGCCGGACGGGGCTAGCCCGTCACGATGGGCGAACTACAAACGAGGAGGCCGGGATGCCCGAGCTCGAAAAGCCGAGCGAAGATCAAGTGCGCGAACTGCTGAAGACCGCTCACGAACGCATTCAGGCGCACGACGACAGCGGGGCAGTAGAGGCCTTGAACAAGGCCGGCGAAGTCGCGCTGCGCGTGCTCGTGGCGCGAGTAGAGTCTGGCGAGCCACCGAGCGACATAACTCAAACCGATCACGCAGCCTGGCACCTGGTTTCACAATCATCGACGCAGTACCAGCACGGAAACAATCAGCTGGGCGAGTGGTATCGAGAAGGTGCCCGCCGGCGTGCGTTACAGCGGTATGAGCTCACGATCGGGTGATGACGAGCCGTGGCGCAATGAACGCGCTCACAGCCCGGCGGGCGGCTGATAGATCTCATCGGCGGCTACTGAGGCGACGCCGAGTTCGGCCGCAACCGCATCGATCCCTTGCTGCGCGATGTTGAGGTCCACGTGGCCGTCGGGGGTGTAGTACGGCCCGATGTAGCGTTCGTGGTACTGCTGCGCTTCATCTCGGGTCAGCCGGTTGAGGAACGAGGCGATGTAGTCGACGGCCAGAGCGGGTTGTTCGGCGATTGTGCGGAGGGCCCGCTGGTTGGCCCGCACCAGCGAATTCAGGGCGGGGCTGTCCAGCGGGATATGGGTGGGGTCCACAGCGACGCCCACGGTGGGGATCTGGAAGTGATCGCCGACCCAGGCCAGCAGGTGGAACCCTTCTTCCTCGGCGACCTGTTCGGGTGAGAGCGTGCTGCCGACGTAGGCGGCATCGATCGAGCCGTCCCGAAGTCGTCGCAGGTCCATCTGGTAGTCACCCGGATGCCGCACCACACAGTCCAGGTCGCGGTCGGGGTCCAGGCCGTGCTTGCGAAGGACGATCCGGGCGAAACAACCGGGGGCCGTGTGGGCGGCGTGGACCGCCAGGCGGCACCCGCGAAGATCTGCCATGGACGTCACATCGGCGCTGCCGAGAAACCAGAACAGCGGACGATGGGTGTTGACGCTGAGCGCTTTCCAACCGATACCGTCGGTTAGCCGCGACAACAGGGTCCGGCCCAGGCCGATCGTCGCGCCGCGGCGCAGACGCTCGGTTTCCCAGCGAACCCCGTCGTGGATGGCGACGTGAACCCCTTCATCCTCGTAATAGCCCTCCTGGTCGGCAACATAGGCGACCAGTTCCTCGTGGATACCACGCCCGACATAGGCCAGATCGATCGTCTGCACAGCCAAAACCCCTTCCTCAACCTGGTGATTTCCGTGCCGGCGGAACCTGTTTTCAATCCATGGCGAGGCCGCCGTTGACCTCCAGGTAGTGCCCGGTGGTGAAGCCGGAATCTTCACTTGCCAAGAAAGCCACCGTGCTGGCTATCTCCTTGGGGCGGACGAGGCGCCCCATGGGGTTGGTTGCGCCGAGTGCATGCACCTGCTCGGTCGACAGCTGATCGGTCACCGTTGTTTCGGCCACCGTGGCGGGCGCGACGAGGTTGGCGGTGATCCCGTGCGGCGCCAGCTCGAGTGCAATGTAGCGGACGAACTGGTCCAGTGCCGCCTTGGCGGTGCCCAGGTTGATCATCCCCTCGCGCGGCCGGCGGGACAACCCGGTGCTCATATAGACAAGCCGGCCGTAGCCGCGGGAAATCATGCCCGGCACAACCGCTTTGGTAATCAGGAAGGCGGCGTGCAGCTCTCGGTCCAGCTTGCCGCCGAGTTGCTCCCAGCTCAGATCGGCAAACGAAGTGACATCAAATGGGATCAATGCGTTGTGTACGAGCACGTCGACCCGGCCCCACCGGCGTTGGGTTTGGTCGACCATTGCGGCGACATCGTCGGGTGCGGTGACATCGGCTCGGATCGCCATGGCCTCACCGCCAGCCGAGGTCGCGGCTTGGACCACCTCGTCTGCCTGCTCGGCACTGGACCGGTAGTTGACGACTACCCGAAACCCCTGCTCGGCGAGGACCAGTGCGGTCGCTGCACCGATTCCCCGGCTGGCTCCGGTGATCACCGCAACACGACCCATCAGCGTTGCCTCCGTCTGTATCTACTGTCCGGCTAGCTTGCCGAAATGTGATAGTTCCCTGACGGCCAGACGGAGGGACGATCTCAAAGTCATCGAACGCCGAAAATTCCTGACAAGCTCTCAAGACGACGTCTGCTGGCAGGGCCTGACGCTACGCCTGCGATACACCTCGGTAAACGGCACCGATTACGTGAAGGACGTTTTAGAACTCCAGGCTGACAGGGACCACGATCACGATCGCACCATCGATCGAGGGTTCTGCTGCTCGCGGCCACAGCGGCGCCGCCCCGGTTACGGCACCAACGGCAGCCGCCACGCCGGCGTCGCGGGGTCGAGAAACCAAAGCCGTGTCGCTGTCAGTCGCAGGATCCGCACTGCGCCGGTGATCATGATCACCGCGAGCGGCAGGTTGCCGAGGGCGGCGGTCAACACCGACACCCAAATTTGGCCCGGGCTGGCGGTCAGGATGTCGAACCAGGCAGCACAGATCAGCAGAACCCCCGTCGTGAACGCGGGGAGCAGCGCCAGTTGGCGACGCAGCCAGCCCAGCACCGCGGTCGCGGCCATGAACGCAATGAGCGCACAGTCGAAGCCAATCCACGTCGCTGGCCAGTTATGGGCGACATAGTTCGCGGGCAGGGTGAAGGCGAGGTAGATGATCCACGGGATCAATCCGATCGTGCCGCCTATCATCAAGGTCAACCGGTTTCGCCGCATGCGCCTGGCCATCGGTGGTGGAAACACTTCGTCAAGCGGACGTTGCAGCCGCTGAATCAGGTTGCGGCGTTCAGCGGGCGACATCGCCGCGATGCGGG
>DATARY010000143.1:0-2876 GCA_036263935.1 Mycobacterium sp.
GCGCCGCGACCCGATGGCCATGCTGCCGTTCCTCGGCTACAACGTCGGCGACTACTTCCAGCACTGGATCGACCTCGGCAAGAACTCTGACGAGTCCAAGCTGCCGAAGGTGTTCTTCGTCAACTGGTTCCGGCGCGGCGAAGGCGGAAAGTTCCTGTGGCCGGGCTTCGGTGAGAACAGCCGGGTGCTCAAGTGGATCGTCGACCGCATCGAGCACCAGGCTGGTGGCCAGGAGACGCCGATCGGCGTCGTTCCCACCTCCGACGACCTCGACCTTGACGGACTCGACGTCGACGCCTCCGACGTCAACCGCGCGCTGGCGGTCAACGTCGACGAGTGGCGCCAGGAGTTGCCGCTGATCGAAGAGTGGTTCGAATTCGTCGGCGACAAGCTGCCCACCGGCGTCAAGGACGAGTTCGAGGCGCTCAAGCAGCGTCTGGCCGAGTCCGACTAAGCACTCCCGCGGCAGCGGCAGGGTTGCCACATCCGAAAGATCGGGTAACCGAACTCTCGTTTGTGACCCTCCTGAGCAGCAAATTTGAGTTGTACGCCGCATCCATTCGCCTAGCCTGGCTATGTTGCTGGATGGATGCTCGCCGGGTACCTTAACGACGTGACAACAACCGCGCCCGCCGTAACGGAATCCGGTGCCCGGTCGCGGACGTTGTTCCGCTCACTCGCAATCGTCAGCGTCGTCATCTGCCCCGCTCTGGTGCTGCGGATCCTCGGTGTGTACCCAGAGCCCGTGCTGGGTCTGCTCGTCTACGGTGGCGCCGTCGTGGGCGCCAGCTTCGTGTTGGCGTGGGCTGCGGAAGCCGCCCAGATCGACGTGTCGGGCAGCCTGGCCGTCGCCGTGCTGGCCGTCATCGCCGTCCTTCCCGAGTACGCCGTCGACCTGTACTACGCCTACACCGCCGGCCACGTGCCGGCCTACACGCAGTACGCGGCGGCGAACATGACCGGCTCGAATCGGCTGCTGATGGGTCTCGGGTGGCCGGTCGTCGTCCTGGTCAGCGTCGTGGTGGCGCGCCGGGCCAGCGGCCGCAAAGTCGGCGGACTGGACCTCGACGCCAGCAACCGGGTGGAGATCGGCTTCCTGATGGTCGCCGGAGTGGTCGCCTTCGTCATCCCGGTGACGGGTCGCATCCATATTGCCTTCGGTGTCGCGCTACTGGCCTGGTTCGGCTTCTACCTCTACAAGCTGAGCCGCGGTGAGGTCGAGGAACCCGAGCTGGTCGGCACCGCGGCCGCGCTGGGCGCACTACCCGACCGGGCGCGTCGGATCGCGGTGGCCGCACTGTTCATCTTCGCGGCTTTGGTGATCGTGACATGCGCAAAACCCTTTGCCGACAACCTGATCGGCGCTGGCACCAAGCTCGGTATCGACCGCTTCCTGCTGGTGCAGTGGCTGGCCCCGCTGGCGTCGGAGGCGCCGGAGTTCATCATCGCGACCATCTTCGCCGCCCGGGGCAAGGGCGGCGCCGCGATTTCGACGCTGGTCTCGGCGAAGGTCAACCAGTGGACGCTGCTGATCGGGTCGTTGCCGGTGGCGTTCATGCTCGGCGGCGGTGGCACCTCGATGCACCTGGACGGCCGCCAGGTCGAGGAGATCGTGCTCACCGCCGCGCAGACGTTGATGGGCGTCACGCTGTTGCTCGGTCTGCGGTTCCAGCGTTGGGCCGCGTGGCTGCTGCTCGGGTTGTTCGTCGTGCAGTTCCCGCTGACCTCGACCGAGGGGCGCTTCGCCATCAGCGCCGTGTATGCGGCGGTAGCATTGGTCGCGCTGATGAGCAATCGCCGCCAGCTGCTGCCGACGCTGGCCGCTCCGTTCGCCGGCCGGGCCAAACGTCATGGCGGTCACCCGCACCTCCAACCGGTGCACGAAAGCTAGCCGCAGCAGCGCACGGCGACCTCCTTGACAGCTGTCAAGTTTTGCGGCGGTACAGTCTGCCCATGCAGATTCGCCAGCACACCTCCGGCCAGGGCGCAGTCGACAAACCCGCGATCATTCTTCACCCGTCCGGCACGGTGATCACCTTCGACGAGTTGGAAGCCCGCGCCAATCGGCTGGCGCACTACTTCCGCCAGGCCGGTCTGGTCGAAGGCGACGCGGTCGCGATCCTGATGGAGAACAACCAGCACATCCACGCGGTCATGTGGGCGGCTCGCCGCGCCGGTCTGTACTACGTGCCGATCAACACGCACCTGACCGCGCCGGAGGCGGCGTACATCATCGACAACAGCGCCGCCAAGGCGATCATCGGCTCCGCCGCGCTCCGCAAGACCTGCGAGAACCTGGCCGAGCAACTGCCCGACGGCCTGCCCGCGCTGCTGATGATCGCCGACGATGATCTCGACGGCTGGCAGCGCTACCCGGAATGCGTTGCAGATCAACCGGATACACCGATCAACGACGAGATCGAAGGTGATCTGCTGCAGTACTCCTCGGGCACCACCGGCCGCCCGAAGGGAATCAAGCGGGGGTTGCCGCACGTGTCTCCTGCCGAGGCGCCGGGCATGATGTCGGCCCTGGTCGGATTTTGGATGCACCCGGATGCGGTCTATCTCAGCCCCGCGCCGCTGTATCACACCGCGCCGTCGGTGTGGTCGATGACCGTGCAGGCCGGCGGCATCACGACGGTTGTCTTGGAGAAGTTCGATCCGGAAGGCTGTCTGGATGCCATCCAGCGTCACCGGGTCACGCACGGACAGTTCGTGCCCGTCATGTTCACCCGAATGCTGAAACTGCCTGAGGAAAAACGCAATTCGTTCGACCTGTCCAGCCTGGAACGGGTGATGCATGCCGCCGCTCCCTGCCCCGTGGAGATCAAGAAGCAGATGATCGACTGGTGGGGGCCGATTGTCGACGAGTACTA
>DATARY010000189.1:0-8948 GCA_036263935.1 Mycobacterium sp.
GAGGAGCCATGACGGACAGCTTCAAGGCACGAACCACGCTCGAGGTGGACAAGAAGAAATACGACATCCTGAGCCTCGCCGTACTCGAGGCGCACAACATCTCCCGCCTGCCGTTCTCGTTGAAGATCCTGCTCGAGAACCTGCTCCGGACCGAGGACGGCGCGAACGTCACGGCGGACCAGATCAGGGCGCTGGCCGGGTGGGACCCGCAGGCCGAGCCCGACCGCGAGATCCAGTTCACCCCGGCGCGGGTGATCATGCAGGACTTCACCGGAGTGCCGTGCATTGTCGACCTGGCCACGATGCGCGAAGCCGTCGGCGACCTCGGCGGCGACCCCGACCAGGTGAATCCGCTGGCCCCCGCCGACCTGGTCATCGATCACTCTGTGATCGCCGACCTGTTCGGCCGCGAGGACGCCTTCGAGCGCAATGTTGAGATCGAGTACGAACGCAACGGCGAGCGCTATCAATTCCTGCGCTGGGGTCAGGGCGCATTCAATGACTTCAAGGTCGTGCCGCCGGGCACCGGCATTGTGCACCAGGTCAACATCGAGTACCTGGCCCGCGTGGTGTGGGAGCGCAGCAAGGCGAGCGAAGCGACGGGAGAAGAGGTCCGCGTCGCCTACCCGGACACCTGCGTCGGAACCGACTCGCACACCACGATGGAGAACGGCCTCGGCGTGCTGGGATGGGGCGTCGGCGGCATCGAGGCCGAGGCCGCGATGCTCGGCCAGCCGGTGTCGATGCTGATCCCGCGGGTGGTCGGCTTCAAGCTGTCCGGCGAGCGCCAGCCCGGCGTCACCGCCACCGACGTGGTGCTCACGGTCACCGAAATGCTGCGCCGGCACGGCGTCGTCGGGAAGTTCGTCGAGTTCTACGGCGACGGCGTGGCCGAGGTGCCCCTGGCCAACCGCGCAACGCTGGGCAACATGAGCCCCGAATTCGGTTCCACCGCAGCGATTTTCCCGATCGACCAGGTCACCATCGACTACCTGCGGATGACCGGCCGCAGCGAGGAACAACTCGCCTTGATCGAGGCGTACGCAAAGGAACAGGGCATGTGGCACGACCCGGCGCGTGAGCCGAAGTATTCCGAGTACATCGAGCTCAACCTGTCGGACGTGGTGCCGTCGATCGCCGGACCGAAGCGGCCACAGGACCGCATCGCGCTGAGCGACGCAAAGACGGCGTTCCGCAAGGACATTCACAACTACGTCGAGGAGAACCTGCCCGTCGAGTACACCAAGCTCGACGAAGCGGTCGAGGAGACGTTCCCGGCCAGCGACCCGGCTTCGAGTCTGGCATTCGCGGACGACGATGCCGTGGTGCCGTCGGCGGCCGTCGGAGCGAACGGCCGGCCGAGCAAGCCAGTGGAGGTCAAGTGCGAGGACCGCGGCGAGTTCGTCCTCGATCACGGCGCGGTGGTGATCGCGGCTATCACCTCGTGTACGAACACCTCCAACCCCGAGGTGATGCTCGGCGCGGCGCTGCTGGCCAAGAACGCCGTCGAGAAGGGCCTGGCGGCCAAGCCGTGGGTGAAGACCACGATGGCACCGGGCTCTCAGGTGGTGACCGACTACTACGAGAAGGCCGGGCTATGGCCGTACCTGGAGAAGCTCGGGTTCTATCTGGTCGGCTACGGCTGCACCACATGTATCGGCAACTCCGGTCCGCTGCCGGAGGAGATCAGTAATGCCGTCAACGACTGCGACCTGTCGGTCGCCGCGGTGCTGTCGGGCAACCGCAACTTCGAGGGCCGGATCAACCCGGACGTGAAGATGAACTATCTGGCGTCGCCACCGCTGGTCATCGCCTATGCGCTGGCGGGCACGATGGACTTCGATTTCGAGACGGAGCCGCTGGGTAGAGATCAAGAAGGCAACGAAGTCTTCTTGAAGGACGTCTGGCCGTCGCAGAAGGACATCTCCGACACCATCGCCTCGGCGATCAACCAGGAGATGTTCGTCAAGAATTACGCCGAGGTGTTCAAGGGCGACGAACGCTGGCGCAACCTGCCAACGCCCAGCGGCAACACGTTCGAGTGGGATGACAATTCGACGTACGTGCGCAAGCCTCCGTACTTCGACGGGATGCCGGCAGAGCCGGAGCCGGTGACCGACATCAAGGGCGCCAGGGTGCTGGCCTTGCTGGGTGATTCGGTGACCACCGACCACATCTCCCCCGCCGGCAGCATCAAGCCGGGCACCCCGGCCGCGCAGTACCTCGACGAGCACGGCGTGGACAAGAAGGACTACAACTCCTACGGCTCACGACGCGGCAACCACGAGGTGATGATCCGCGGCACGTTCGCCAACATCCGGCTGCGCAATCAATTGCTCGACGATGTGTCCGGTGGCTACACCAGGGACTTCACCCAGTCCACCGATGATGGAGAAGCCCCGCAGGCCTTCATCTACGACGCCGCGCAGAACTATGCGGCGCAGGGCATTCCGTTGGTGGTGCTCGGCGGAAAGGAATACGGCTCGGGCTCGTCGCGCGACTGGGCGGCGAAGGGCACCTTGCTGCTTGGTGTGCGTGCGGTGATCACCGAGTCCTTCGAGCGCATCCACCGGTCGAACCTGATCGGCATGGGCGTCATCCCGCTGCAGTTCCCGGAGGGCGAGTCGGCGGCATCGCTGAAACTGGACGGCACCGAGACATTCGACATCACCGGCATCGAGGCGCTCAACGGCGGCAAGACGCCGAAGACGGTCCACGTCACCGCCACCAAGGGCGATGGCTCCAAGGTCGAGTTCGACGCGGTGGTGCGTATCGACACTCCCGGTGAGGCGGACTACTACCGCGACGGCGGCATCCTGCAGTATGTGCTGCGCAACATGCTGAAGTCGTAAGGGAATAAGTTGCCCCGGGTCACCGACGACCATCTGGCCGCACGCCGCCGCCAGATCCTCGACGGTGCCCGGCGCTGCTTCGCCCAGTACGGCTACGACAAGGCGACCGTGCGGCGGCTGGAGCACACCATCGGGCTGTCGCGCGGTGCGATATTCCACCACTTCCGCGACAAGGACACACTGTTCTTCGAACTCGCCCGTGAGGATGCAGAACGGATGGCCGACGTCGCGTCGCGCGAAGGCCTGATCCAGGTGATGCGCGACATGCTCGCGGCACCCGATCAGTTCGACTGGCTGGCGACCCGGTTGGAGATCGCGCGCAAGCTGCGCAACGATCCCGCGTTCCACCGCGGTTGGTCGGAGCGGTCGGCCGAGCTGTCAGCGGCGACCACCGCGCGGCTACGCCGGCAGAAGCAGGCCGGCCGGCTGCGCGACGATGTGCCAAGCGCGGTGCTGCAGACGTACCTGGACCTGGTGCTCGACGGTCTGGTCGCTCGCCTGGCCTCCGGCGATGACCCCGAAAAGCTCAGTGCAGTACTGGACCTCGTCGAGGCCTCGCTGCGCGAGCGGCGATCCTAACTAACGCTAGCGTCTGGTGCGGTGGTTGGGTCCTCCGCGGCTGCGCATTGTGGTACCCGATTCACGCAGCATGCTGTGGATCGAGCCGTACGAGCGGCCCGTTGATGCCACAAGCGTGCGGATGCTGGCGCCCCGCTCATAGGCACTCCGCAACTCGTGCAGCATTTGGTCCCGCGACTTATTCAATTTCCTCATCGGCACCTCCCGCTCGTGATGCCCCGACACATACCCAGGGTAAGAAGCGTTCACACCGCGATGGGTGGAATTGATGAAAGCTCTTGCGATTTCCTTAAGGCCGGGCGGCGCACATCACGCCAACTCGATGAGATCCCGATAATCGTCGGACCAGAAGTCCTCGGTGCCGTCGGGCAGCAGCACCACCCGTTGCGGATCGAGCGCCTCGGCGGCGCCCGGGTCGTGGGTCACCAACACCACAGCGCCGACGTAACTGCGCAACGCGTCGAGTACCTGCTCACGCGAAGCGGGGTCGAGGTTGTTGGTCGGCTCGTCGAGCAGCAGTACGTTGGCGGTCGATGCCACCAGGCCGGCGAGGGCCAGCCTGGTCTTCTCGCCGCCGGACAGCGTGCCCGCAAGCTGGTCGAGCTGCGGACCACTGAACATGAACGCTCCCAACAGTCCCCGCAGGTCCTGGTCGCCTGTGTCGGGCGCGGCGTGGCGCGTGTTCTGCCACACCGTCGCCGCCTCGTCGAGCGTGTCGTGCTCCTGCGCGAAGTAGCCGATCTTCAGGCCGTGGCCCGGTTCCAGCGCCCCCGAGTCCGGGGTCTCCACACCGGCGAGCAGTCGCAGAAGCGTGGTCTTACCCGCGCCATTGAGGCCGAGCACAACGACGCGCGAACCCCGGTCGATGGCGAGGTCGACTCCCGAGAACACCTCCAGCGACCCGTAGTTCTTGGTCAAACCCTTGGCCACCAGGGGGGTACGACCACACGGCGCGGGCGTCGGGAACTTGATCCGGGCCACCTTGTCAGCGACCCGTTCCTCGTCGAGCGCAGCCATCATCCGGTCGGCTCGGCGCAGCATGTTCTGCGCAGCAACGGCTTTGGTGGCCTTTGCGCCCATCTTTGCGGCCTGGGTGCGTAGCGCGGAAGCCTTGCGTTCGGCGTTCGCGCGCTCACGGCGGCGACGCTGTTCATCGGTCGCGCGGGCATCGAGGTACTTCTGCCAGCCCATGTTGTACACGTCGACCTCGCCGCGCACCGCGTCGAGGAACCACACCCGGTTGACCACATCGGCCAGGAGGTCGACATTGTGGCTGATCACGACGAGCCCACCGGTGTGGCCGCGCAGGAACTCACGTAACCAACCCAACGAGTCGGCGTCGAGGTGGTTGGTGGGCTCGTCGAGAAGCAACGTTGTAGATGAACCCGAGCCGACCCCTCCCCCAGCTGCCGCGAACAGGATTCGTGCGAGCTCCACCCGGCGTCGTTGACCGCCGGACAGGGTGCGCAGCGGTTGGGTCAGAACGCGTTCGGGCAAGCCAAGACTCGCGCAGATGCGGCCAGCCTCGCTCTCGGCGGCGTATCCGCCAAGTGCGGCGAACCGCTCCTCGAGCTGCCCGTAGCGACGCACTGCCCGGTCACGGGTGGCGTCGTCGGCGACCTCGGCCATCAGGGCCTGCTGCTTCTCCAGGTCGGCAAGCAGGGTGTCAAGGCCGCGCGCGGACAGCACCCGGTCGCGTGCCAGAACGTCGAGGTTGCCCTCTCTGGGATCCTGTGGCAGATAACCGATTTCCCCGGCGCGCGCGATCGTGCCTGCGTACGGCTCGCCCTCGCCGGCCAGGATCCGCATGGTGGTGGTCTTGCCCGCACCGTTGCGGCCGACCAGCCCGATGCGGTCACCGGGCTGCACCCGTAGCGCCGCGCCGTCCGTGGACAGCAGCGTGCGCGCCCCGGCGCGGACCTCCAGGTCCGTTGCGGTGATCACGCTGCCACTCCTTGATTACTTGTCGTCGGTGAAGACCGGGGACCGCTTTTCGGCGCGCGCTGCTACCGCTTCCTCGAAGTTGGCGGTGAGCAAACGGACGAAGAGTTGTCCGAGACCTTCAGCCTGCATGTGAGCTTCCAGGCTACCGGCGTCCAGTCCACTCCACAGTGTGCGCTTGGTCAACTCGATTCCCGGCCGGGAGAACGACGCGATCCGCTCCCCCATTTCGTAGCAAACGTCGAGCAGCTTATCGTCCGGCACGGTCCGCGACACAAGGCCAATGCGTTCGGCCTCCTCGGCGTCGACGTCGCGCCCGGTGAGCATCAACTCGAAGGCCCGCGATGTGCCGATGGCACGGGGCAACAGATAGGACAGACCCAGCTCGCTGGCGGTCAGGCCGTTGTTGATGCCCGCCGCGCGGAAGTACGCCCCGGCTGCGGCGATGCGGATGTCGCATGCCAGCGCCAGACACAGTCCTCCGCCGATCGCCGCACCGTTGATCGCGGCGATGACGGGCTGATGCATCTTGCGAAGCGACAGGATGACGTCGTCGAGTACCTCCATCGAGCGCAGCGCATACGTGGGTCGCGTCAACCCGTCGACGTGGGGCACAGATCCCGCGGATTTGTGGTCAGCACCGGACGAGAACCCGCGGCCCGCGCCTGTGAGCACAATCACCCGCGCCGAGTTGTCCTGGGTCAGCTCCTCGAGGACCTTCTTGAGCGGCACCATGATGTCGAACGCCATGGAATTCATCCGCTCGGGCCGGTTCAGTGTCACCAGGGCGACATTTGGCCGCGGATGGTCGACGAGGACGAAGTGTTTGCCTGTGGTGTCGCTGTGCTCGGTCACGGACTGCACGCTATCGCGTGCGGTCCCTACGACTTCTGGCCGTTGTTCTGTGCGGCGATCGCGGCGTCGATATCGAACTCTTTGACCCGCTGCACCAGCTCCTCAAGGGCGGCCGCTGGTAGCGCGCCGGCCTGGTTGAACACCAGTTTGCCCTTCTTGAAGGCCATCAGGGTCGGGATGGAGCGGATATCGGCTGCGGCGGCGAGCTGCTGCTCGGCCTCGGTGTCGACCTTCGCGTGGACGACGTCGGGGTGCTGTTCCGACGAGGCCGCAAACGTCGGGGCGAACGCCTTACACGGTCCGCACCACGATGCCCAGAAATCCACCAGCACGATCTCGTTGTCGTTGATGGTGTCGTTGAACTGGTCGGCGGTGATGTTTTGCGTAGCCACGATGTTCCTAACGTTGTTGCTTACCTGCTTGTTCCCACGATGTGGTCAGCTCAACCGGGCCAATGCAGCTTGGGCGTCCAACCCATTGAACGCGTCCAGTTGTCTCACCGGAAGTCTTTGAACGCGTCCAGCAGGCGCTCGCGGAACGCCGGGTCAAGCTGGTCGTCGCGGATCCTGCCGACGGTGCGCACGGTCTCGCGGAACTGTTGCAGGTAGTTCTCGCAGCCGTCGCACTTCATCAGGTGTGCGTCGACGCGGGCTCGCGTCTCGGCATCAAGCGCGTCGTCCAGGTAGGCCGTCACCAGTTCGACCAACTCGTTGCAGTCCATTCCGCGTCTCATACCGATTCCTTTACGTAATCCTCGAGCGCTCGACGAACTGCGGCCCGACCGCGGTGCAGCAGGACTCGTTGGTTGGCGACGCTGATATCGAGCAGCTCGCAGACCTCGCCCGAGTCGAACCCGAGCATGTCCCGCAGCGTCACAACCAGCCGCTGCCGCTCGGGCAGCTTCTCGAGTTCGCGGCGGGCGACGGCCACGAACTCCCGACCCAGGGCCGACCCTTCGGGGGTATCGGGGAAGGGCAACGGCGCTTCGCGCTTCTTCCAGTGCCCGGCGTACGGGGTATAGGCGCTGCGGAACCGCGCAGCATCGACAGTTCCGCCCGTGTACGCCGCGACCTCGGCGTCGGTGTCGCGGCGAGCGCGAATGCCACGCGCCTTGGCGATATTGATCATGACCGTGAAAAGCCAAGTGCGGAGCGAGGATCGACCCTCGAACTTGTCGATTCCCTTGATGAGCGCGATCCAGGTCTCCTGGACCACTTCTTCGGCGATCTCATGGCTTGGCACATATCCGCGCGCCACCCGCAGCATCGACGGGGTGTGCTGGTCGACGAGTTGGGCGAACGCGGATTGATCGCCGACGCGTAGCGCGGCGACCAATGCCGACTCGTCTTCCACGGTCCCGGTCATCGGGACCTGATGTTATCCGCTCAGCGGTAATCCGGATTGGCGAAGTCGTAGCGACACCCCGCGTCCCATCCCGACCGAATATTCCCGTACGCGGGCACACCTCCCGTGGCCTTCAGAATGCGCGCCAAGTGCATCAAGTTCCATGTCATGAATGTGGTGTTGCGGTTGGTGAAATCGTTCTCCGGCCCGCCGGATCCGGGATCCAGGTATGACGGTCCCGGCCCCGCCTCCCCGATCCAGCCGGCGTCGGCCTGCGGTGGAATGGTGTAGCCGATGTGCTGGAGCGTGTAGAGCACGTTCTGCGCGCAGTGCTTGACGCCGTCCTCGTTGCCGGTGATCAGGCAGCCGCCAACGCGCCCGTAGTAGAGGTACTGGCCGGCCTCGTTGAGCAGGTGCGAGCCCCCGTAGAGCCGCTCGTGGACCTGCTTCATCACGGAACTGTTGTCACCCAACCAGATTGGACCGGCCAGTACCAAGATGTCGGACGCCAGTACTTTCTCGAAGATGATGGGCCACTCGTCGGTGGCCCAGCCGTGCTCCCGCATGTCCGGCCACACCCCGGTCGCGATGTCGTGATCGATCGCACGGACCGTCTCCACCGCCACGCCGTGCTGCTCCATGATTCCTGTGCTGATGTCGATCAGGCCCTGGGTGTTGCTGATCTCGGGCGACCGTTTCAGCGTGCAGTTGATGAACAACGCTCGCAGGCCCGAGAAATCAAGGTCAACCGTGGTCACGTGGCTCCTCCCCGGACTCCTTCAGGTGGGTTGTCCGATCGGCCCTAAGCGTTACACGTCGACCGACGGCCGTCATTCAGACGACTCAGGTGGTAGTTGTTGACGCGGGCTTGGCCGGCGTCTAGGTGCGGTGGTGGATCCATTCGGTGCGCCAGCCGCAGGGTGTGACGCGGCGGTTGTCGGTGCCGCAGGAACGATTCTTAACGATGCATCAGTCGGTGGTGTGGACGATCAGCACGTCGGCCTTGGCCCTGCGCAAGACGTTGCCGGGTACCGAGCCAAGCCACTTGTCGCTGGGCGTGCCCAGTCCCACGTTGCCAACCACCAACAGATCGGCCTTAACCTCCTTGGCGAGGCGGGACAGCGCATGTGCCGGACCACCCAGATGACCCACCAGAATCGGTCGCGTCTCGATATTCTTCGCCCCAGCCGCCCTGGCCCGGTCGCGGGCCTCCCGCAGGATCCCATATACGGGGGCCTTCCCGTGCACCTTGTAGTCCCCCTCGCCCCCGAGGACGACCTCGGCGCGGCCATCAATCATACGATCCGGCCGGGCTGATCTTCCCCAGCCTCCCCTGTCCACCTCAGGCAAGTGCGCCATCGCGATGATCAACTTCGC
>DATARY010000213.1:0-6117 GCA_036263935.1 Mycobacterium sp.
GGGGGAACTTCTAAATCGCACGCAAAATCGGCGCGCAGCGCCATGTGCGAAGCATTTAGGCTGGGTACATGGCGTCCGTTGAGGTCGATGCGCTGGGGCTGTCCGCGTTGGCCGGTCACTGCGATCAGCAGGCCGCGCGCCTGGCGGCGATCGTCGCGCCCTCAGTGTCTAACGGCAGGTTTCAGCCCTCGTCCGCGGCTGTGGAGGCGCGCATGCCGATGTGGCCGCGGCCAGCGCGCGGCTGACGGCACGAATGCAGTCGACGGCGACTGCGGCCACGTCGGCGGCGTTTGAGTACATCAGCACGGACACATCGGCGGCGGCGGCGATCGCCGCGGTGGGTAACACCGGTACCGCAGCGGTCTAGGTGGCGGCGGTAACGGCCGCTGCGCCCAGTGTGTCGCAGATTCAGGCGCCGCTCGACCGCGCCACAACACCACCCTGTCCGCAACAGAACCGACACACATCCCATCGGAACCATCGGAAACCGGCCGTGAGTGGAGACCCATGAGCGTCATTCGCGTCAACTTTCTTCCTGAGTTCTACCACGGCGACGACGCGGTGTTGTTGACCTTGGACGGCGGCGGCGTTGACGAATTCAAGACCGCGCTCAGTGAAGCCGAGCGCCGAGGGTCATCGCGACTGGAGCACGGTGGCGTGACTCAGGAGTTCCGCATTGAGCCCGGCGCAGCCGATATCGAGCTCAGCCCAACCCATATCGTCTGGCGGCTTGATCGTGCCAAGGCGGTCGAAATCATCGAAGATCTTGCTGTGCTGAGCGACGAGGGCAGCGTAGGTCGTCCAACAAGTGGCCATTTCTACGTCGACATGTTCAGGCCCACCCAAACGCTCGTCGTGTCGCGCGATGAATACGTCGACGTGGTCTATCCATGGCAGTCACCGGCGTAGTCGCGGCTCAGGCGCAGGGCTGCGCGCCCAAATCAACGTTTCGGCGCGAAAGTGCGAGTGGATCACACCATTTCGTCGAATTCGATGCGCGCGCGACTCGGTCCCGCGCGCACATGTTAGGTCGTCGCCACGAGTAGTTCTTCGGTGGTGAACGGCCGCAAGCCGTCGGTGCGGTCAACGAAGTAGCGTTGGGTGTAGTCGGCGGCCGTCACATGCCGTGCCGCGGCGAACCCGGCGTCGCGGGCCATCGCCAGGATGTCCACCGGGCTGTAGTAGCTGATGAACGGCGTGCCCGATGCGCGAGCGGCGGCGTCCGTCGCTTGATGCATGGGTTGCTCGTCAGGTGCGACGAGCTCCAGCGGCCGCATGAATGTCATCACCAAGGTGGAACCAGGTGAGAGAGCGGCAATTTGGCGCAGCGTGGCCTCAGTCGCCTCCCTGGTGAGGTACATGGACACGCCAAGCGATGCCACCACGCCTGGCTCGTTGGCGTCAAAGCCGTTGGCCAGCAGGCACTCCCACCACGAATGGCCGGATTCGAAGTCGACCGGCACGAGCCGCAGCCAGTCGGGAACGCCGAACCCGAGCTCGATCAGTCGTTGCTTCTTCCACGCCTGGGGGCCAGGCTGGTCAACCTCGAACACCCTTATGCGGGAGGCGATCTCGGGCCTGCGCTGCGCGAAGGTGTCCAACCCCGCGCCGAGCAGGACGTACTGTTCGACCCCGCGGTCGGCCTGTTCGGTGACGAGGTCCTCGACGAAGCGGGCCCGCGCGACGATCGATGCGCGGACACCCGCAGGGGCGTACTCGCTCATGTCCGGCCGGCGGCGCCAATCAGGGTCGGGCCCGGCGAGTTGCAGGCCGACAAGGTCGTCGATGACGTGTGGAGGCGCGTCGACCTCGACATGTAACGCGCGCCAAAGGGCCGTGCGGACTGCGGTGCTATCGGGTTGCAGGACTGTGTCTGTCATTGCCCACCCCGTTGAGGCGCCTGCAGCTTCCACTCGCGGCCATCGGGATCGCGAACGGTCATCAGCCTTGTGCCCCAATGGGTGTCCTCCCACGGGCTCACGACGTCGATGGACGCATCGAGCTCAACCGCGTCGGCATCGGGCACCCCGAACACGAGATGCCGTTGAGTCGGCTGGTTTTCGGCAACCTCGGCGATGAACAGGCAAGGACCGTCGCCGTTTCGAAGCTGCCCGGAGTTGTGATCGGTCGCGAACTCGATCTGATAGCCCAGTCCCTGAAAGAACTTGGCCGACTTGCCCCAGTTGTGAGTTTCGAGGAACACGGCCTCGAGGCCGTCGGTCGCCATATCAGCCCTCCTTGTCCGATTGCTTGCCGTGGGCACCGAGGTACGTCCGCAATGCGTCGGTCACCAACGCCGACAGCGACATTTCCGTCTCGATCGCATGGTGCTTGAGCTGCCTGATCAGGCCGATCGGCAGGTACACATTGAACTGTTTGACGTCCTCGTCGCCCACCCGAAAATGCTAGCATACTAGAACCCAAGGGCCCTGAACGGCCAGGCTTCCGCCGAAGAACGACCAGTGAATGCCGGCAGAACTGTGCGATCCCGCAGTGGCGTCGGTGCCGCACAGCCACCACACTTGCGTCGTGACCACCACGTCGCTCCTGCATTCGATCCTGAACTGGCTGCGCGCCGGCTACCCGGAGGGTGTTCCGGGGCCCGACCGTGTTCCCCTGCTGGCGCTGCTGCGCGCGACCCCGTTGACCGAAGACCAAATCAAAGAGGTGGTTCGCAACATCACCACCGACGGATCCGCGGATGGATCAATCGACGAGGACGAGATCGCCGCGTTCATCAAGGATTTGACGCATCACGACGCCGGCCCCGAGGACGTTAGGCGAGTGGCCGCCAAGCTGGCCGCGGCCGGGTGGCCGCTGCACGGCGTCGGCCAGCCCGTTGACGGCCCCTAGCCGATCAGGCGCGCAACGATGAGGTGTCGATAACGAACCGGTAGCGCACGTCGCTGGCAAGCACGCGCTCGTAGGCCTCGTTGATGTAATCGGGTTCGATGACCTCGATTTCCGGCTGCACCCCGTGCTCGGCGCAGAAGTCGAGCATCTCCTGGGTTTCGGGGATGCCGCCGATCATCGACCCGGTCAGGCTGCGCCGCCCGCCCGCAAGAGGAAACACCGGCACCGGCATCGGATGCTCGGGGATGCCGAGCTCGACGAGCGTGCCATCGACCGCGAGCAGACCCAGGTAGTCACCCATGTTCAGGTTGGCCGAGACGGTGTTGAGGATCAGGTCGAACGAACCCGCCAGGTTGGTGAAGGTGTCCGGATCGCTGGTGGCGTAGTAGTGGTTGGCCCCCAGGCGAAGCCCGTCCTCCATCTTCTTCAGCGACTGGCTCAACACGGTCACGTCGGCGCCCATGGCCGCCGCGAGCTTGACGCCCATGTGGCCAAGGCCGCCGAGTCCGATGATCGCCACCTTCTTGCCTGGACCGGCGTTCCAGTGCCGCAGCGGCGAGTACAGCGTGATGCCCGCGCACAGCAGCGGGGCCGCGGCGTCCAGCGGCATGCCGTCGGGGATGCGCAGCACGTACTTCTCGTCGACGACGATGGCGCCGCTGTAGCCGCCGTACGTCTTGTCGCCGTCCCTGAGGACGGCGTTGTAGGTGCCGATCATGCCGCCCTCGCCGGTGCAGTACTGCTGGAGCCCGGCCTTGCAGTTGTCGCACACGCGGCAGGAGTCGACGAAGCAGCCGACGCCGACGTGCTCGCCGACCCTGTACTCGGTCACCTCGGAACCGACGGCGGTGACCACACCGGCGATCTCATGACCCGGGACCACGGGGTAGAGGGCCTGACCCCACTCGCCCTTGACCGTGTGGATGTCGGAGTGACAGATCCCCGCGAAGTGGATGTCGAACGCAACGTCGTGCGGACCGACGTCGCGGCGGGTGATCGTGGCCTTGGTGAGCGGCTCGGTGGCCGAAGTGGCGGCGTAGGCGGAAACGGTGGTTGTCATGTAATCCTTTTGTCCTCTTCACGGCGGCATTCGCCAGATACTTGATTTGCCGCGACTGTGCGGCCCACCCGGGAGCAACGGCCGATGGGTCCGCCGTCATTCCCTGTTGTGGGGTGAATTCGAACCTAGAGGCTTGGCGCCCGGTATGCCCCGTTGAAGGAGAGCCGCTCGTAGCGGGCCACCCCGGCGCGCGTGTACGGGTCGCGGTCGACGATGTCCTGCGCGTCCTCGGCGCTCATGTCGGCGGTGATGAGCATCCCGCCGGACCCGTCCTCCTGGCGGCCGGCCAGCAGAAGCCGGCCCGCCTCGATCTCGGCCGCGAGGAATTCGAGGTGGGCGGGCCGGGTCTGCTCGACGACGTCGGGCTGCACGTAGGTCGACTTCAGCACGTGGAACACGCCGACGACGTTAGTTGATCGGAGCGTTGACCCACTTCAGATCCGCCAGCATGCCTCGGGCGGCAACGATGCCCTCACCGGTCTGCAACACCTCGTTGTTGACGGCGAAGACCCGGTTGTCGCGGTTGGCGGACAACTTCTTCCACGCCTCACCCTCCAGTATCTTCGGCGCGCGGTCCTTGGCCGCGGGCGACGCGAACGAGATGTAGACGATGTCGCCGTCGGCGGCGGAGAAGTCGGGGGAGTTGGCCAGGTCGGTGTCGGAGATCCCGATCTCAAGGTATGGCTTGTCGGTGAACCGTTGTGTCGCAGGGCGATCCACACCGACCGCGGCCAGCACGCTGGCCGGGAAGTTGTCCGCGCCGTACACCCGCATCGTGGTGTCGGTGAACTGCACAACCGATGCCTGGAAGTGGGTGGCGTCATCGTCGGCTCCGGTCTTGTCGGCCGCCTGCTTGAACCCGTCGACCAGTGCGTTCGCGGCGTCGAGCCGCCCGGTTGCCGCGCCGACCGTGCGCAGGTTGTCCTCCCATGCCCTGCCCGGCGGTCCGGTGAACACCGTCGGGGCGATCGCCGACAGCTGCGGAAACGCGTCCGGCGTCAGCGCCTGCGAGCCCAGGATGAGGTCGGGGTTGGCCGCCTTGATGGCCCGCAGGTCGGGTTCGGTGCGGGTGCCCGCGCCCGGTACGTCGTGGACGACCTTGCCCAGATATGAGGGCTGGCCGGTGGAGCCGTCGGGCAGCGCCGCCGCGACGATGCGCGACTGCATGCCGAGCGCGCACAGTGCGTCGAGCTGGTCGCCGGACAGCGCCACGATGCGCTGCGGGTCGGCTCGCACGGTGGTCGTCCCCGGGATTGATGTCGCCGCCCCGGCGGCTCCGGTGGCATTCCGCACTTCACGGTCCGGCGGTCCCGGGTCCAATGCGGCCGGATCGCGTGCGCACGATTCGTCGGGCCTGCGCTGGTTGCCGAGCACGCCGGCGCCGGCGACCTTGGTGGTGCTGGTGATGACCGATTGTCGGGTCCCGGCGGTCGGGCTTTCGCTTGACCCGCAGCCACTGATGACGGCCACCGCCACCGCGGCCAGCCCCACTGCGACGCCCGCACGCGGTCCGCTGATCAGCACGTCGCCGACGGTAACATCCGGGCTGTTCGGAGCCGGTCAGCCCACCAACCGAAGATTTACGACAGTTTGTAGGACCCAGGCTTACACCGGCCGCATAGGGAGATAGGATTCGTTCGCGAACGCTTTGCGGATTGCGCCGATGAATGTTTGGAGGACCTGTTGGTAGCCGAAGCGCCCCCAATCGGAGAACTCGAGGCTCGTCGGCCGTTCCCTGCCCGGCTCGGCCCCAAGGGCAATCTGATCTACCAGCTGGTGACGACCACCGATCACAAGCTGATCGGCATCATGTACTGCGTCGCCTGCTTCATCATGTTCTTCCTCGGCGGGCTGATGGCGCTATTGATGCGCACCGAGCTGGCCCTGCCCGGGCTGCAGTTCCTGTCCAACGAGCAGTACAACCAGCTGTTCACCATGCACGGCACGGTAATGCTGCTGTTCTACGCGACCCCGATCGTGTTCGGGTTCGCCAACCTGGTGCTGCCGCTGCAGATCGGTGCCCCCGACGTGGCGTTCCCGCGGTTGAATGCGTTCTCGTTCTGGCTGTTCCTGTTCGGCGCCATGATCTCGATCGCCGGCTTCATCACCCCGGGCGGCGCCGCCGACTTCGGCTGGACCGCCTACACGCCGCTGACCGACGCGATCCACTCGCCCGGCGCCGGCGGCGACCTGTGGATCATGGG
>DATARY010000068.1:0-25630 GCA_036263935.1 Mycobacterium sp.
CCGTTCGACTTGCATGTGTTAAGCACGCCGCCAGCGTTCGTCCTGAGCCAGGATCAAACTCTCCAAACAAAAACCATTGAAGAAAACAATCTGGCAATAAAAACAACCACACCCCGAACGGGGATCAGAGCATGGCAACAAAAAAACAACAAACAAAAACCACCAAACACACTATTGAGTTCTCAAACAACACGCCCGCCCGGCCGCGCGACTAGCCCGCGGCTTTTGGCCGCGTACTCGTAGTGCGGACGGTCAGGAACCCACCGAAGTGAGGCTTCCCTCTGGGACACCGTCGCGTGCAGCGGCCTGGGCCGCGTCGCGACGACCTCAACAAGTTACGTGAGGGAAAACTTGGAGTCAAATGGCCTGATGGGCGAGTTTTTCGGTTACACACCCATCGCGCGCACCTAGCGGTGCGTCAACTCCGACGCGTTATATAACGCGCTCTATGCCCGCAATATTCCGCTTACCGCGGCGCAAGACCAGCCACCGGCCGTGCAGGAAGTCCGCTGGCTGCGGCGCCCACTCGTCGCTGTCGATCCGCGCGTTGTTGACCGAGACCCCGCCCTCGGCGATCGTCCGTCGCGCGGCACCCTTGCTGGCCGACAGTCCGCTGGCCACCAACAGATCGGTGATCGTGTCGGGGCTACCCGACTTGAGCTCGGCCACCGATGCCTCACGGAGTGCCGACGCCAGCGTCGGCTCATCCAGCTCCGCCAGTTCCCCACGCCCGAACAGCGCCTGGCTGGCGTGTTCGACCGCTGCCGTGGCGGCCTCGCCGTGCACCAGGTTGGTCAGCTCGCGTGCCAAACGGCGCTGCGCCGCGCGCTCGTGCGCCCGTTCCGCCGTGGCCTGCTCGAGCTCGCCAAGCTCGTCGGCGGTCAGGAACGTGAACCACCGGAGATAGCGGATCACGTCCGCATCGGCGGTGTTGACGAAGTACTGGTACCAGGCGTAGGGGCTGGTCATCTCGGGATCCAGCCAAAGGCTGCCGCCGCCCGTCGACTTGCCGAACTTCTTACCGTCGGAGTCGGTGACCAGCGGCGTGGTCAGGGCATGCACTGTCGCACCGACCTTCTGCCGCACCAGCCGCACCCCGGCGATGATGTTGCCCCATTGATCGGAGCCGCCGATCTGCAGCGAGCATCCGTGGCGCTTGTGCAGTTCCACGTAGTCGTTGGCCTGCAGCAGCATGTAGCTGAATTCGGTGTAGGAGATGCCTTCGCCCTCCAACCGCCGCCGCACGGTGTCACGGTCCAGCATCACGTTGACCGAGAAGTGCTTGCCGACGTCGCGCAGGAACTCGATCGCCGACAGCTCGCTGGTCCACGAGAGGTTGTTCTCGACGATCGCACCGATCGGTGAGGCGTCGAAATCGACGAACCGCTCGAGCTGGCCTCGGATGCGGTCGGCCCAGTCGGCGACCGTATCGGCGGTGTTCAACGTGCGTTCGCCGGTGTCCCGCGGGTCGCCGATCATGCCGGTTGCGCCGCCGGCCAGCACGATCGGCCGATGTCCGGCCTGTTGAAACCGGCGCAACCCCAGCAGCGGCACCAAATGCCCGGCATGGAGGCTGGGCGCGGTCGGGTCGAACCCCGAGTACACGGTGATGGGTCCGGCGGCCAGCTCCGCTGCCAGCGCGTCCCGGTCGGTGGACTGCGCAATCAGCCCACGCCACTCCAACTCGTCGAGGATGGACGGCTTATCCATAGGAGTCACAGAGCCGATCTTCCCGTACTAATCGCTTTGGCCGGGAGCGGGCGCCCTCGGACTGCGCCGATACGACGACACCTCCGGACGTCCCGCGAGCCAGAACCGCCATTGTCGGTCCGCGGCCTTGCTGACGCCGATCCGCGGCCCGTCGACGCCGGCGCGGCCCTTGCCGAGGGTCAGCCGGACGGGACTACTCTGGTCGAACAAGTCAATTCCGTTGTCGTCCATGGTAATTCCCAGAGCCGAACACAGATTCCCCGGTCCACGCGCCAACGCCACCTCGCGTATCGAGTCGCCGCGCCGACGATGTGCCACGTCGGCGCCCGCCTCAACCGCGGCCGCCCGCAGCAGCACCGCGCCGGCAACTCCGTTGGTCGCGCACACGACGTTCGCGCAGACGTGGATGCCGTGGCTTCGGTACGTGTAGAGCCGTCCCGCCGGACCGAACATCAGCGAGTTGCGCACCCCGGGTCCGCGAAACGAGTGTGACGCGGCATCGGGCCAGGGGCCGTCGGCGGGGCCGCCGTAGGCCTCGACCTCGACGATGATCGCGCTCACCCCACGCCCGGTCAGACTCGCTCCGAGCAGCCGCTGAGCCGCGGTGAGTGGGTCGGCGGACAGCAGCTCAGCACTCACGACAGCGATTCTGCCCGCGGTTCTTGACACGCCGACCAGCGGGGAGGATAATTCACCAGATGATGACTTCATCGAGCGATGAATTACTCCGACACGGCGTCGAGCCCGTCATCGCCATCGACCATCTGCGGGTGATCCGCGGCAAGCGGCCCGCGATACACGATCTGTCGGTCCAGATCGCCCGCGGCACGATCACCGGCCTGCTCGGCCCGTCCGGCTGCGGCAAGACCACGCTGATGCGATCCATCGTCGGCACACAGGTCGTCACCGCCGGATCGGTCACGGTGCTAGGGCATCCCTCCGGAGCCGCGCCCCTGCGCCGGCGGGTCGGGTATATGCCCCAGGACCCCACCATCTATGACGACCTGCGAATCATCGACAACGTCCGTTACTTCGCCGCGCTGTACGGCATGGACTCCCGCGCAGCCGACGCCGCCATTGATGCAGTCGGGCTGAACGACCATCGAACGGCCCTGTGCGGCAATCTTTCTGGCGGACAACGCACCAGGGCATCGCTGGCGTGCGCGTTGGTCTGCCAACCCGATCTGCTCGTGCTCGACGAACCCACCGTTGGGCTGGACCCCGTGCTTCGCGCCGACCTGTGGGAGCGGTTCCACGCGCTGGCGAAGAGCGGCGTAACACTCGTGGTGTCCAGCCATGTGATGGACGAGGCCGACCGCTGCGGGGACCTGTTGCTAATGCGCGACGGCCATTTGCTCGCCCACATCACTCCCGCCCGACTACGAGAGGAAACAGGATGCACGTCACTGGAGGACGCGTTTCTGTCGATCATCCGGCGCAGCACCGCACCCGCAGCCGGATAACGCTGCAGGGCTACACCGCCACCACCACGCGGATCCTGCGTCAGCTCGCTGCCGACCGTCGAACCATCGCGATGATGCTGCTGGTGCCCAGCCTGATCATCACGCTGATGTACTTCATGTTTCAGAATGTGCCGACTCGGCCTGGAGTGCCGTCCGGATTCAACAATGCGTGCCTGATCCTGTTGGGTCTGTTCCCACTGTTCGTGATGTTCCTGATCACGTCGATAACCATGCAGCGGGAACGGGCGTCGGGGACGCTGGAACGGATCCTGACCACACCGCTGCGGCGGCTCGACCTGCTCGCCGCGTACGGGACCGCGTTCGGGATCGCCGCGGCGATCCAGGCGACCCTGACATGCATCACCGCGTTCTGGGTGCTCGGGTTCGACACCGCGGGCAGCCCGATCTGGGTGTTCGTCATTGCGATCGTCAACGCGGCGCTCGGCGTGGGGCTTGGCCTGCTGTGCAGCGCGTTCGCCCGCACCGAGTTTCAAGCGGTGCAGTTCATGCCTTTGGTGATCGCGCCGCAGTTGCTGCTGGCCGGCATCATCGTGCCGAGGGCGTTGATGCCAAACTGGCTGGAATGGATCAGCAATGTCATGCCGGCCAGCTACGCGCTGGAAGCGTTGCAGCAGGTCGGCTCGCACACGGAACTGACCGGGACCGCGGTCCGCGACATCGTCGTCGTCATCGGCTGCGCGATCATTGCGCTGTGCCTGGCCGCCGGGACGCTGCGCAGACGGACGCCGTGAGTTGACCGCTGAGGTTGAACGCAAGCGTCCCGGGCTACCCCCTGGGACGTCGGACACCCGCGAACGAATCCTCATCAATGCTCGGAATCTGTTCGCCCGCAACGGAATCGACAAGACATCGATCCGTGCGGTAGCGGCGGCGGCCGGCGTGGATCCCGCGCTGGTGCACCACTACTTCGGCACCAAGACCCAACTCTTCGCTGCAGCGATTCACATCCCGATCGACCCGATGGAGGTCATCGGCCCGCTGCGGGAAATCCCCGTCGAGCAGATCGGCTACGTCCTGCCGTCTATTCTGTTGCCGCTCTGGGACTCCGAGCTTGGCAAGGGATTCATCGCGGAGTTGCGGTCGTTGCTAGCCGGTACCGACGTGAGCTTGATTCGCTCATTCCTGCAGGAGGTCATCACGGCCGAAGTTGGCTCCCGCGTTGACAACCCACCGGGAACGGGCCAGATCCGCGTGCAGTTCGTCGCTACCCAGTTAGTGGGTGTGGTGATGGCGCGCTACATCCTGGAGTTGGAGCCTTTCAAGTCGCTGTCCGTGGAGCAGATCGCCGAGACGATCGCACCGAACCTGCAGCGTTATCTCACCGGCGAGCTACCCGGACTCATCTGATCCGGCCCGATCCAGCATCCGTTGATGCTCGGCGTCGTCGGTCACGGCCACGGCCTCATCGACGAGTAGTACCGGGATGCCGTCCTCGATCCGGTATGCGCGCCGCAGGCGCGGGTTGTAGAGAAATTCGTCGTCGACCAGGAGCAGCGGCCCGCGGTCTTCCGGGCAGACAAGGATGCTCAGCAGTTTTTCGTCGAGCACGGCGCCGGCTAGCCGACGGGGATGGGGATGTTGATGCCGCCCGGCTGCTGCGGCGATACCCCTGGAGGCAACTGGGCCGGCGTGATCTGGCCGCTGCCGAGAGCCCCCTGCTGCGGCGCTTTCGCATTCTGTTGCCGAGACTGCAGCTTGCGCTGGTAGACCAGGGTCGCCTTCAACGCCCCGATTAGGGGTTCCTCGTTGGGCCGTTGGTCCAAGGCGGCCACGATTGCGTCCTTGTTCGCACTCGATGGCTTGAAGCCCTGCGCGCGAAGTGTCATCACCTGGTGGATCAGATTGGAGACCTGGCCGCCGCCCGCGCCCGTGTCGTAGTCCTTGTCGATGATGGCAAGCGCTTGGTCGGCCGTCATCGTCGGGGCAGGCGCGGCGTCCCCCGGCGTCGGGGCAGGCGCGGCGTCCGTCGGCGTCGGAGTGGCCGGAACGACCGGACCTCCCGGGTGCACGGGGTTTGGGGGCGCCGGATCGGCCAGTGCCGTCGGCGCTGCGATGACCGCAATGGCCCCGGCGGTCAGGGCGCCGCTCACGATGGCACGCCGCCAGCCTCGGCGTTTCTCACCGGTCTGCGAAGTCATCAATCCTCCTGCCACCGCGGCGAGCCTAACAGTGCGCCGGCCAGGAGGCCTGCTCACTGTCCCCCGCGAGCGGGAGGCGCCCCCGGGTCACCCGCCGATCTCGGTACGCACCGCGACTGTCAACCGCTTGTACCGATTCGTATCGGGATCGAGATACCACGCGTTACGTGACGGCTTGGGAATTCCGGCCGCCCTCAGCGGGCCGGCCAGCGGACGATACGACGCGCTGAGCTTCATGTCCGGCACGACATGGACGATGTCGGGCGGGTTGCCGACCGGCAGGTCGGCGAACGCCTCAGACAGGTCGGCCGACGGAATGCTGCCGCCGGGACGCAGGGCCAGTGCCGTGACGGCCACCTGGTGGCCGCCCGCCTCCACCGCGTAGGTCACCGCCAGATCGACCGCCCCGAGCCGGCCCACCGCGTCGCTGATCGGCATCGCGTAGACGGCTCCGTGGGCCGTGTGGATCACCGCGCCGCGATTGTCGACGAGCCAGTAGTCGCCGTCCGCGTCCCTGCGGAACAGGTACTCGGTGGACACCCAGGTGTCGGCCGGGGCGAATACCCCGCGCTTGACCGACGCGGTCGGGTCGACGGGGCCGCGCGGGTGGGCCAGGAGCACGCCGACCTCGTCGGTGTCGGCTTTCCGCACGAATCCACGCTCGTCCTCGAGGATGAGGTCGTCTTCGGCGTCGTAGGCGGCCAGTTCGACGTCACCGCCGCCGGGCAACGGCCTGCCCTTGCTGCCCACCTTCGCGCCGGACACGTTGGCCAGGACGGCCTGCCCGTCGGTCGTCGCGAAGAACTCCACGATGTGGGCGGGCGCGAACACCTCCTCGACCCGTTTCCACAGGCCTACCGGCATACCGGAACCGATGAACAGCCGCACCGGATGGCCACCGGTCAACGAGAACGACGGATCGTCGATGACTTCCCGCAGCATCGCCCATGTGTACGACACCACGGTGACGCCGTACTGGCGGATCTCGTGGAGGAACCGGTCGGGCCGCAGCTCGCGAGACAGCGCGATGCGCGCCCCGCCGACGACGGCGCCGCCCAGGCTGACGAGGAGCCCGGACTGGTGGTGCAGCGGCGTGAGGCAATACACGGTGTCGCCGCGACCGAGGTTGGCCGCCGACGCGGTGCCGAACGCCGACAGGGCCCACCGGTAGTTGGTGATCTGGCGGGGAACAAGGTCACCATGGATCGAGCTGAACGCGACGAACGCCAGGTCGCGGGCCAGCCCGGGGTTGGACCGGTACCAGCCGGGCAGGTCGACGACCTCGGGGTCGATCTTCTCCATGTCGATGACGTCGGCGTGCTCGGGCACGTCCAGGTCCCGCGATTCACCGCCGCCGAGGACCAGTACCCGCCTGTCGAGCTTCCGCGCGGCCTCGAGGCTGCTCGGATCGGCAATGATCTCCGACACCGCACCGAGCCTCGCGGCCGTGGCCAGGTCGGCATCGGGCGGCATCAGCACCGCGACCGCACCGAGCCGTGACAGCGCCGCGATCGCGACCAGCGCGCTGGGCCGGGTGTCCATCAGGACCCCGACGTGGGCGCCCTGACGCACACCGACCTCGATGAGCCCGCGGACCACGTTGTTGATGCGCCTATCGACCGCCTCGTAGGTGTGCACGCGCCCGTCGAACAAAAGGCACTCGCCGTCGGGGAAGTCGCGGGCCTGCTCGGACATGATGCGGCCGAGCGAGATTCGGGTGTGGTCGTTGATCTGGCCGAGCCGGGCCAGCCTGGGCAGGGTGCGATACGTCTCAATTGCGAGCGTCCGCGCGGACTTGTTGGCGGCCACGATTGCGTCGGCGGCGGTTCGCGCGAGCGTGAAAACCATGTCGGTGGCGGCGGCGCTGCCGTGCGCGATGCGCGAGCTGAGCGAGACGCCGGTTTCGGTGTGCGCGGCGGGTTGCAACGCCATCGGCTCGACGCCCTCGGGCTGGTCGCCGGTGCCGTCGATCCACTTGACCCATTGTGCGACGGTCGGCCAGGTCTGGGTCGCGGCCTTGGAGCCGACAACGAGGCCGAAATGCCCTGCGCGGATCAGGAATTCGTAGACATCGGCCTGCGGGGCGGCGCGCCTGATGCCGCGGACCGAGGCCGGCTGCCCGATGTCGTCGACCTCGCCGACCACCGCCAGCACAGGGCAGTCGATGTCGGACAGTGTGACGAGGTCACCGTGGATGGAAAAGCCCCCTGTCATCATCCGGTTGTGCGCGATGAACTGCTTGAGCAGTTCGGAGATCGCGGGCCCCGACCACGCGATCCAGCCCTCCGATGCGAGGAATCGCCGCTGCTGCTCGCGGGGCAGCAGTGCCTCACGGTCGTGCAACTGGCGAAGGAAGTCCAGCCGCGACTGGGCGGTCTTGATCGGGTCGAGCATCTGAAAACCGGCGCGCGCCAGCCAGCCTGGAATGTCGATGCGGGAAAAGACGTGGTCGGCCATGAAGTCGGCGGCCCCGGCAGCCAGCCCCGCAGGTATGTTCATCGGCAGTGCGGCCAGGGCGTCGACGGGTGAGCCGAATGCGACGATGCTGGCGAGGTCTTTCGAACGGCGGTACGCCGCGGTCTGGTAGGCGAACATGCCGCCCTGGGAGTAACCCGCCAGATGCACGTCGCGGCCGGTTACCTCTTTGACGGTGTCGATGGCTTCGCTGAGCGCGACGACGTGGTCGGCGAGGGTGCGCTGCATGCCGCCCTCGACCTTGTCGGGTGAACCGAAGTCGATGACCCACGGGTCGATGTCCGCCTTGTGCAGGATGCCAACCGCGCCGTCATCGCGGGTGACGTCCCACATATCGGCGGACATCATCATCGGGTGCACCATCAGCACGGGCGGGCCGGGTGGTTTGGCGCCGGGCCGGCTGTCCGGCGGGAAGTAGCGCCGAAGCCGATACATCGGCACGCTCTGGATGATCTGGAAGGGCGAGGGCACCGCGCCGGTCTCCAAGCCGCCGTAACGCAGCACTTCCAGGCCGTTCTGTGCGGTGGCCATCAGCCGCCCCACTGGCCTGGTTATCGCCGAGAGGTCAACCACCGCCCGCTCCCTTTTGGACTCCCACATCCCCCCGATTGCCGACGTCATCATGGCACAGGGCCGTTACCTGATGGCCGACCTATCATCGGCGGCTGATGGCGAACCTGATCAACGTCGAGCGCGTGACCGTCGGCTACGGCACCCGCACGCTTCTGGACGCGGTCAGCCTGGGTATCGAGGAGGGCGACGCGATCGGCGTCGTCGGCCGAAACGGCGACGGTAAGACCACGCTGCTTGGGGTGTTGACCGGCGCCCGACAGCCCGATTCGGGCCGGGTCACCCATACCTCTGGACTGTCGGTCGGGTATCTGCGTCAGGCCGACGATTTCGCCGCGGGGGCCACCGTGCGCGGTGTGATCGTCGGGGGCAGGCCCGACCACATCTGGGCGGCAGAACCGGACACCCGCACCGTCGTCGAGCACCTGTTGGCCGACGTCGACCTCGATGCCGCCGTGTCCGGGCTGTCCGGCGGCGAGCGGCGCCGGGCGGCGCTGGCCGAGGTGCTGTTGGCGGGCCACGACGTGTTGGTACTCGACGAGCCGACGAACCATCTCGATGTCGAGGTGATCGGTTGGCTGGCAGGCCACTTGACCGCGCGGCGGGCCGAGGCGCTGGTAGTGGTCAGCCACGATCGGTGGTTCCTCGACGCGGTGTGCACAAGGACCTGGGAGGTGCAGGGCGGCGGCGTCGACGCGTATGAGGGCGGCTACGCCGCCTACGTGCTGGCGCGCGCCGAGCGGATGCGGCTGGAGGCCGGTGCTGAGGCCCGTCGGCAGAACCTGATGCGCAAGGAGCTGGCGTGGCTGCGACGGGGCCCGCCCGCGCGCACGTCGAAACCGAAGTTCCGCATCCAGGCCGCCAACGATCTGATCGCCAACGAGCCGCCGCCGCGCGATTCCCTTGTCCTGCAACGCTTTGCGACGACCCGGCTGGGCAAGGACGTGTTCGACCTGCACCGGGTGCGGCTGGAGGTGGGTGAGCCGCCGCGGATGATCCTTGACCGCGTCGACTGGTCGATCGGGCCGGGCGCGCGCATCGGGCTGGTCGGTGTGAACGGCACCGGCAAGACGTCGGTGCTGCGGCTGCTGGCGGGCGAGCTGCAGCCAGCGGCAGGCACGATCAAACGGGGCACGACCCTGAAGATCGGCCACCTGAGCCAGGCGCTGACCGAGCTGGACGGGGCCTCTCGCGTTCTTGATGCAGTCGAGAACCGGCGCCGCATCACGCAATTGGCGGGCGGCCGCGACATCAGCGCCGATACGTTGTTGCGGGATTTCGGGTTCACCGGCGACAAACTGACCGCGCGGCTGGCCGACTTGTCCGGCGGTGAGCGCAGGCGGCTGCAGTTCCTGCGGTTGCTGCTGGACGAGCCGAATGTGCTCCTGCTCGACGAGCCGACCAACGACCTGGACATCGACACGCTCACGGTCATCGAGGACTACCTGGACGGCTGGCCGGGCACGCTGATCGTTGTCACGCACGATCGGTACTTCCTCGAGCGGGTTTGCGATGTCACCTATGCGCTCACCGGCGGCGGGCGGTGTGACCTGCTGCCCGGGGGCGTCGAGCAGTACCTCGCCGACCGGGTGGCCGCCGCATCGGATGCGCCTGCCCGTGATGAACCGCAGCGGGAAGAGTCGGCGTCGGCCCGTGCGCGGCGCACCGGCAAGGAGATGGCCCGTATCGAGGGCCAGCTGTCCAAGCTCGACGAGCGGATCTCCGCGCTGCATGAATCTATGGCGGCTGCCGCTTCCGATCGGGTGCGGCTCGGCGAGCTCAACGCCGAACTCAACGAACTGTTATCCCGCAAGGAATCCCTCGAAGATGCGTGGTTGGCCGCCGCCGACGAGTGATGCGGGCGAGAGATAGCCTGGCGCAGTGACCACGTGGTGCCTCATCCACGGCAGTGGACAGGGGCCCGACGGCTGGCGGCTGGTAGCCGAGGAGCTGCAGCGGCGAGGTCACCGCACCGTCACGCCGGCGTTCCGGCTGAGCAGGGCCAACGAAGGGGCGTCGTGGCACGCCCAGCGACTCGTCGAATCGCTGATCGACTCGGGCGAAGACCCGGCCAAGGTCGTCTGCGTCGCACATTCCGCGGGTGGTTTGTACCTCCCGCTGGTCGCCGAGCGCTGGCAGCCACGCCGAATGGTGTTTCTCGCGGCGTTCGTCCCGTGTCCGGGCGTCAGCGCCGTCGAGCAATTCCAGGCCGATCCGTCGATGTTCAATCCGTCGTGGCTGGGACAGGACCCGATGGACGATCGCGTCGCATTGGAGTTCGTATTTCACGACTGCCCACCAAGCCGCATCGCGTGGGCGCTGTCGACCCGGGTGTACTTCTTCGCCAAGCGGGCGATGGAAGAGGCGTGCCCCCTGTCGGCTTGGCCGACGGTGCCTGCGTCGTACATCGCTTGCGCTGACGACCGGACGCTGACGCCGCAATGGCAGTGCCGGACGGCCCGTGACCGGCTCGGCGTACAACCGGTCGTACTTCCCGGCGGGCATGCTCCGCACGTGAGCAGGCCCGAGGCGCTCGCAGACGCGTTGGAAAGCCTCTAACGGTAGGCTGACAGTTAGTTACCCAACTAACCTGCGATGTGCCTCTGACATAATTTTGGCGAGATGACTGACTCAGTAGTTGACACGGCCGCGCCGGTCGCCCGACCGCCCAAGCGGGCGCGGCTGGTCGCCGCGGCCCGGCAGCTTGTGTACCGCCAGGGCGTTGCGCGCACCACGCTCGCCGACATCGCTGAAGCGGCCGATGTACCGCTCGGCAATGTCTACTACTACTTCAAGACGAAAGACGGCATCATCGGCGCCGTCGTCGAAGCGCACGTCGAGCAGCTCAAATCCGACATCGCCGTGCTGGAGCGCCGGCATCGGAGCCCCAAGGCCCGGCTCAGAGGGCTGGTGGATGTTGTGCTGGCCGAGCGGGGTGACTTGATCGCCAGGCACGGCTGCCCGTTCGGCACTCTGTCCTCGGAGCTGGCCAAGCAGGCCAACGGATCCGACCGGATGGCCGCGCCGCTGATGCAGGTTTCGCTCGACTGGGCAGAGCAGCAACTCCGTGCCATGGGACGACGGGACGCGCACGACCTGGCGGTCGGGCTCGTCGGGTCCTTCCAGGGCGCCGCGGTGCTTGGCAACGCGCTCGCACAGCCGGAACTCGTGGTTCGCCAAGCCCGTCGCCTCAAAAGATGGATCGACGCACTCTAGTGGAAGGAATTTCCGTCGTGACTGATGTCTCCGCCTTCACCGAACTGATTTCACTCGAGCACGGACTCTGTGTGTTGAGCACCCTGCGCCGCGATGGGAGCGTCCAGTCGTCGGTAGTCAACGCCGGAGTCCTGCCACATCCGCTGACCGGAGAGCGGGTCGTCGGACTCGTCGCGATCGGAGGCTCCCGCAAGCTGGACAATCTGCGTGCCGATCCGCGCGCCTCGATCGTTGCTCGCGCAGGGTGGCAGTGGGCAACCGTCGAGGGGAACACTGAAATCCTTGGCCCCGACGACCCGAATCCCGGCATGGCGGGCGATGGCCTGAAGACATTGTTACGCAACATCTTCCAAGCGGCGGGGGGAACGCATGACGACTGGGACACCTATGACCGAGTCATGGCCGAGGAACGGCGGGCCGCCGTGCTTCTCGCTCCGCGCCGCGTATACACCAATCCCGCGGCCCGCTAGCGCCGCAGCTGCAGCCGCAGCCGGTCGGCCGCGTCACGGACGACGCCGAGCTGCTTGGCGACCTGAACGGGCGCCGTTCCTCCCCGGGCGTCACGCGCGTTGACCGACCCGTCGATGGTAAGCACCTCGCGGACTTCCGGTGTGAGATCCGGATGGATGCCGGCAAGCTCGGCGTCCTCGAGCACTTCGAGCCCGACGCCGCGCGCCTCGGCCGCGCGCACCGCCGCGCCGGCGGCCTCGTGCGCGACCCGGAACGGCACTCCCCTGCGGACCAGCCACTCCGCGACGTCGGTCGCCAGCGTGTACCCGAGCGGCGCGAGTTCGGCCATCCGGTCGACGTCGAACCGCAACGTGCCGACCAGGCCGGCCATCGCGGGCAGCAACAGCTCCAGCTGCGCGACCGAGTCGAAGACCGGCTCCTTGTCCTCCTGCAGGTCTCGGTTGTACGCCAGCGGCTGCGCCTTGAGCGTGGCCAACAACCCCGTGAGGTTCCCGATCAACCGGCCCGACTTCCCGCGCGCCAGCTCCGCGATGTCGGGGTTCTTCTTCTGCGGCATGATCGAGCTGCCGGTCGACCACGAGTCGTGCAGCGTGACGTAGCCGAATTCGGTTGTGCTCCAAAGAATGATGTCCTCGGCGAGGCGCGAGAGGTCGACAGCGATCATCGCGAACACAAATGCCGCCTCGGCCGCGAAGTCGCGGGCGGCGGTGGCGTCGACGGAGTTGTCGGCCGAGGCGTCGAACCCGAGCTCTTCCGCGATGGCCTCGGGATCCAACCCCAGCGACGAACCGGCCAGCGCTCCAGATCCATACGGCGACACCGCGGCCCGCTTGTCGAAGTCGACGAGCCGATCGACGTCGCGCAGCAGCGGGTGCGCGTGCGCGAGCAGATGATGCGCCAGCAGGATCGGTTGCGCGGACTGCAGATGCGTCTTGCCCGGCATGATCGCGGTCGGGTGGGATGCCGCCTGTGTGGCCAGTGCAGAAACGACGTCGAGTGCTCCGCCGGCGACCCTGCGCACTGCATCACGCAACCACAGCCGAAAGAGCGTGGCCACCTGGTCGTTTCGCGACCGCCCCGCCCGCAGCCGGCCGCCCAGGTCCTCCCCGACCCGGTCGATCAAGCCGCGCTCCAGGGCCCCGTGCACGTCCTCATCGGTTACCAGGGGTCCGAAGCTACCGTCGGCTACGTCCTCGGCCAAGCTGTCCAGACCGACCAGCAGACCGTCGCGCTGCTCCTCGGTGAGCAGGCCGGCCCGAAACAGCACGCGGACGTGAGCCTTTGACGCGGTGATGTCGTACCGCGCCAGTACCCAGTCGAAATGGGTCGACTTGCTCAGCGCGGCCAGTGCCTCCGACGGTCCGTCGGTGAACCGGCCACCCCACAGCGATCCCTCGTTGGTGCTCACTGGCCTGCCAGGTCTCGGCGAGCAGAGATCTTGGACGACAGGCCGTGCACATGCACGAACCCCTTCGCCGCGGACTGGTCGAACGTGTCGCCCTCGTCGTAGGTCGCCAGGTTGAAGTCGTATAGCGACTCGGCGCTGCGCCTGCCGTTGACCGCGATGTGCCCGCCGTGCAGCACCATCCGGATCTCGCCGGACACGTGCTCCTGCGTCTTGGCGACAAAGGATTCCAGCGCGGTCCTCAGCGGCGAGTACCACAGACCGTCGTACACCAGCTCGCCCCACTTCTGGTCGGTGGTGCGCTTGAACCGGCCCAACTCGCGTTCCAGCGTCACGTGCTCGAGCTCGGTGTGCGCGGTGATGAGCACCATCGCCCCTGGGGCCTCGTAGATCTCGCGGCTCTTGATACCAACGAGCCGGTCCTCGACGACATCGAGCCTGCCCACGCCCTGCTCGCCGGCGCGGCGGTTGAGCTCCTCGATGGCCTGCAGCACGGAAACCGTTCTGCCGTCAATCGAAACCGGCACGCCGCGTTCGAAACCGACGATCACTTCGTCGGGCGTGCTCCAGTTGACGGTCGGGTCCTCGGTGTAGTCGTACACATCCTTGGTGGGCGCGTTCCACAGGTGTTCCAGGAACCCGGTTTCCACTGCCCGGCCCCAGACGTTCTGGTCGATCGAGAACGGCGACCGCTTGGTGACGCTTATCGGGATGGCGTTCTCCTCGGCGAACGCGATCGCTTTCTCGCGGGTCCACGCATAGTCGCGCACCGGAGCCAACACCTGCAGATCGGGTGCCAGCGAAGCGAACCCGACCTCGAAGCGAACCTGGTCGTTTCCCTTCCCTGTGCAGCCGTGCGCGACGATGCCGCCGCCGTGCTCACGCGCCGCGGCCACCAGATGCTTGACGATCAGCGGGCGGCTCAGCGCCGACACCAGCGGATAGCGGTCCATGTAAAGCGCGTTGGACTGGATGGCGGGAAGGCAGTATTCCTCGGCGAACTCGTCTTTGGCATCGACGACGACAGCCTCGACCGCACCGCAGTCCAAAGCCCGCTTACGGACGACCTTCATGTCCTCGCCGCCCTGGCCGAGGTCGATGGCGACGGCGACGACCTCTCGGCCGGTCTCCCTGCCGATCCAGCTGATCGCCACGGAGGTGTCCAGACCGCCGGAATACGCCAGGATGACGCGTGCGGACATTACCCGATCTCCTTTTGTTGGATGCTTTCAAACTTGGTCGCCAATTCGGCGCCGGACATCGGCTCACGCGCAACGACCAGGATGGTGTCATCGCCTGCGATGGTGCCGACAACGTAGGGCAGTGCCGACCGATCGACCGCGCTGGCCAGATAGTGGGCTGCGCCCGGCGGCGTACGGAGCACCGCGAGGTTGCCGCTGGCGTCTGTGGACACCAACAGCTCGGCAAGCAGCCGCGACATCCGTTCGGTGCCACCGGAAACCCCGCGCACCGGGCTGCCATCCTCCGGCACGACGTACACGCCGACGCCCCCGTCGGCGCCGCGCAGCTTGACGGCGCCGAGCTCCTCGAGGTCACGTGACAACGTTGCCTGGGTGACGTCAATCCCCTCGTCGGCGAGCATCGTCGCCAATTCACTTTGGCTGTGCACGGATGTCGACGACAGGATCGACACGATGCGGGCCTGCCGCCCGGCCCTGGTAGCGGCCGAAGTCATTTGGAGCGCTCCAACAGCCACACCAGCAGAGCCTTCTGGGCGTGCAGCCGGTTCTCCGCCTCGTCCCATACCGCGCTGTTCGGTCCGTCAATCACGTCGTCGGTGATCTCATCTCCTCGATGCGCCGGGAGGCAGTGCAACACAACGGCATCGGGCTTGGCCAGATTCAGCAGCCCAGCGTTCACTTGGAACGGCTGGAAGGGGCCGATGCGGTCCAGACCGTCCTTCTCCTGACCCATCGACGTCCAGGTATCGGTAACCAGGACGTCGGCGCCTTCCGCGGCCACCGCCGGTAGCGCCGTGACGCTCACCGTCGCGCCGGTTTCAGTAGCGCGTTTCCTGGCGGCGTCGACCACGTCCGGGCCAGGCTCGAAGCCCCGCGGCGCGGCGATGGTGACGTGGATACCCGCCGTGACCCCGCCGAGCATCAGCGAGTGCGCCATGTTATTGGCGCCGTCGCCGAAGTAGGACATCCGCAGGCCGTTGAGCGATCCCTTGCGCTCGGCCAGGGTCTGCAGATCGGCCAGCACCTGGCACGGATGGAACTCGTCGGACAGCGCGTTGACGACCGGCACGGTCGACCCGGCGGCCATGAACGTCAAGCGCTCCTGGGCGAACGTCCGCCACACGATCGCATCGACATAACGAGACAGCACCTTTCCGGTGTCCTCCAACGTCTCCTCACGACCGAGCTGAGTGCTGCGCCCGTCGACCACCACGGCGTGCCCACCGAGCTGGGCGATGCCGATCTCGAACGAAAACCGCGTGCGGGTCGAGTTCTTGTCGAAGATGACAGCCACCCCGCGCGGGCCGTCTAGCGGACGCCTGCTGAACGGATCCTTCTTCAGCTCGGCCGCAAGGGCCAACACCTCGGCCTGCTCGGCGGGTGTGAGATCGTCGTCGCGCAGGAAATCCCTGACCCGATGCTCTTCGCGCGGGTCACTCATCGCCGTCACGACTGCGCCCCTGCTAAATTGCCGCCGGCGGCGGTGTCCAACACATTCGGCAGTGCGGTGAGAAAGTCGTCGATCTGGCCCTCGGTGATGACCAGCGGCGGTGCGAGTCGGATCACGTCGGGCGCGGCCGCATTGACGAGGAACCCGGCGTTGCGGGCCGCCGCCTCAACGGCTTTCGCGGCTTCGGACGTCATAACGACCCCGCGCAGCAGTCCCCTCCCGCGGACATGGTCGACCAGCGGATGGCCCAGCGACTCAATCCCGTGGCTAAGCGTCTTGCCGAGCACATCGGCCCGTCCGATCAGATCGTCCTTGGCCAGCACGCCCAGCACGGCCAGGGCGGCGGCCGTGCAGACCGGGTTTCCACCGAACGTGCTGCCGTGCAGGCCGGGCGTGAGCAGGCCGGCGGTCTCGCCGACCGCGATGCACGCCCCGATCGGCAACCCCCCGCCCAAGCCCTTGGCCAGGGTCACGATGTCGGGGGTGATGCCGTCATGCTGGTGCGCGAAAAACGCTCCCGTGCGGCCCATCCCGGTCTGCACCTCGTCAAGCACGAGCAGCGCCCCATGCTTGGCCGTGATCTCGCGTGCGACGGCCAGGTATCCGGCGGGCGGGACGACGACTCCGCCCTCCCCCATGATTGGCTCCAGAAACACCGCCGCGGTCCGGTCGTCGACGGCCGCGGCGAGCGCATCGACGTCGCCGAACGGAATGTGCACGACTTCACCGGGCAACGGCGCGAACGGCGCCTGCTTGGACGGCTGGCCGGTGAGGGCCAGCGATCCCATCGTGCGGCCGTGGAAAGCGCCTTGGGCGGCAATGAGTTTGGTCCTGCCGGTCAGCCGCGTGATCTTGAACGCGACCTCGTTGGCCTCGGTGCCGGAGTTGCAGAAGAACACCCGCGCTTCGGTATCCGCGGCTAGCAGACCGACCAAGGCCTCGGCCAACGCGATGCCGGGTTCGGTGGCGTACAGATTCGACGTGTGGCCAAGCGTGTTGAGTTGCTTGGTGACCGCGTCGATGACCGCCGGATGGCGGTGGCCCAGGATGTTCACCGCGATGCCGCCGAGCAGGTCGATGTAGGACTTACCGTCGACGTCGGTGACCACGGCGCCGTCGCCGCTGGCCAGCGCGACCGGCGGGGTGCCGTAGTTGTTCATCATCACCGCCGACCACCGCTGCTGCAGGGCGTCGGTGTTCGTCACCGTGCTCACGCCTTTACCACTTTCGTGCCCGTCCCCTCGTCGGTGAACAATTCGACCAGAACGCAATGCTCGACACGGCCGTCGATGACGTGCGCGCTGGGCACACCGCCCCCGACAGCCCGCAGGCACGCCTCGATCTTCGGCACCATGCCGAACTCCAGCGTGGGCAGGATTTGCGTCAGTGCGGCAGCATCGATCTCGCTGACCAGCGAATCGCGGTCCGGCCAGCTGGTGTAGAGGCCTTCAACATCGGTCAGCATCAGAAGCTTCTCGGCGTTCAATGCCTCGGCAAGCGCGGCGGCAGCCGTGTCGGCGTTGATGTTGTGCACCACACCTTCGGCGTCGGGCGCGATCGTCGACACCACCGGAATCCGTCCCGCGCCAATCAGGTCCAGCACGGCGTCCGTGCTGACCCGCTCGACATCGCCGACCAACCCGATGTCGGTGGCAACCCCGTCGACCGTCACGCTGCGCCGCACGGCCGTGAACAGATGAGCGTCCTCGCCGGTGATGCCGACGGCGTAGGGGCCGTGCGCGTTGATGAGGTTCACCAGCTCGCGACCGACCTGCCCGAACAGCACCATCCGCGCCACATCGAGCACCTCGGGTGTAGTGACCCGGAACCCGCCCTTGAAATCGCCTGTGATGCCGAGGCGTTTGAGCATCGCGCTGATCTGCGGACCACCGCCGTGCACAACGACGGGATGGATGCCACAGTTGCGCAGGAAGACCATGTCGGCGGCGAATGCCCCACGTAGGGTGGCGTCGGTCATCGCGTTGCCGCCGTACTTGACCACAACGATCTTGTCGTGCAGCTGCTTGAGCCACGGCAACGCGGCGGCGAGCACTTGCGCCTTGATCGGGGTGTCGGCCGGAGCCGCACCGCCGGCGACAGGGAGCGGCGTCATGAGCTGTATGCCGAGTTCTCTTCGACGTAAGCGTGGGACAGGTCGGTCGTCCGGATCGATGCGCGCTCAGTGCCGACGCCGAGGTCTATCGTCACGTCGATGTCGGCCCCGGACAAGTCGACCTCCCGCGCGCGGGGTGCGCCGATGCCGTTGACGCAGACCGGAAATCCGTTGAAGGACACGCTGATACGTTCGGCATCCAGGATCACCGGCGCCATGCCAACCGCCGCGAGCACCCGGCCCCAGTTCGGGTCGGAGCCGAACAGCGCCGTCTTGACCAAGCTGTCGCGAGCGACCACGCGGGCGGCGGTCAGCGCGTCGGCCTCCGAGGACGCACCGGTCACGGTCACGCAGATTCGTTTGGTGACGCCTTCGGCGTCGGCCTGCAGCTGCGCGCACAGATCATCGCACACCCGCAGTACCGCCTCATCGAGATGGCTTTGGCTGGGCGCGATTTCACTGGCCCCGGAGGCGAGCAACAGCACGGTGTCGTTGGTGGAGCAGCTGCCGTCGACGTCGAGCCGGTCGAATGTCAGCGCGGTGGCGTAGCGCAGCGCGTGATCCAGAGCGGCAGCGTCGGCGATGGCGTCGGTGGTGATGATGCTCAGCATGGTGGCCAGCGACGGCGCCAGCATGCCCGCGCCCTTGGCCATACCGCCGACGGTCCAGTTGCCGGGATGGTGCAACGCAACCTGTTTGGGCACGGTGTCGGTGGTCATGATGGCCCGGGCGGCTTCCTCACCACCGGTGAGACCGCCTGCCATCTCGTGCACGACCTCCTGCACGCCGGACAACACGTTGTCCATGGGAAGCCGGTCGCCGATCAGGCCGGTCGAACAGACCGCGACCTCGATGGCGCCGGTGTCGGTGCCCCAGTCGGACAGCGCGGCGGCGACGGCCTCGGCGGTGGCGTGGGTGTCCTGAAAGCCTTGCGGGCCGGTGCACGCGTTCGCGCCGCCGGAGTTGAGGATGACCGCGCGCAGCCGCCCGGTGGTCAGCACCCGCTGCGACCACAGCACCGGCGCGGCCTTGACCTGGTTGCGGGTGAACACGCCGGCGGCGGAGTAGTCGGGCCCCTCGTTGAACACCAGCGCCAGGTCGAGTTCGCCGGTTGTCTTGATACCGGCCGCAATTCCGGTGGCGCGGAACCCGGCGGGCGCGGTGACCCCCTGGGTGCGGACCAGCCGGGCGTCGGTCGATAGGTCAGTCACGGCGCCACTCCCACGATCGAAAGCCCTTCGGTTTCCGGCCAGCCAAGTGCGAGGTTCATGGATTGCACGGCCGCGCCGGCTGTGCCCTTGACCAGGTTGTCGATGGCGGCGATGGCCACGAGTGTCCTCGCGTCATCATCCAGGGCGACCGCGATCTGCACGGCGTTGCTGCCGATCACCGCGCCGGTTTTCGGCAGCTGACCCTCGGGCAGCAGATAGACGAAAGGCTCGGCGTCGTAGGCCTTTTCGTAGGCGGCGCGAAGCTGTGAGAGCGGTGCGGTTGTGCGGGCGGTGCAGGTGGCCAGGATGCCGCGTGAGGTCGGGATCAGCACCGGGGTGAACGAGACGGTCACGTCCTTATCGGTGATCGCCTTCAAGCCCTGGGCGATCTCCGGGGTGTGCCGGTGCTTTCCGCCGATGTTGTACGCGCGCGCTGACCCGATGAGCTCCGAGCCGAGCAGGTCGGTCTTGGCGGCCCGGCCCGCCCCCGAAGTGCCGCTGACGGCGACGACGGTGACCGCCGGCTCGACGAGGTCCTCGGCCACCGCGGGCCACAGTGCGAGCAGAGCAGCGGTCGGATAGCAGCCCGGAACCGCGATGCGCTTGGCGCCCCGCAGCCGATCGCGGGCGCCGGGGAGCTCTGGAAGCCCGTACGGCCAGCTGCCTGCGTGGGTTGAGCCGTAGAAGCGCTCCCACGCGGCGGCGTCGGTAAGCCGGAAGTCGGCGCCGCAGTCGACGATGACGGTGTCTGGGGCCAGTTGCTCGACAAGCGCGGCCGAGTGGCCGTGCGGCAGCGCAAGAAAAACCACGTCATGGCCGGTGAGCACGTCGACATCGGTGGCGTCGAGCACCCGGTTGGCCAGCGGCAAGAGATGCGGATGGTGTTCGGCGAGCGAAGTCCCGGCACTCGCGGCGGCCGTCAGTGCGCCGACCGTCAGCCGCCCGTCGGCGTATCGGGGATGGCCAAGCAACAACCGCAGGATCTCGCCACCCGCATAACCGCTGGCGCCGGCCACCGCTACAGAAACCATGCCGCGATTCTGCATGGATATGCAGATAGATGCAAATTAATTACATCGTCATCGTCGCGGGCGCGCGCGGAATGGTCAGCCCCGGGATCGCTTCGGGGACGGCAAGCAGCAGGATACCCAGTGTGAGCAGGACCGCGGCGGTGCCGTAGGTGACGGCGCGGCCCCACGGCAGCGTCTTCTCGGCCGCGATCAGCGCGGCAACGAACGCCATCCACGCGATGCTCATCACCCCGAGCGCGAATAGCGAGGCCATCAGCGCCCAACAGCAGCCCACGCACCACGCGCCGTGCTTCGCGCCCATCGACAGTGCGCCTGGTATGCCGTCCCGCCACGAGCCGAGCAGAAAGCCCAGCGGGCTTCGGCAATGCCGCAGGCATACCTCCTTGAACGGGGTGAGCTCATAGGCCGCGGCCACCGCGAGGATTCCGCCCGCAACCCAACGGCCCGCGCGATCCCACGCCAGCACGTCGCCGACGACTCGGCCGCCGACGGCCGAGAGGCCGAAGGCCAGTAGCCCGGCCGCCGTCCAGGTCAGCAGGTAGCCGGACGTGAAGGCCAGCGGGGCGACTGGCGACCGCTTCTTGGTCATGCTGGAGTACAGCGCGACCGTCGGTGCGACCGACGGGAACATCATCGCCGCCATCATCACGAGCCAGATGCCGATAAACCAGCCGAGTGTGCCCAAGTCGGTGCCCGGCCCGTTGTCCATGCCGCGCATCCGGTCGACGGTGAACCACCATGCGAGGACGGCGAGTACCAGCAGCAGCGCGATGAGGCCGATACGTGTGCGCGCTGCCGCATAGACCGGCCGCAGCCCCTCCGTTTGCGCCGTCACGCGGTCAGGCGGCCCAGGAGAACTGCGCGCTGCTGATGCCGGACTTGCCCTGATACTCGATTCCGAACAGGCTGATGTCCGCCGACTTCGCCTTGGCGACACGGAATTCCGAGCCGGCCGGATGGAATATGCCGGCGACGCGTGCGGGTTCGCCGGTCTCGACGCCGAACGGTACGACGTCCTCGACCTCGAAACCCGTTGCGTCACCGATGCGCACGCTGTGACGCAAACCGTCGTCGTCCACCTCGATGGCGGCACGCTGGATACCGAGGTTTTCTCCGACGAGGGGCCCCAGCGCTGCCATCGGCCCGCCGAGTTCGCCGCTGAACACGGCCGTGAGCTTGTCGGCCTGCTCGTCGGAGGCCCTGGCGTCGATGACGGTGCCCAGTCGCCAGTTGCCCTCCGTCATCACCTTCGGGGTATCGGCGATAACAACGACGGCCAAGCCGCCGACATCGGTCCCCTCGACTTCGCCGCCGGTGATGTTGAAGACGAGGGTTACCCGGCAGCGGTCGTAGTCGGCGCCGTTAGCCATGTTGAAGTTGCATGGGCAAAAGAATTCGCACGAACAGGTTTCGACGTATGTTCCCCGTAGTTTCCACGCCATGCCCCGATTGTCCGCCGGCTGCGGTGCAGGTGGACGGATTCGGCGTAATCGGTCAGGCGCGTTGCACCGCGCCGACGCGTTCGGCGGCGGTCTGGACGGCTGCGTTGCGGGCAGCGCTGGCCTCGTCCTCGGTGAGCGTGCGGTCGGCGGCACGGAAGCGCAGCGCGAGGGCCAGCGATTTGCGGCCCTCACCAACCTGCGGGCCGGTGTACACGTCGAAGAGCCGGACGTCCTCGAGTAGGGCGCCCGCGCCGTCGCGGACGGCATCGACGACGCTCTGCGCGGCGACGTCCTCGCCGACGATCAGGCTGACGTCCTGGAAAACTGCCGGGAACGGCGACACCGCGGGTGCGGGGAGCAATTCGGTCATCGGGATGGCGTCCAGGTTCAGCTCGACAGCGCACGCGCCTTTAGGCAGGCCGGATCGCTCCACCACCGCGGGGTGCAACTGGCCCGCGTGCCCGACGACCGTGTCACCGACGAGCACTTCGGCGCAACGGCCGGGATGCCAGGGCAGGTACCGGGCCGCGCGCAGCGTGAGCTCGACGCCGCAAGCGCGGCCGATGACATGCACCGCCTCGAACGCATCGGAGGCATGGACGGCACGGCCAGGACCCCAGGGCCCCGCGGGTTCGCGCAGGCCGGCAAGGACCGCACCGACGTGCTGGGGCTGGCGCGGAAGCGATGCGTCGAGCGCTGCGACCTCACTATCGGTCGGGCGACGGTCGTTCGGAATTCGTTCGATCGCACGGGTTTCGGCGGTTGGTTCGACCACCTGAGCGATCGCGAACAACGCCACATCGACGGTGCCGCGGGACACGTTGCGCCCCAGGGCTTCCAGCAGAGCCGGCAGCAGCGTGGTGGCGAGTTCAGGTCGGTCGGCCTCCAGGGGGTTGAGCACGTGACTGGTGGTGCGGCGCGGATCGTCTTGTGGCAGACCCCACTGATCGAAGACGCCGGCGGGCAGGAACGGCGTCGGCAGAATCTCAACGTAGCCGTTGAGCGCCAACGACTTTCCGATCGCGCGCCGACGCTTCTGCATCGGGCTGAGACCGCGGCCGGGCGGTGCTAGCGGCAACACCGACGGGATTATCTCGAGCCCCTCGAGCCGCAGCACCTCCTCGACAAGGTCGGCGGGCTCACGCAGGTCGGGACGCCAGCTCGGTGGTGTCGCCGTCACCCGACCGCCGTCGACCGTCACGTCGGCGCCGATCTGGGTCAGACGCTTCTGCGTGGTGCCCTCCGCGTAGTCGACGCCGGCGGTGCGATCGGGTAGATCGATGGCCATGGTGACCGGTGGCTGGGACCAATCGTCGCGGGGCGGGTCGCCGCGCCAGTCGGTCAACTTGGGTTCGATAGTGCCGCCTGCGATGTTGGCAAGCAGCGTGGCGGCCCGATCCAGTGCCGCCACGGAGACAGCCGGGTCGACCGTGCGCTCGTAGCGACGGCCCGACTCGCTGGTCAGGTGAAGCCGACGCTGAGTCCGCGATACCGCGGCGGGGTCCCATACCGCGGCCTCCAGCATGAGGTCGGTCGTCGTGTCGCGGACCTCGGTGGTGCCGGCACCCATGATGCCGCCGATGGCTGCGGTGGCAACGTCGTCGACGATCAGCACGTCGCGCGGGTCGAGCTTGCGTTCGATGTCGTCGAGCGTGACGACCGTCTCCCCCGGTTCGGCGAACCGGACCTTGAAGCCGCCGGTGATGAGGCTTCGGTCGTGTGCGTGCATCGGGTGGCCGAGCTCGAGCATCACATAGTTGGTTACGTCGACGGCCGGCGAGATGGCTCGGATTCCGCTGAGCAGTAGGCGACGTTGCATCCACCATGGCGACACCGCTGTTGGATCGATGCCGGTGACCGGCCGCAGGCCGAACCGCAGGACTCCGGTGCCTGGCTGGATCGTCACCGGCAGGGCGTCGCCTTCGGCCGGCAGGGGCGGAACGTCGGCAGGATCGACGTAGTCGAGGTCATACGCGGCGGCGATCTCGCGGGCCATTCCTCGCACCGACAGGCAGTAGCCGCGGTCCGGGGTGATGGCGAGGTGGAAGACGACATCGTCGAGGCCGAGTACGCCGGCGGCAGCCGTGCCGGGCTCGGCGGTGCCGGGTGGCAACACCAGGATGCCGGAATGGTCTGTGCCCAAATTGAGTTCAGCTGTCGAGCAGATCATGCCATCGCTGGTGCGGCCGTATGTCTTGCGCGTGGCGATGGTGAAGTCGCCCGGAAGGACGGTGCCGGGCAGCGCCACCACGACGAGGTCACCGACGGCGAAATTCGTTGCTCCGCAGACGATGTCGCGCAGATCGGTTTCACCGACGTCGACCTTGACCGCGCGGATGGGCTTCTTGAACTCGGCGAGTTCCTCGATCTCGGCGACCTTACCGATGGTCAGCGGACCGCTGACGGGGCCGACTGGGATGACCTCTTCGACCTCGTGGCCGATGCGAATCAGCGTCTGCTCGAGCTCGTCGGCCGGCACGTCCCATCCCGGAGCGCCGGCTTGGACGGTTTCGCGCAGCCAGCTGTATGGAAGCCGCATCAGGCCCCTGCTCCGAACGGCAGCGAGAAGCGGACGTCGCCTTCGACGATGTCGCGCATGTCGGGGATGCCGTTGCGGAACTGCAGGGTTCGCTCCAACCCCATGCCGAACGCGAAACCGGAGTAGACCTCCGGGTCAATGCCGCAGGCGCGCAAGACATTTGGATTGACCATGCCGCAGCCGCCCCATTCGACCCAACCGGGGCCGCCCTTCTTGTTGGCGAACCAGATGTCCACCTCCGCCGATGGCTCGGTGAATGGGAAGAAGTGCGGGCGGAACCGCGTGCGGCCCTGCGGGCCGAACTCCGAGCGGGCGAACGCATCGAGCGTGCCCCGCAGGTGGGCCATCGTCAGGCCCTTGTCCACCGCCAGCCCTTCCACCTGATGGAAGACCGGGGTGTGGGTGGCGTCCAGCTCATCGGTGCGGAAGGTGCGGCCGATCGAAACGATGTAGACGGGCAGGTCGCGCTCCAGCAGTGCGCGGATCTGCACCGGCGAGGTGTGGGTGCGCAGCACCTGCCGGGACCCGTCCGGGGCGATATAGAAGGTGTCCTGCTCACTGCGCGCCGGATGGTCTGGCGGGAAGTTCAGCGCATCGAAATTGAATTGTTCGGTCTCGATCTCGGGTCCCTCGGCCGCCTCCCAGCCCATCGCGACGAAGGTATCGGTGATGTGCTCGGCCAGGATCGTGATCGGGTGGCGGGCGCCGATCGGCTGCCGCGTCGATGGCAGTGTGACGTCGATGCGCTCGGCGACCAGCACCGCGGCGTCGCGCTCGGCACGGAGGGCGTCGAGGCGCTCGTCGTAGGCCCGCTGCGCCTCGGTGCGCGCGACATTGACCCGCTTGCCTGCATCCGCGCGATCGGCCTTGGGCAGCGAACCCAGCGCCTGGCGGGCCAACGCGATAGATGATCGGTCGCCGAGATGCTCGGTTTTGGCGCGGGCCAGTTCGTCGAGATCAGCAGCCAGATCGAAGGCATGCCGAGCCGCGCTGACCGCTTTGGCCAGCGCTTCTTCCGACAGGTCTACGGGCTGATCAGCCACCCGGCGATCATAGGCGATGCCCTGATCACGCCTCGCATGCATTTCTCGGAGGCGCGATGCCTGCCGCCGCCGTAGAACCTCTTGAGCAGGTGGTGTTACCGAGCGCCCGTCGCACCGTCCACTGAGGATC
>DATARY010000242.1:0-15773 GCA_036263935.1 Mycobacterium sp.
ACCCGAAACATCAGGCCACGGTTGGTGCGCTCCTGAGCCTCCAGCCGCTCCGCCAACTCCACCCGAACCGCATTGCCGACCCCGTCAGAGGGCAATGCCCGCATTTCGTCGTGAGCGGCGTCAACCTGATCCAGCAGCTCACGAATCCGCTCACGAGCTGCGTCTCTGGTAACGAAGTGATCCACACGGCAAGAATATTCGAACACACGTACGCACGGAGTTCTCCGGCGACGCCAGCCTCACGATCTGTGGATGAAAACAGCCTGTGGATAGCCACAGCGCCGATCACCCGAGGCTCCCGACACGCCTAGCCCCGCGGGTGCCCGCCAGGTCGTCGCCGCACGGTGACGGTTAGGCCGAAACAGGCACCGCTGCACGGTGTTTGGTGAACTGCAGCGCCTCGTCGTCCACCTTGCCGCGCCGGATTAGACGCAAGTCGAGCAGGTAGTTCTGTTTGAGCCGCCACGGGGCGACGTGTCCAGCCTTCGGCAGATAGTCCAGCGCCCGCAACACGTAGCCGGGGGTGAAGTCCATCAGCGGTCGCTCGTCAACCGCGTTGCCCGGATGCTGGGGCTCGACCGTGTCAAAGCCGTTAGCGTCCATGTAATTGAGCACGCGGCAGACGAACTCCGACACCAGGTCGGCCTTCAGCGTCCACGACGCGTTCGTATATCCGATGGTGAAGGCCATGTTCGGCATGTGCGTCAACATCATGCCCTTGTAGGCCATGGTCTCGTGCAGCTCGATCGGGACGCCGTTGCGCATGATCGCCGCGCCGCCGAATAACTGCAGGTTCAAACCCGTTGCGGTGACGATGATGTCGGCCTGCAACTCCTCACCGGAGGTCAGCTTGATACCGGTCTTGGTGAACCGCTCGATGGTGTCAGTGACCACGTCGGCCTTGCCGTCGCGGATCGTCTTGAACAGGTCGCCGTTCGGTGCCAGGCATAGCCGCTCATCCCATGGGTTGTACCGCGGCCCGAAGTGCTTCTGCACGTCGTAGCCCTCGGGCAGGCGGCGCTCGGCCATCGTCATAAGCGCATTGCGCATAAACTTCGGGAAGCGCCTGCTGATCCGGTACTGAGCGGACTGGAACAAGATGCTCTTCCAGCGATTCACCACGTATGCGGGCTTGGCCGGCAACGTCTTGTTCATCCGCACGGTGAATGGGTCGACGTCGGGCAGCGCGCCGATGTACGTCGGGGAGCGCTGCAGCATCGTGACATGGCCGGCACCCGAATAGGCAAGTGCGGGAATGAGAGTCACAGCGGTGGCACCGCTGCCGATGACGACGATCTTCTTGTCCGCGTAGTCCAGGTCCTCTGGCCAATGCTGGGGGTGGATGATCGCGCCTTCGAAGTCCTCCGAACCTGGGAACGCCGGCGTAAACCCCTCGTCGTAGTTGTAGTAGCCGCTGCACGCGAACAGGAACGAGGCCTTGATCTCAACCTCTTCACCGTCCCGTTCGACCCGCAGTGTCCAGCGGTTCTCGGCATCGGACCAGTCGGCGCCGACCACCTTGTGGCCGTACCGGATGTGCTTGTCGATGCCGGACTCGGCGACCGTCTCCTTCAGATAGGACATGATCGACGGGCCGTCGGCGATGGCCTTCTCCGACGTCCACGGCTTGAACCGGAAGCCCAGCGTGAACATGTCAGAGTCCGAGCGGATGCCCGGGTACTTGAACAGGTCCCAGGTGCCGCCCAGGTTCTCGCGGCCCTCCAGGACCACGTAGCTCTTGTCGGGGCAGCGGTCCTGCAGGTGCCAGGCGGCGCTGATGCCGGAGATGCCGGCTCCCACGATCACAACGTCGACAAATTCGGTCATGGTGTAAAGCTATCAACACCGTGTCGAATAAGTCAACGGTGTGTTGAAAAATTCGACGTGGCGTAAAGTCTTACCTCGTGACCACCGTCAGCCAGCCGCGCGCCGCCCGCAGTCGCCGCGCCACCCGTCCGTCCGGCGACGACCGTGAGCTGGCCATTCTCTCCACGCTCGAGCGGCTGCTTGAGGACCGACCCTTCGCCGAAATCTCCGTCGATGACCTCGCCAAGGGCGCGGGGATCTCCCGCCCGACCTTCTACTTTTATTTCCCGTCCAAGGACGCGGTGCTGTTGACGCTGTTCGAACGGGTCATCGCCGAAGCCGACGCTACGTTCGAAGGTCGGGACTACGCCGTCGAGCCCGCGCGGGCCTGGCGCGACGGCATCTTCGCCTTCTTCGAACCTTTGCGCGCCCACCTCGGCGTTGCGCTCGCCGGTGTGGCCGCGACCGCGACCAACGCCGAGATCCGCGAGCTCTGGTCGACATACATGCAGAACTGGATCGATCGCACCGCGGCGGTCATCACCGCCGAACGCGCTCGTGGCGCCGCGCCGGACACCGTGCCGGCCCAAGATTTGGCTGCGGCACTGAACCTGATGAACGAGCGGACGATGTTCGCCTCGTACATGGCTCAAAAGCCGTCCATCGCCGAAGCAGCTGCGCTCGACACCCTTGTGCACGTCTGGATCACCAGCATCTACGGCGACTCCCACTGATTCGTCGTACCCCGATGCGAACATGTGTTCGTGTCCGGGGCACGGTCAAATTCGGCGGCTCGGCCGCCGGGGTCCAATTCGGCGGCTCGGCCGCCGACCATCCTGCACGCCGACCTCGATTCGTTCTACGCATCAGTCGAGCAGCGTGACGATGCTGCACTTCGGGGCCTGCCGGTGATTGTGGGCGGCGGCGTCGTGCTCGCCGCCAGCTACGAGGCCAAGGCTTACGGGGTGCGCACGGCGATGGGCGGGCGGCAGGCCCGTCAACTCTGTCCGCACGCCATCGTCGTCCCGCCGAGGATGTCCGCGTACTCGCAGGCCAGCGAAGCGGTCTTCGAGGTGTTCAACGACACCACGCCCATGGTCGAGCCGCTGTCGGTGGACGAGGCGTTTCTCGACGTGTCCGGGCTGTGGCGCGTGTCGGGCACGCCCGTGCAGATCGCCGCCCGACTGCGGGCACAGGTGCGTGACCGCGTCGGGCTGCCCATCACCGTCGGCATCGCGCGCACCAAATTCCTGGCGAAGGTCGCCAGCCAGGAGGCCAAGCCGGACGGGCTGCTTCTGGTGCCGCCCGATCGAGAGCTGGCCTTCCTGCATCCGCTCCCCGTTCGGCGGCTGTGGGGTGTCGGCGTCAAGACCGCAGAGAAGTTGCACGCACACGGCATCGAGACCGTCGCGGACGTCGCCGAGCTCAGCGAGTCCACGCTGGGCTCATTGGTCGGCGGCGCCATGGGTCATCGGCTGTTTGCGTTGTCCCGCAACATTGATAGGCGCCGCGTGGTCACCGCCGTGCGCCGCCGTTCGGTCGGGGCGCAGCGTGCGCTGGGCCGCGCGGGCAACACGATGTCGGCGGCGGAGGTCGACGCCGTCGTGGTCAACCTGATCGACCGCATCACCCGGCGGATGCGCAAGGCGGGCCGCACCGGGCGAACCGTGGTGCTGCGGTTGCGGTTCGACGACTTCGGCCGGGCCAACCGCTCGCACACATTGCGTCGCGCCACCGCCTCGACCGACGTCATCCTCGAAACCGCCCGCAGCCTCGTCGCCGCCGCGGCTCCCCTGATCGCCGAGCGCGGGCTGACGTTGGTCGGTTTCGCGGTGTCCAACATCGACCGCGACGGCACTCAACAGCTCGAGCTGCCGTTCGAAGAACACTGCGACACAACGGCTCTCGACAGCGCCGTCGATCGGGTACGTGAGCGCTACGGCAATACCGCGCTCACCCGCGGAGTGCTGCTCGGCCGCGACCCCGGCCTGGAGATGCCGCACCTGCCTGACTAAGACGCCGTCCACTTGAGCAGCTTCTCGGCGGCCCATGTGTTGACGATGCGTTCGGTCGGCACACCTGCGTCCAGCGCGCGCTGAGCGCCGTATCCGAGAAATTCGAGTTGACCCGGTGCATGCGAATCGGTGTCGATGGAGAACAAACAACCGATCTCCAGCGCCAGGTTCAGCAGCCGGGTCGGTGGGTCGCGGCGTTCGGGCCGCGAATTGATCTCCACCGCCGTGTCGTTGTCGCGACAGGCGGTGAACACCTTCTCCGCGTCGAACTTCGACTCCGGCCTGATGCCACGATTTCCTGCGACCAGCCGGCCGGTGCAATGACCGAGCACATCCGTGTAGGGGTTGGCCACCGCCGTGAGCATTCGCCTCGTCATCGAGGACGCATCCATCGAGAGCTTCGAATGTACGCTGGCCACAACCACATCGAGTCGTTCGAGCAGCTCGGGCTCCTGATCGAGTGAACCGTCCTCGAGGATGTCGACCTCGATTCCGGTGAGTATCCGCATCGGCGCCACGCTGTCTCGCAGCGCGTCGATCACATCGAGCTGCTTGCGCAGCCGGTCGGGCGAGAGCCCGTTGGCGACCTTCAGCCGTGGCGAATGATCTGTCAAGGCACAGTATTCATGCCCCAAATCGCGGGCGGTGAGCATCATCTCCTCGATCGGCGCCGAGCCGTCAGACCAGTTGGAGTGGACGTGCAGGTCGCCGCGCAGCGCAGCCCTTATCTCACCGCCACCGAGATCCTCCGCAGCCGAACGCAATTCAGCGAGCACGTCTGGGTCATGACCCGCCCACGCCTGAGCGATCACCTTGGCGGTCTTTGGCCCGATGCCCGGTAACGACTGCCAGCTGTTCGCGGCACCGTGGCGCTCGCGTTCGGCCTCCGTCAGCCCTTCGACGATGTCGGCGGCGTTTCGGTAGGCCATCACCCGCCGGGGGTCCTCACGGGCCCGGTCCTTGTAGTACGCAATCTGGCGCAGCGCGATGACCGGATCCATGCCTTTAGTGTGCCCGCTCAGGGGGAATGCCAAGCCGGATCGCGACCCGTCAGCGCGACCGCGCGGTCAGGCGCAGGTGCCCCGTCGACGACGGGCACCGCGGGCCCGAACAGACCCTCGACGGGACCTTCGGCGGCGATCGCGGTGACGTGCGGGAGCACCGCGTCCATGCTCGTCGGATCGATGACATAGTCCTGCCCGCTGGCACGCGCGACATCCCAGCCATGGATGACGACTTCCGTCAGCGCGACCACTCCGGCGACCTCGCCGGGGAGGTCGACCCCGCCTGCCCTCGACATGCCCCGCCACGCGGCCGGGTCCCGCCATGCTTTGGCGAGTTCGGCCAGTCGTGCCGGGTAGGCGGTGCGCCAATCCTCGTCCAACGGCACGCCCTCGACGGGAGGGGTGTCGGTGAGCTCGCCGAACTCCTTGCGGGCCGCGGCGGTGAAGGCCAGCGCCAGCCCGCCGACATGGACAATCAGGTCGCGCAGCCGGAGCTTTTCGCAGGGTGTCGGCCCGTTCAGTGCATCGTCGGTCACGTTCGTCAGCACGTCCGCCGTACGCAGGCAGGCCGGGGTCAAGTCGATCATGTCGGTACTGACCTCCACCGAGCCAGGAATTCATCAGCTTTCGCGACTAGTTTTCAAACTGTGAGATTCGCATTCAAGACATCCCCGCAGAACACCACCTGGGCCGACATGCTTGCCGTCTGGCAGGCGGCCGACGATATCGACGTCTTCGAGTCCGGCTGGACCTTCGATCACTTCTATCCGATCTTCTCCGACTCCAGCGGTCCCTGCCTGGAAGGCTGGACCACGCTGACCGCTCTCGCGCAAGCCACCAAGCGACTGCGGCTGGGCACGCTCGTCACCGGCATCCACTACCGTCATCCCGCGGTGCTGGCCAATATGGCCGCGGCGCTGGACATCATCTCCAACGGCCGGCTCGAGCTCGGCATCGGCGCTGGTTGGAACGAGGAGGAATCGGGTGCGTACGGCATCGAACTCGGCTCCATCAAGGAACGTTTCGATCGGTTCGAGGAAGCCTGCGAGATCCTCACCGGCCTGTTGAGCCGGGACACAACGAGTTTCGACGGAAAGTTCTATCACCTCAAGGACGCGCGCAACGAGCCGAAAGGGCCACAGAAGCCGCACCCGCCGATCTGCATCGGTGGCAGCGGCGAGAAGCGGACATTGAGGATCACCGCGAAGTACGCCGATCACTGGAACTTCGTCGGCGGCGCGCCGGAGGAGTTCGCGCGCAAGCGTGACGTGCTCGCTTCGCACTGCGCAGACATCGGCCGCGACCCGAAGGAGATCATGCTTTCCTCACATGTGCGGCTCAGCTCCGACCACCACAACGCCGGTCAGCCGGTCGACTACGGTCACGCAGTCGAGGAAGCAGCGGCACTCGGCAAGGAGGGTCTGGACTTGGCGATCGTGTACCTGCCGACACCGCATGACCCGCACGTGCTCGAACCGCTCGCCGAGGCGATCCGGGAATCCGGGCTGTTGACCAGCAAAGCCAACTGACGATAACGATAATATAACGGTTCTGCAAACATATGGTGGCGGGCCGTTAATTTATCGTAAGCGGCGGGTTTCGGGTTGGCTAGACGCCAAAACGAAGTAGCTCGTCGGCCGTGATGAGTCGCTCGGCCTTGGCGGGGAACTCATGGCGCTTCATCGGGTGTCGAAACAATGACCAGGCGATTCGACCCATCCGCGACCGGGATAGCGGGTTGACGTACACGGTGATCACCCCTGCGATATACCAATAGCTGAACCGGGGAGCTACATTACCGCAGCACCCTCACCAAGTCATTAGATACCCGAGGGCTGGCAAACTGAAAGAGGCGCGCCGATCAATAATCAGATGTTTCTGGTGTGGCTGAAGTGACGATGCGCGTCTCACGTCTGAATCGGATTCTCGCCGATCGGGCACCGCGTTCGACCGCGTTTCGAGGAGCCGAGATCGACGTTTTGCAGACTCCCACTCGCACTTTCTCAGCAGAAAGCGGATTTCGCCGAAACCCCGACCAGCCTCAGCCGTCCCGATTCTCCGGTTTGAGGAACACGTCGTTGAGCGTGACGGTGCGCAGGTTTCGCGACCGGATGATGTCGACGAGGTCTCCGTAGACTTTGGTCACCGGCATGTGGTTGAGGTGGCCGATCACGATGGCCTGCGGGTTGAAGTACTTCTTGGCCATCTTCACGATCTCCGGCCCCGGAAGGACGTTTTCGTCCCCCAGCGAGCCGGCCCACAGGGTGTCAACGGTGTAGCCCAGATCGCTCGCGACCTTGTCGACGTTCGCGTTGTGCTGGCCATAGGGCGGCCGGAAGTAAGGGCGGGGGTCGATACCGTAGGTCTTCCAGAGGAACTGATGGTTCCGCCGAAGCTGTTCTGCGACATCGGTTAACGGGATCGTCGTCAGGTCGGGATGCGACCATGTGTGATTGCCCAGCTGGATCTGACCGTCGTCGACGAGGGGGCGCAGCAGCTCCCTGTTGTCGGTCCACGATGCGTACCTGCCGTTGACGAAGTACGTCAGTCGAATTCCGGTGTCATTGGCGAACTGTGTGTAGAGCCGTACTACGTCGGTGCTGACGCCGTCGTCGACCGTCAGCGCCAGCAGGTCGCCGTCACCGGGGAATCCACTCAGCACCCCACCGCCGGGCAGTGCAATCCGGGCGGATCGCGGAGGCGGCGCCAACAGCCCGACCGGCGAGGGTTTGGGCGTCGGCACCCACGGCACGGCCGCAGACGCTTGCGCTGCCTGCGGTTGCGCGCCGACGGCGCAGCGCGCCAGCCCTACACCCGCGAGGGTCGCAACGGAAAGAGCCGCGAGGAAGTGGCGCCGGTTCAACTCGGACCCGGCGCTGATACTTCGGAACTGAGCAGGACGCGGCAAAGTAAAACCAGTCTCGGATGAGAGGGTTGCCATCCGATGCAGACACGCCGTTACCGGCGTGAACTGACATTGCCGGAAATTACCGCTGGGGGACCGCGGTGGGTTTGATCGGCGCGGGCAGCGCTGTGCGGCCCATGAGATAACGGTCCACACCGGCGGCCGCGGCACGGCCCTCGGCGATGGCCCACACGATCAGCGACTGTCCCCGTCCCATGTCACCGGCGACGAACACGCCGGGCACCGAGGTGGCGAAGTCGGCGTCCCGTGCGACGTTTCCGCGGTCGGTGATGTCGACGCCAAGGTCGGTCAGCAGGCCTTCGCGCTCGGGTCCGACGAAGCCCATCGCGAGCAGGACCAGGTCGGCCGCCATGTCGAAGTCGGTGCCTTCGACCTTCTCGAACTTGCCGTCGACCATTGTGACCTCATGCCCGCGCAGGCCGGTGACGCGTCCATCCCGCCCGGTGAACTCCTCGGTGTTGACCGAGTACACCCGCTCGCCGCCTTCCTCGTGAGCCGAGGACACCCGGAACATCAGCGGGTAGACGGGCCACGGGGTGGAGTCCGCGCGGGTTTCCGGTGGCCGCGGCATGATCTCGAACTGGTGCACGCTCTCCGCGCCCTGGCGGTGGACGGTGCCCAGGCAGTCGGCGCCGGTGTCGCCGCCGCCGATGATGATGACGTTCTTGCCCTTGGCCGTGATGGGCGGCTCGCCGTCGTCCCCGAGCACAGGGTCGCCCTGCTGTGCCCGGTTGGACCACGGCAGGTACTCCATCGCCTGGTGAATGCCGTCCAGCTCGCGACCCGGGATGGGCAGGTCACGCCACGCGGTGGCGCCACCGGCCAGCACCACTGCGTCGAAATCGGCGCGCAGCCGTGCGGCGGTGATGTCGACGCCGACGTTCACGCCGCCCCGGAACTCGGTGCCCTCCGCCTCCATCTGCTCGAGCCGCCGGTCGATGTGGCGCTTCTCCATCTTGAATTCGGGGATGCCGTAGCGCAGCAGGCCGCCGATGCGGTCGTCGCGCTCGAACACCGTCACCGAATGCCCGGCGCGGGTGAGCTGCTGGGCGGCGGCCAGGCCGGCCGGGCCAGAGCCCACGACGGCGACCGTCTTGCCGGTCCGCACGTCCGGCGGCAGCGGCACCACCCAGCCCTCGTCGAAGGCCTTGTCGATGATCTCGACCTCGATCTGCTTGATCGTGACGGGATCCTGGTTGATGCCAAGCACACACGACCCCTCACACGGCGCCGGGCACAGTCGACCGGTGAACTCGGGGAAGTTGTTTGTGGCGTGCAATCGCTCGATCGCGTCGCGCCAGCGGTCGGTGCGTACCAGATCGTTCCACTCGGGAATCAGGTTTCCCAGCGGGCACCCGTTGTGGCAGAACGGGATACCGCAGTCCATGCAGCGCGCCGCCTGCGCGCGCAGTGTGTCGTGAGAGAAGTCCTCGTAGACCTCTTTCCAGTCGAGCAGCCGCAGCGGGACGGGCCGCCGCTGCGGGGTCTCTCGCTGTGTGTACTTGAGGAAGCCGCTTGGGTCAGGCATTGGCCGCCGCCATGATGGCTTTGTCGACGTCTTCGCCGGTTCGCTCGGCATCGGCGATTGCCTGCAGCACACGCTTGAAATCGCGCGGCATCACCTTGACGAAGTGCTTCAGTGCCCCATTCCAATCAGCCAGAATACGTTGCCCCACTGCAGAATCGGTTGCATCCACATGGGCGACGATCATGCCGTGCAACCACTCGACGTCGTTGTCGTCGAGGTCATCGAGGTCCACCATCTCGGCGTTGAGATTCTCCTCGAAGGTGCCGTCCGGGTTGTAGACGTAAGCAACGCCGCCGGACATGCCCGCGGCGAAGTTGCGCCCTGTCGGGCCGAGGATAACGACCTTGCCGCCGGTCATGTACTCACAGCCGTGGTCGCCGACGCCTTCCACCACCGCATGCGCACCGGAGTTGCGCACCGCGAACCGCTCGCCGACGACACCGCGCAGGAACATCTGGCCGCTGGTGGCCCCGAACAGGATCACGTTGCCGGCAATGATGTTCTCCTCGGCGACGTAGTCCGCGGGGGCATCGTCCGACGGGCGCACCACGATCCTGCCGCCGGAAAGGCCCTTGCCGACATAGTCGTTGGCGTCGCCGTACACCCGCAGTGTTATGCCCTTGGGCACGAACGCGCCGAAGCTGTTGCCGGCCGACCCGTCGAACGTGACGTCGATCGTGCCGTCGGGAAGCCCTTGGCCGCCATAGGCTTTGGTCAGTTCGTGGCCGAGCATCGTACCCACGGTGCGATTGGTGTTGGCGATCGTCGTGGAGAACCGCACCGGCGTGCCCGAGTCTAACGCCTCGCGGCTCATCACGATCAGCTGCTGGTCGAGTGCCTTGTCCAGCCCATGGTCCTGACTCGAGCTGCAGTACAGGTCCTGGTTCATGAAGGCGGACTCCGGCTCGTGCAGCACCGGAGAAAGGTCCAGCTTGTTGGCCTTCCAGTGCTCGGCGGCCCGAGTGGTGTCCAGCGAGCCGACCTGGCCGACCATCTCGTTGACAGTGCGGAAGCCCAACTGCGCCATCATTTCCCGGACTTCCTCGGCGACGAACATGAAGAAGTTCTCGACGAACTCCGGCTTGCCGGTGAACCGCTGCCGCAGCACCGGGTTCTGGGTGGCCACGCCCACCGGGCAGGTGTCGAGATGGCAGACCCGCATCATGATGCAGCCGGACACCACAAGCGGCGCGGTGGCGAAGCCGAATTCCTCTGCACCGAGCAGGGCGGCGATCACCACATCGCGGCCCGTCTTGAGCTGGCCATCGACCTGCACGACGATCCGATCGCGTAACCCGTTGAGCAACAGGGTCTGCTGCGTCTCGGCCAGGCCGAGCTCCCATGGCGCACCCGCATGCTTCTGCGACGTCAGCGGGGTTGCGCCGGTGCCGCCGTCGTGACCCGATATCAGCACCACGTCGGCGTGCGCCTTGGACACGCCAGCGGCGACCGTGCCGACGCCGTTCTCACTGACCAGCTTCACGTGTACGCGGGCATGCGGGTTGGCGTTCTTCAGGTCGTGGATCAGCTTCGCCAGATCCTCGATCGAGTAGATGTCGTGATGCGGTGGCGGCGAGATCAGACCCACGCCCGGCGTGGAGTGCCGTACCTCGGCCACCCACGGGTACACCTTGTTACCCGGAAGTTGCCCGCCCTCACCGGGTTTCGCGCCCTGGGCCATCTTGATCTGGATGTCGGTGCAGTTGGTCAGGTAGTGACTGGTCACCCCAAATCGAGCCGAAGCCACCTGCTTGATCGCGCTGCGCCGCCAGTCGCCGTTCGCGTCACGGTCGAATCGACTCACGTGCTCGCCGCCCTCACCCGAGTTCGACCGGCCACCAAGGCGGTTCATCGCGATCGCCAGGGTCTCGTGCGCTTCGGCGGAGATCGAGCCGTAGCTCATCGCGCCGGTCGAGAACCGCTTGACGATCTCGGCGGCCGGCTCGACCTCATCCAGCGGCACTGGCGTGCGCACCCCGTCCTTGAACTTGAGCAGCCCGCGCAGCGAGGCCATTTTCTCGCTCTGGTCGTCGACCAGCTGGGTGTACTCCTTGAAGATCGAGTACTGGCCGGTGCGCGTCGAGTGCTGGAGCTTGAACACCGTGTCCGGGTTGAACAGGTGATACTCGCCCTCGCGCCGCCATTGGTATTCGCCGCCAACCTCGAGCTCTCGGTGCGCCCATTCGTCGGGCCGGTCCAGATAGGCCAGCGCATGCCGGGCGGCGACGTCGTCGGCGATGTCGTCCAGGTCGATGCCGCCGGTCGGGCAGGCCAAACCGGTGAAATACTCGTCGAGGACCTGTCGGCTGATGCCGATCGCCTGGAACAACTGTGCGCCGGTGTAGGACGCCACTGTGGAGATGCCCATCTTGGACATCACCTTCAGCACGCCCTTGCCGGCGGCCTTGACGTAGTTGGCCTTCGCCTTGTCGCGGTCGATCGGCTGAGTCACGCCGCCGGCCGCCGAGCCGCCGAGAATACCGCGGTCGATCATGTCCTCGATCGACTCGAACGCCATGTACGGGTTGATCGCCGCGGCACCGAAGCCGACCAGGCAGGCCATGTGGTGCACCTCGCGGGCGTCACCGCACTCCACCACCAGCCCGACCTGGGTACGGGTGCGGTCACGGACCAGGTGGTGGTGCACCGCGGCGACGGCCAGCAGCGACGGGATCGGCGCCATCTGCTCGTTCGATTCGCGGTCGGACAGCACGATGATGCGTGCGCCGTCACGGATCGCGGCCGACACCTTGGCGCGGACGTTGTCGAGGGCCTCCTTCAGGCCCTGGCCGCCCCTGTTCACCGGGTACAGGCAACGGATCACGGCGGTGCTCAGGCCGTGGCGACGGCCGTCGACATCCTGCTCGGGGTCGAGGTTGATCAGCTTGGCCAGCTCGTGGTTGCGCAGGATCGGCTGCGACAGAACGATCTGACGGCACGACTCCGCGGTCGGGTTGAGCAGGTCACCCTCTGGCCCGATGGTGCCCTGCAGGCTGGTCACCACCTCTTCGCGGATCGCGTCCAGCGGCGGGTTGGTGACCTGAGCGAACAACTGCTGGAAGTAGTCGAACAGCATCCGGGGCCGCTGCGAGAGCACCGCCACCGGGGTGTCGGTGCCCATCGATCCGAGCGGCTCGGCACCGGTGCGGGCCATCGGCGCGACAAGCAGGTTGAGCTCTTCGTACGTGTAGCCGAAAGCCTGCTGGCGCAGCACGACTCGGTGATGCGGCATGCGGACATAGTCACCCTGCGGGAGCGCGTCGATGTGGAACTGACCGGCGTCGAGCCACTCCCGATAGGGAACCCCAGCGGCCAGCTCGGACTTAATTTCTTCGTCGGAGACGATGCGGCCCTGGGCGGTATCCACCAGGAACATCCGGCCGGGCTGCAGCCGCAGCTTCCTCACCACCGTGGACGGGTCGAGGTTGAGCACGCCCGCCTCGGATGCCATCACCACAAGGCCGTCGCTGGTGACCCAAATGCGGGACGGGCGAAGGCCGTTGCGGTCCAGCACGGCGCCGATCACGGTGCCGTCGGTGAACGTCATCGACGCCGGGCCATCCCACGGCTCCATCAACGCGGCGTGGTACTGGTAAAACGCCCGCCGCGCGGGATCCATCGACTCGTGACGCTCCCACGCCTCCGGGATCATCATCAGCACGGCGTGCGGCAGGCTGCGACCGCCGAGGTGCAACAGCTCGAGCACCTCGTCGAAGCGGGCGGTATCCGAGGCGCCGGGCGTGCAGATCGGGGAGATCTTGTCGACGTCCTGGCCGGGCCCGAACACGTCGGTGTTGATGAGCGCTTCGCGCGCCCGCATCCAGTTCTCGTTGCCGGTGACCGTGTTGATCTCACCGTTGTGCGCGATCCGCCGGAAGGGGTGAGCCAGCGGCCACGAAGGGAAGGTGTTGGTGGAGAACCGCGAGTGCACGATGCCAAGCGCGCTGGTAAGCCGATCGTCCTGCAAGTCAAGGTAAAAGGCCTTGAGCTGAGGCGTGGTCAGCATGCCCTTGTAAACGAAGGTCTGACCGGAAAGGCTTGGGAAGTAGACGGTTTCACGGCCCGGGCCGTCCTGGCCCGGACCCTTGGTGCCCAGCTCGTGCTCGGCGCGCTTGCGCACCACGTATGCACGGCGCTCGAGCTCCATGCCCGACGCGCCGGCAAGGAACAGTTGTCGGAAGGTTGGCATCGCGTCGCGCGCCAGCGCGCCGAGCGACGACTCATCGGTGGGTACCTCGCGCCAGCCCAGCGCCTCGAGGCCCTCGGCCTCGGCGATTTTCTCCACCGCCTCGCAGGCCGTCGCGGCGTCCTTGCTGGACTGCGGCAGAAAGGCGATTCCGGTGGCGTAGCTGCCATATTCGGGCAGGTCGAATTCGACAACCGCGCGCAAAAACTCGTCGGGAACCTGCAGCAGGATGCCTGCACCGTCACCGGTGTGCGGTTCGGCGCCCTGGGCACCGCGGTGCTCCAGGTTCAGCAGGGCGGTGATGGCCTTGTCGACGATGTCACGGCTCCGGCGGCCGTGCATGTCAGCCACCATGGCCACACCGCACGCGTCATGCTCGAACGCGGGGTTGTACAGCCCTTGACTGCTGGGCGCCATTCCCACCTGACCCTTCACGAAGCATTATGGATGGCAGCCGTCAACGACGGCGTTAGCCGGTCCGGCGATGGCGGTGCCTTCGTGCAGCACTGAACGACGGCCCATTCCCACTCGCCACAAGTGCAGAAAACGATATGACAAACACCGCCTGACATGCCAACTTAGTCGAACCTAACTATACTCTCCGCGCAGAAGGCCCGCGCTCACGATCAGGGCATGGACAAATCCGAATAACGTTGCCGCTGTTCGTCTTTCGAGCGTGCGACGGTATGTCCGATGCTGCGCGGGGTAGATCACGTTGTTGGCCCATTCACCCACGATGTTTGCTGTGATGCATATCCAAGCATGCTGCGCTGCAGCGACTACGTCACACAAGTTTGCACAAAGCCTAGTCAGATTCTTAGAGAAGCGGCCGAGAACCGCGCCGCCGGGCAATTGGAGGCTGTGACTGGCCACGGGCACGGATGGGTGTCAGCCAGGACGACTCGGATCGCACAGAGGCGAATCCCGAAACCAGCCCGACCAGGGGTTTCGGACAAAATCCCCTACTGCTGGTCTTGGTCTGCGCCGAGCGTGATGGGTGTGGTCTTCGTGCCGCCAGCGGGTTCGATGTATGTCAGCGTCACCTTGTCGCCGGGTGCCTTGGATCCCACCGCCGCGACGAGTGCGTCGGTGCTGTCAATCGTGCGGTCGTCGACCCGGGTGATCACCGCGCCGCCGGGCAGACCGGCAGCGGCCGCGGGCCCTCCGCTGGTCACCGCTGCGACTTGTGCGCCGCGGGTATCGGCGTCGCCACTCAGCTGCACACCAAGTGAAGCGTGTGACGCCTTGCCATTCGTGATGAGCTCGTCGGCGATCCGTTTGGCCTCATCGACGGGGATGGCGAAACCAAGTCCGATCGAACCGCTTTGCCCTGAGGGCATTTGGCCGCCCTGAGTTGCCAGCGCCGAGTTCACACCGATCAGCGCGCCGTTCCTATCCGTAAGGGCGCCGCCGGAGTTGCCTGGGTTGAGCGCGGCGTCGGTCTGGATCGCGTCGAGCACCGTCCCCTGGTTGCCGCTCGCGGATACCGGGCGGTGGAGTGCACTGATGATGCCCCTGGTGACCGTGGCATCCAGGCCCAGCGGCGATCCGACAGCCACCACTTGATCACCGACCCGAAGGTTGGCCGAGCTTCCGAAGGTGATCGGCGTTAGCCCCGAAATGCCTTGTACCCGAACAACCGCGATGTCAGTTGCGGGATCGGCGCCGACGATGCTGAACGGCGCGGTGCGGCCGTCATTGAATGTCACCAAGGTGTGCGGCTGCCCGCCGGCGCCGTTGTCGGGAACCTTCACCACATGACTGTTGGTAAGGATCAGACCATCACCGGTGAGGATGACGCCCGAGCCCTGCTCAGAAAAGTTTCCCACTGCGGTCTGCAGGGTGACCACACTGGGCACGACCTTCGCGGCGACCTGCTCAATCGAACCGGCAGGGGCAATGGCCGCGCCCTGTGGAGCCCCGGCGCCCAAGGTGCTGCCGATCGCGAATTCGAGCGGATTGATCGCCAGCGCGACGGCGCCGCCGACGGCTGCCGAAACCACCGCCACTGCCAGTCCGGATGCGATCAAGGTCCGCGGGCGCAAGGGTTTCGGCGAGTGCGCATCGCGATCCGCCCCATGGGTGCCGGGCTGCTCCGCTGGAGACTGGTGAGCAGGTTGCGCGAAGCCGGTCCAGGCGCGGATTCTCGAAATGGGCGTAGCCATGCGACCTAGAATCGCTTTCTCAGCGGTCAATGTCGTCACAGCTGACGTCAATCACCGCTTCCCGGCACCTGCAGTGCTGGAATACCTGCCAGCTGCAATCAGCCCTGCCGTGTGGACAGCGGACGGCTTGACCTGACTCGGAC
>DATARY010000047.1:0-2569 GCA_036263935.1 Mycobacterium sp.
CATCGGTCGGGCCGACCCGAACACACACGTGCACGCGATCGGGCATCACTTCCCTGGCCACGATCCCCCCGCCGCGCGCGTCGGCGACCTGCTCCAGCAGCTCCCCGCAGCGCGCCGCTACCCGGCCACCCAGAACCCAGCGCCGATATTTCGGGCACCACACCACGTGCAGCCCCAGCGAACACACCCCGCCAGGTGTGCGGCGAACCCGGCGCTCCGACATACCGCGCACCCTACGAGACGAGACCGACAAACCGCGCGATCACACACCGTTCACCCGCCCCGATTCCCCCGATGGCTAAAGTCGCCGGTCCCCTCGGGGCGCATTAATGGATGTACGCCGAGTGGTGACCGGACACGACGCGTCCGGCAAGTCCGCGTTCATCAGGGATGAAGCCGTGAAGCCTGTCTTGCCGGCGTCGATGCCGAACTGGCGGACCTACTTCCCGCCGATCGGTGGCTTCCGGTTCGGCATGTTCACGGTCCCGCCTGCCCTTGCCGCGATCGATCAGGCATTCCTCACCGCCGAGGAGGCGCTGGCCGACCTTGAGACAAAGCTGCCCGGGCTCGTGCAGTACATGGACCCGTCGGATCCGGGCATGCACACCACCGACACCATCGACTTCGAAGTGGTGCTCGACGGCACCGTCGTGCTCGAACTCGATGACGGCGCCCAGGTAACCCTGAGTCCCGGAGACACAGTGATACAGAACGGCACTCGGCATCGCTGGACGAACCCCGGTGACACGCCCGCCCGGCTCGCCATGTTCATCTGCGGCGCGTCCCACGCCACCGTGCCGGGCAGCTAACGGCTACGTGTGGCGGGCGCGGTCCTCGTAATCCCGCCGCTCCTGCTTGTCGGCGGCCTCGGCGAACATGGTGTCAGCGCGCAGCGCGTGGGTGACCGCTTCGCCGACACGGAGTGGCATCAACCGCTGCGTCAACTCGACCAGCAGCCCCGCGGCCCGCGTGACGGTCAAGCGTGGCTTGGGTTTTTCGATCAAGCCCACGATCCCCGCCGCTATGTCCTCGGGTTCGGCGTTCCGTAGCCCCGGCATGCCGCCCACCCCGTCGATCATCGCCGTGTTGGTCAGCGTCGGCAGCACCGCCGAAAGCGTCACCCCCGTGCCACGCAACTCCAACCGGGCAGTGTCGGTGAAACCGAGCACGGCGTGCTTCGTCGCGGTGTAGGTCGCGATGCCGGGCACGGCGCCCAGCGCGGCGAGCGACGCGATGTTGATGATGTGGCCCTTGCGGCGCTTCACCATTCGTTCGGCGGCGAGCTTTGTGCCGAGGATAACGCCGAAGATGTTGATGGCGATAGTCCGCTGGGTGATTTCGTCCGGCTCGTCGACAAACCGTCCCGCCGGGCAGACTCCCGCGTTGTTGACCAGGACATCGACGGGCCCGAGCTCGCGCTCGACATCGTCGAGGAACGTCGTGAACGACTGTCGGTCGGTGACGTCCAGCCGCGCGTAGAACCCGACATCGAGGTCGGTACCGGCCTCCTTGACCGCGGCTTCGTCGACATCGCCGATCGCGACCTTGGCGCCGAGTTGGCGCAGGGTCTTCGCGGTGGCGTGGCCGATGCCGCGCGCCCCTCCCGTGACGGCGATGACTTTCCCGTTGACCGTGGCCGTTTGCGCCATGTTCGGACACTAACCCTGCTGTCGGGCCAACCAAAGTTCGGCCCGCCGTTTCGACGCCCGTGACAGCCACGCATCCTGAATCAGTTCGGTCAGTTCGGTCCTGCCAATGGCGCGTAATTCGCTGGCGCGCACCAAGACCGAGAGATGCCCGTCGAATCGCTCGGTGGTGAAGAACGGCGAGCCGGGGTCCTGGATGAGTGAGAGCTTGTCGCTGTCCGACTCCACCCAGATCATGATCACGTCGGCGTAGCGCTCTCCCGTCTCGGGATCTTCAGCGTCCGGCTGCGGCGTGCGGAAGAACACGAACGACTTGCCGCCGACCTGGTAGATGGCGTTCCCTTTGGGTCCTTCGATCCGTTTCACGTGGGGCATTGACGCGGCGATCTCGTGCACGTCGCTGACTTTGGCGGGCCGGTCACGCATGGCGCTCCAACCGATGCAGCACTACATCCGAGAGCGCGGCCTTGCCCACGGTCGCGGTCATGTAGGTGCAGAACGGCTGCCTTCGGCGGTCCGTGGGCGAACCCGGATTGAGCAGTCGCAAGCCGGTTTTTGCGGTGGAGTCCCACGGGATGTGGCTGTGCCCGAACACCAGGACATCGGTGTCGGGATACTCCATGGCCATTCGCGACTCACGGCCCGTCGCCGTGCCTGTTTCGTGCACCACCGTGAACCGCAGCCCACCCAGCGTCGCAACGGCGCGTTCGGGGAGACGTCGGCGCAACTCGGGGCCATCGTTGTTCCCCCAGCACGCCACGACGCGCTTGGCGCGGGCCTCGAGCTCGTCCAGCAGCGGCGGTTCCACCCAGTCGCCGGCATGCAGCACGACGTCCGCATCGGCGACTTCGTCCCAGACTCGCTTCGGCAGTTCAGCCGCCCGCCTCGGCACGTGGGTATCGGCAATCAGCAGCAGCCGCACG
>DATARY010000132.1:0-39791 GCA_036263935.1 Mycobacterium sp.
AGCGCCTCGATCGACGACGTCGAGGTCATCGTCGGCAGCGCCCACGACCACCGCAGGGGCGCGCCCTCTGACGGCACACCCCACGTCATCCTGACCGGCAGGGTGGTATGCGGCTCGGTCGCCATCCGCGGCCCCCGCAAGTCGTGGTTCGGCCGCGACCGCCACTAGCGCTTGAACCGCTGCGAACCAGCCCCTCCCACCCTGGCCGACCAGCGGTCGACGGCGTCCCACGCGCTCGGCCTGCCGCCGTATGTTCCGGTCAGCGCGAACAGCCGCTGAAACGATTCCCGGCACTTGCCGTCGGTGGTCGTGGACATGAACCTACCTCATCGGGTCCGACTACTCTGGCTTCATGCCTGTTCGCACCGCCCTTCGCCCCGGCGTGGTCTCACCGATGCTGCCGGTGCCCAATTCGATCGCCCGCCCCGAATATGTGGGCAAGGCGACCGCGCGCGAGGGCTCTGAACCGTGGGTGCAGAAACCCCAGGTGATCGACAAGATGCGCGTCGCGGGCCGCATCGCGGCGGGCGCGCTGGCCGCGGCGGGCAAGGCCGTCGCTCCCGGAGTGACCACCGATGAGCTCGACCGCATCGCCCACGAGTACATGGTCGACCACGGTGCCTACCCGTCGACGCTGGGCTATAAAGGCTTCCCGAAGTCCTGCTGCACGTCCCTGAACGAGATCGTCTGCCACGGCATCCCTGACAGTACGGTGATCGAGGACGGCGACATCGTCAACATCGACGTCACCGCTTACATCGACGGCGTCCACGGCGACACCAATGCCACGTTCCTGGCCGGCGACGTGTCCGAGGAGCACCGGCTGCTCGTCGAGCGCACCCGGGAAGCGACCATGCGCGCGATCAAGGCCGTCAAGCCGGGCCGCCAGCTCTCGGTGGTCGGCCGCGTCATCGAGGCCTATGCAAACCGGTTCGGCTACAACGTCGTTCGTGACTTCACCGGCCACGGCATTGGTACCACGTTCCACAACGGGCTGGTGGTGCTGCACTACGACCAGCCCGCGGTCACCACGGTGTTGGAGCCGGGCATGACGTTCACCATCGAGCCGATGATCAACCTCGGTTCACTGGACTATGAGATCTGGGACGACGACTGGACCGTCGCCACCAAGGACAAGAAGTGGACCGCGCAGTTCGAGCACACCCTGGTGGTCACCGACGACGGCGCCGAGATCCTGACGCAGCTGTGAGACTGCTCGCCGGAAGAACATGAGCGGCGCGTTGCTGATCGCCGGCACCACCTCGGACGCCGGGAAGTCCATTGTCGTCGCCGGGCTTTGCAGGCTGTTGGCGCGCAAGGGCATTCGCGTAGCGCCGTTCAAAGCGCAGAACATGTCCAACAACTCGGCGGTCACCGTCGAGGGTGGCGAGATCGGGCGCGCGCAGGCCATGCAGGCCCGCGCGGCTGGCGTTGCGCCGAGTGTCCGCTTCAACCCGATCCTTCTGAAGCCCGGCAGCGATCACACGTCTCAACTCGTGCTGCGCGGGCAGGTCGTCGACACCGTGCGCGCCGCCGACTACATCGCGCATCGAGAACACATGGCCGCCGTCGTCGCCGACGAACTGCGCTCGCTGCGAGAAGAATTCGATGCGGTCATCTGTGAGGGCGCCGGCTCACCCGCCGAGATCAACCTGCGCGCAACCGATCTGGCCAACATGGGCCTGGCCCGGACCGCCGGCATCCCCGTCGTTCTGGTCGGCGACATCGACCGCGGCGGCCTGCTGGCGCACTTCTTCGGCACGGTCGCGGTGCTCGATCCCGCGGACCAGGCACTCATCGCGGGATTTGTCGTCAACAAGTTTCGCGGCGATCCCACCCTGCTGGCGCCCGGCCTCGAGCAACTGCAACGGATGACCGGCAGGCCGACCTACGGCGTGCTCCCCCATTCCGGCGGGCTGTGGCTCGACACCGAGGATTCCGTGTCGGTCCTGGCGCACCGCGTGGTCGGCGACCCGCAGCCACCCCGCGGGCAGGACTGGCTGCGGGTGGCCGCGATCCGGCTGCCGCGCATCTCCAATTCCACCGACGTCGAGGCTCTGGCGTGCGAACCCGGGGTGGTGGTGCGCTGGGTGACCGACCCCGCAGACCTCGCCGACGCCGATGTGGTGGTGATCCCCGGCAGCAAGGCGACGGTGACCGATCTGGGCTGGCTACAGCAACGTGGGCTGGCCGCCGGCATCACCGCCCACGCCGGTGGGGGCAAGCCGGTGCTGGGCATCTGCGGCGGATTCCAGATGCTGTGCGCGCACATCGACGATCCGGTGGAGTCCGGCCAAGGCGTCGTCGCCGGCCTCGGCGTGCTCGACGCCGATATCACGTTCGCGCCGGACAAGACGTTGCGGCAGTGGGTCACTCCGCTGCACGGCTACGAAATCCACCACGGCCGGCTCACCCGCAGCCGTGAAGACGACTGGCTCGGCGTCGGGATCCGGCGCGGCACCGTGTGCGGCACCCACTGGCACGGGCTGCTCGACAACGACGCGGTGCGCAGGCAATGGCTCACCGAGGCCGCGGCGGCGGCGGGCCGGCGGGGGTTCGTCGTCGCCGACGACGTCGACGTGGCCGCGCGCCGCGACGCGCAGCTCGATCTGATGGCCGACCTGCTGACCGCGCACCTCGACGTCGACGCGGTGACGGATCTGCTCGAGCGCGGCGCCCCGAAACGGCCCGTCGTCGTGACGGCCCTGCGTCGGTAGCCTGTGAGCATGACGAGGCGGCAGGCGCGGATCGCTGCCCTGGCGGTTGTGTTGACTGCGGTGCTTACCGGCTGCGCGAACATGATCTCCGGCAACGCGACGTGGCCCGGCGCACGGCTGGACAGGGCGACGCTCACCCAGGCCGACTTCCCACCCGGCGTGCAGTACGCCCGCATCATCCGGGGGCCAGGCCAGCCCGACGGGGCCGGCGGTTCGCCGACCATGTTGTCGGCACCGGAGGGCTGCTCAGACGGGCTCACCCGGGCGATCGCCGATTCGGCCGAGCGCGGACCGGGCAGCGCGGCGCAGTACGTCGTCGGCTACGACGGTGCGCGGATCGTGATGACGGTCTTGACGTGGCCGCTGGACCTCGATCGGTTGGCTGCCACCGCCGATCGCTGTGCACACTTTCAAACCTTCTTCGACCGGTCTGGGCCGGGAATTCCGATGACCACCATCAGGTTGCAGACGCCCCGTCCGGGCGCTCTGATGTACCAGCAGACCATGCGGCTGAACGACGTCGAGACCAGTGTCTACTTCTCGTTCGCCAACGTCGGAAAGATGGGCGTGTTCGGGATCGCGTTTCCAACGCCGAATCCGTCCATCGCTGTCAAAGGTTTGCTGCCACAGACGTTTTTGGACATCACCGCCAAGCAGGCCGACCGTGCCGAGTCGGCCTGACGCGCCCGGTAAGACCGAGAAAACTCGCCCCCCTACTGGGGCGTTGGCTGTAGCGTGACCAAATGCCTTCCACCATGGTGACCGTCGACGGGTTTCCCGTCCCAGTCGACGTGGCGGGCCCGGACAAGGGATCCGTCGTGGTGGTGCTCGGCGCGGCGAACCACGGCCCGTCCGCGTATGACGCCGTGTGTCAACGACTGCACACCGCGTCGCTGCGGACCATCGTCATCGGCCCCGATCCACGGTTGACGGCCAAGTCGGTGGTCGGGATCCTCGATGCGCTCGGTGTTCGCTGGGCGCTGCTGGTGGGCGATCGCATCGGCGGCGAACTGGCATGGGAGCTGGCCGCCACCCGGCTGGATCGGTTCATCGGGCTGGTGGTGATCGACCGTGGCCATCCGCGTGTGGCCGACCAAACCGGGGTGATCCGCGACGAGCACTGCCCGCCGGTGGAAATGAACACAACCGCGCTGGTCAGCACGCCCGCTGCCCGGGCCGTCGCCAAGGCCAGCCAGCACTATGTCTACGGCGATTTCCGGCTGGTCGATCTGCTGGGGCGGCGCACCGCGGCGGAGTCCACCGCGCAGCTGGCCGCCGAGATCGTGATGCGCACCAGCACCTGGTAGCTCACTGGGGAGGCTGTTCTGGTGTCCACGCCTGGGGGAGCGCGGGACTACCGGGGAACAGGTAGTCGACGAAAGCCTTTGCGGTGGGCTGTGGCTCGTGGTTGGCCAGCCCGGGGCGCTCGTTGGCTTCGATGAAGACATAGTCCGAACCGGTGACGTCGGGGACGAGAAGGTCGATGCCGGTGACGGGAATCCCGATGGCCTCGGCGGCCGTTACCGCGACCGCACACAGCCCGGGGTTCACCTCGGCCGTGACGTCATCGATCGTGCCGCCCTGATGCAGGTTCGCGGTCCGGCGCACCCGTAACCGCGTTCCCTCGGGCAGAATGTCATCGAACGACCAACCCGCTTCGCGGACCGCCGCTTCGGTCACGTCGTCCACCGGGATTTGGGATTCGCCACCGGTGGCCGCCGCCCGCCGTCGGCTCTGGGCGTCGATCAGCTCGCGCACGGTGTGATGGCTTGTGCCGATGATTTCCGCGGGCATCCGCAGCGCGGCCGCAACGACTTTGCCGTCGATCACCACCAACCGCAGGTCGTCGCCCGCTGCGCGTTGTTCGATCAGCACCTCTGGGTGCTGCTCGCGGGCGCGGGCCAGCGCAGCGTCCAACTCGGCGGCGCTCTCGACACCGACGGTGATGCCCTTGCCCTGCTCACCCCGGGTCGGTTTGACCACGACATCACCCACTTCGCTGAGAAACGCGTGGTCCCCCTCGTCGAAGGTGGCCAGTCGGCCCCTGGCAACGGTGATTCCCGCCTCGGCGACGATGCGTCTGGTCAGCCTCTTGTCGTCACATCGACTCATGGCCACCGCGGAGGTGTACTCCGACAAGGATTCCCGGGTGACCACGCTGCGCCCGCCATGTGATAGCCGCATCTCGCCGGCTTCGGCGTCGAGGATCTCCACCCAGATCCCACGGCGCATCGCCTCGTCGGCGATGATGCGCGCGTAGGGGTTCAGATCGTCGACGGTTTCGGGCGGGTGGGTGAACAGCGGTTCGTTGATCGCGTTCTTCCGCTTGACCGCCATCACCGGCACCCGCGCAAATCCCAGCTTCTCGTACAGCGCGATGGCAGCCTCGTTGTCGTGGGCCACCGACAGGTCCATATAGGCCCTGCCGCGGTCTCGATACTTCTTGGCGAGCGCGCGGGTCAACGCGGCGCCGACGCCGGGCAGGCTGCTGGTGGGATCGACGGCAAGGGTCCACAGGCTCGAGCCGTTCTCGGGATCGGAGAACAATCGCTTGTGGTCGACGCCGGTCACGGTGCCGACCACGGTCCCGTCGTCGTCGCGCGCCGCGACCAGATAGTCAACGGCCTCTCGGTGCAGGTGGTTGTCCCAGATGACGTCGGTGGGCGCGGGCACCATGCCGCAGCGGACGAATACCCGGTTCATCTCGTCGGCGTCCCGGGGGCTTTCCAGTGTGCGGACGGTGAAACCGCTGGGCGGTGGGGCCGGTTCGTCGTCGGCGGTGAACCTCAACCGGTAGGTGTGGCTGGGGTCGATGAACATCTCGGCCGGGGCCCGCGCGACCAGCACATGGGGCTCGCGGGCGTAGATGCAGATGTCGCGTCGCCCCGGTCCTTCGTGACGCAACACCTCGGCGAGCTTGTCAGGCTCGGCGAACGTCTGCCCGAAAATGAGCCGGCCCCAACCGAGTTCGAGAACGACGTCGTCGGCCATGGCGTCGACCATGTCCTGTGGTGACGCATCGTGCAGGCCAAGGGTGATCGCCTCGGAGCGATCCTCGTGCGGGTCGACGCGGCTTGATGTCGCCGGCTTGCCGGCTCCGGTCGTCATGCCGCGGCTCCATTGATGCCGTGCCGTTGCAGCCATAGCTCCAACAGCGCGATCTGCCAGAGCTCGTTGCCGCGCAGCGGGGTCAGCCGCCCGTTCGGATCGGTCAACAGCCGGTCGACCGCTTCGGGCCGGAACAGGCCTCGTTCCTTGGCGGCCGGCGAATACAGCGCGTCACGCACGAGGTCGAGGTAGGGGCCCTCGAGGTGGGTCAGTGCGGGAACCGGAAAGTAGCCCTTGGGCCGGTCGATCACCTCGGCGGGAATCACCCGGCGTGCGGCTTGTTTGAGCACGCCCTTGCCGTGGTGTGCCGTCTTGAGTTCCGGCGGGCAGGCGGCGGCCAACTCGACCAGCTCGTGGTCGAGGAAGGGCACGCGGCCTTCCAGACCCCACGCCATGGTCATGTTGTCGACGCGTTTCACCGGATCGTCGACCAGCATCACCGTGGTATCCAGCCGCAACGCACGGTCAACGCCCGTCTCGGCCCCGTGCCGGGCGAAGTGCTCTCTGACGAATTGTCCGCTCGGATCTGCCTCGGAGCCGCCTGGTCGGCGACCATCTGTCTCCGAGCCGCCTGGCCGGCGACCACCTGCCTCCGCGAGGAAGCCCGGCGCGACGAGCGCAGCGACACCGTCGGGGTCGCGGTCGAAGAACGCCTTGCGGTAGCTGGCCACCGACCCTTCCAGCGAGGCCGCGTCGGGTTCACCCATCGGCGGATACCAGTGATATCCGCCGAAGACCTCGTCGGCGCCCTGGCCGGACTGCACGACCTTGACGTGCTTGGCGACTTCCTGGCTGAGCAGGTAGAAGGCGACGCAGTCGTGGCTGACCATCGGCTCGCTCATGGCGCCGATCGCGCCGTCGAGCGCGGGCAGCATCCCGTCGGTGCCGATTCGGATCTGGTGGTGGTCGGTGCCGAACCGTTCGGCGATGATGTCGGAGTAGCGGAACTCGTCGCCCTTGACTCCGCCGACCGACTCGAAGCCGATCGAGAACGTCTTCAACCCGTGCTGGCCGGCCTCGGCGAGCAGCCCGACGATGAGGCTCGAGTCCACACCGCCCGACAGCAGGCACCCGACGGGCACATCGGCGACCAGACGGCGCTCGACCGCGACGCGCAGCGACGCGAGAACGGCGTCCTCCCAATCCTGTTCGGACCAGTCGGCCCGGTCGGCGCGGCGGCCGAAGTCCGGTGACCAATAGGTCATCGTGGTACGCCGCCCGTTGGGCTCGATCGCTATCAGCGACCCAGGCGGCACCTTGGTCACCCCGCGCAGGATCGTCCGCGGCGCCGGCACAACGGAGTGAAATGACAGATAGTGGTGCAGCGCGACCGGATCGATCCGGGTGTCGAGGTCACCGCCGGCCAGCAAGGCCGGCAGAGACGACGCGAATCGGATGCGTGCGGCGTTCTCGGTCAGGTACAGCGGCTTGATGCCCAGCCGGTCGCGTCCGAGCAGCACCCGGCCGCTGTCGCGCTCGACGATCGCGAACGCGAACATGCCCTTGAGGTGGTCGACGAAACCGTCGCGCCAGCGGTGGTAGGCCTTGAGCAGGACCTCGGTGTCGCTGTGGGAGAAGAACCGGTAGCCGTAACCGGTCAGCTCGCGGCGCAGATCCTTGTAATTGTAGATACAGCCGTTCCAGCAGACGGCCAGGCCGAGCTCCGGGTCGATCATCGGCTGGGCGCCCGCCTCGGACAGATCGATGATCTTCAGGCGGCGGTGGCCGAGCGCGACCCGGCCCTGCGACCACACTCCCGCCGCGTCGGGCCCTCGGGGCGCCATCGCCTCGGCCATCGCCGAGACAGCGATGACATCGGGTGTTTGGCCGTCGAGACGCACCTCGCCGGCGGCTCCGCACACCCATTCGACCCTACCGGGTTAGCGCTCCGGCGTCGTCAAGATCGCTGACCAGCTAGGAAACGCCTTCCAGCTCTTCGCCGGTTTCGTCGACCTGCTTGATGGGCCCGGTGAACCAGTTCTTCACCGATGCGTGCCAGTAGATCCAGAGCAGCACCAGCACGCCGCCGACCAGCAGCGGGGTGTAGTTGACGAACTTCCACTCGAAAATCTCGGTGTTCCAGGGCACACCGCCCGACGACGTCGGGAACATCGCGATCGCCGACGTCACGATGATTTCGATGATCGCGATCGGCGCCATCCACTTGTAGTGGCCCTTCAGGTTCCAGCTACCCACCTGGAAGGAGTCCCCTGCTTTCCACCGGTAGTAGATCGGGACAGCGAAGCACAGATACAGGCCGACGACGCCGATCGACACCACCGCGAAGAACGCGACCGGAACGGGTGCGCCGTTGACGTCGACCTCGACGAGTGCGGGCAGTGTGATGATGGCCGCGATCACGGCGGTAGCGGTGACACCGTGGGCGGGTACCCGCCTGCTGCTCAGTGCCGACCACAGCTGGTGGCCGGGCACCGCGCGGTCGCGGCTGAACGCGAACAGCATCCGCGACGCGCTGGTCTGGCAGGCCGTCGTGCAGAAGAACTGGCCCGCGGTGGAGATGAACAGGACCAGGGCCACCCACTTGGAGCTCATCGCCTGGGTGAAGATCGTCACGACCGCGCCGCCGCCCTTCGACACCCCGTCGGCGTCCTGGACGGCGAACAGGAAGCTCAGCAGCAGAATCCAGCCGCCGACCGCCGAGTAGAAGATCGACTGCCAGATGCCCTTGGCCGCCGCGTTCGCGGCGCTCTTGGTTTCCTCTGACAGGTGTGCCGACGCGTCGTAGCCGGTGATCGTGTACTGGGTGAGGATCGCGCTGATCGGGAGCACGAACAGCAGGAAGCCCCATCCCGACGTGGAGCCGCCGAACATGCCGCTGTTGTTGATCGTCTTGGCGAACACCTCGCCGAAACTGGCGTGCTGGTCCGGGATCGCCCACAGGATCACTACAACTGCGGCCGCCCCCGCCACATGCCACCACACCGAGATGTTGTTGATGATGGCCAGCAGGTGGCTGGAGAAGATGTTGATGACGGCCGAGATCGCCAGGATGACGACGAACAGGACGAACGTCCGCTTCAGGCTGTATCCGTTGAGCCAGGTTTCGCTGAATGTGCCGAGGGTCAGGTCCAGGAACGTCGCGCAACCGTACGCAACCGACGCCAGGATCGCGATCAGCCCGATAAGGTTCAGCCAGCCGGTGTAGAACCCGGCCTTTGCCCCGCCGAGTTTGCTTGCCCACCAATAGATTCCGCCGGATGTTGGGAAGGCGCACACCAGCTCGGACATGCACAGGCCGATGATCAGGATGAAGATCGAGACCAGCGGCCAGCCCCAGGCGATCGCGGCAGGACCGCCGTTGTTCCAGCCGAGACCGAACGAGGTGAAGCAGCCCGCCAGGATCGAAATGATCGAGAACGAGATCGCGAAGTTGGAGAAACCGGACCAGGAGCGCTGCAGCTCTTGCACATAGCCGAGCTTGGCGAGAAGTTTCTCGTCCTCGTCGAGTGGTTCGTGACCCTCTGGCATGGCCGGTCTCCTTTGCCTTGAACGGGGCGGGTGCCTTGAGCGGGGCGGGACTCGCGCGTACTGCCTAGGGACAATAGAGTGCCATTGGTCGGTTGTCCTACCTTTGGAATGACGTTTTCGTTAAAGACAGCGGCGAACACCGCGCGGAGCAAACTTCAATGGTTGGCTTCACGACAAGACGAAGGCAGGGAGGCCGCCGATGAGCACCACCACCACCACCTCGCGGGCCGACCTCGAGCGGCTGGTGGCCGCCGGGGAGATCGACACGGTGATCGTCGCGTTCTGCGACATGCAGGGCAGGCTGACCGGCAAGCGGGTATCCGCCCGGCTGTTCGTCGACGACGTCGCCGAGCACGGCGCCGAGTGCTGTAACTACCTGCTGGCCGTCGACGTCGACATGAACACCGTCGACGGGTACGCGATGTCGAGCTGGGAGACCGGCTACGGCGACATGGTCATGGCACCCGACTTCTCCACCCTGCGGCCCCTCCCATGGCTTCCAGGGACCGCGCTGGTGATCGCGGACCTGTCCTGGGATGACGGCAGTCCGGTCACCGCCGCGCCGCGCAGCATCCTCAACCGCCAGATCGACCGGCTCGCCGAACGAGGCCTCGTCCCGTATGTCGGCACCGAACTGGAGTTCATGGTGTTCGACGACGGCTATCGCGAGGCGTGGGCGAAGGGCTACCGCGGGCTCACACCGGCGACCGACTACAACGTCGACTACGCGATGCTCGCCTCGACTCGGATGGAGCCGCTGCTGCGTGACATCCGGCTGGGAATGGCCGGTGCCGGCATGTACTGCGAGGGCGTCAAGGGCGAATGCAACTTCGGCCAGCAGGAGATCGCGTTCCGCTACGACCACGCGCGCGTCACGTGCGACAACCACACCATCTACAAGAACGGCGCCAAGGAGATCGCCGACCAGCACGGCAAGAGCCTGACGTTCATGGCGAAATTCGATGAGCGCGAAGGGAACAGCTGCCATATCCACATTTCGTTGCGAGGCGACGACGGCAGCGCCGTATTCGCCGATCCCGACGATGACCTCGGCATGTCGCCGATGTTTCGCAGCTTCATCGCCGGCCAACTGGCGACGCTGCGCGAATTGACGCTGTTCTACGCGCCGAACATCAACTCCTACAAGCGTTTTGTAGAAGGCAGCTTTGCCCCGACGGCGATCGCATGGGGGATGGACAACCGGACCTGTGCGTTGCGTGTCGTCGGACACGGCCACGGCATGCGGATGGAATGCCGCACCCCGGGCGGTGACGTGAACCAGTACCTCGCGGTGTCGGCGCTGATCGCGGGCGGGCTGTACGGCATCGAGCGTGACCTGGAGCTGCCGGAAGCGTTGGAGGGCAACGCGTATACCAGCGGAGCGGAATGCCTGCCGACCACGCTGGCCGAGGCCGCGGCGCTGTTCGGCAAGTCCGAGATTGCGCGTGCGGCGTTCGGCGACGACGTCGTCGAGCACTATCTCAACAACGCGCGCGTCGAGCTGGCCGCGTTCAACTCCGCCGTGACCGATTGGGAAAAGGTACGTGGCTTTGAGCGCCTTTGACGCGAGAAGCGCAGGACCCCGACCTGTGTTGGGGCTGACCACCTATCTGCAGCGGGTGCAGAGCGGCGTGTGGGACGTACGCGCGAGCTATCTGCCCGCCAGCTACTGCGAAGGGGTCAACCGCGCGGGTGGGGTCGCTGTCCTGCTGCCACCACAACCCGTCGACGCCGCGGAACGGGTGCTCGACGGGCTCGACGGCCTGGTCGTCACCGGCGGGCGCGACGTCGATCCGGCCGCCTACGGGCAGCCCCCGCACCCGGCCACTGACGAACCCGCCGACGATAACCGCGACGCATGGGAGTTCGGGCTGCTCAAGGGCGCAATCCAGCGGGGTATCCCGGCGCTGGGCATCTGCCGCGGCGCCCAGGTGGTCAACGTCGCGCTGGGCGGGACACTGCACCAGCACCTGCCCGATGTGCTCGGTCACACCCACCACCAGCGCGGCAACGCGGAGTTCTCCACCTCGACCGTGCGCACGGTGCCGGGCACCCGGTTGGCCGCCCTGATCGGCGAATCGTCGGACGCGCAGTGCTATCACCACCAAGCCATCGACAGGCTCGGCGTCGGCCTGATCGTGAGCGCCCAGGACTCCGACGGGGTCGTCGAGGCCGTAGAAGTTCCCGGCGACAACTTTGTTTTGGCGGTGCAGTGGCATCCCGAGGAGCGCCTGGGCGACCTGCGGCTGTTCGCCGCGGTGGTCGAGGCGGCCGCTGAGTACGCGAACGGAAGGGTGAACGCGTGAGCCAAAGCGAACTGATCAACCCGGCGACCGAGGAAGTCGTGCGCACCGTCGAGCAGACCGATGAGGCCGCCGTCGACGACGCGGTGGCGCGCGCCACGGCGGCGCAGCGGGACTGGGCACGGCTGGCGCCCGCCGAGCGGGCCGCGAGTCTGCGGGGGTTCGCCGCCGTCGTCGACGCGCATGCGGACGAACTCGCGGCGCTGGAGGTCGCCAACGCCGGTCACCCGATCAGCAACGCGGAGTGGGAGGCCGGCCACGTACGCGACGTGTTGCAGTTCTACGCGGCCAGTCCGGAACGCCTGTCGGGCAAGCAGATTCCCGTCGCAGGCGGCCTGGACGTCACGTTCAACGAGCCGCTCGGAATCGTCGGCGTCATCACTCCGTGGAATTTCCCGATGACGATCGCCGCGTGGGGTTTTGCGCCGGCACTGGCTGCCGGGAATGCGGTGCTGGTCAAGCCGGCCGAGTGGACACCGCTGACCACGATCCGGCTGGGCGAACTGGCGGTCGAGGCCGGGCTGCCCGCCGATCTCTTCCAAGTACTGCCGGGCAAGGGTTCGGTGGTGGGGGAGCGGTTTGTCACCCACCCCGATATCCGCAAGATCGTGTTCACCGGCTCCACCGAAGTCGGCACCCGCGTGATGGCCGGGGCGGCCGCACAGGTCAAGCGAGTCACGCTGGAACTGGGCGGCAAGAGCGCCAACATCGTGTTCGATGACTGCGATCTGGAGAAGGCCGCCGCGACGGCGCCCTACGGGGTGTTCGACAACGCCGGCCAGGACTGCTGCGCCCGCAGCCGGATCCTGGTTCAGCGCAACGTCTATGACCGGTTCATGGAACTGCTCGAGCCTGCGGTCAAGGGCGTCGTGGTCGGCGACCCCCGCGCTAAGGACACCGAGATGGGACCGCTGGTGTCGAAGGCGCACTGGAACTCGGTGGCGTCGTTCGTTCCCGACGATGCCCCCGTCGCTTTCCGGGGTGACGCGCCGTCCGGTCCCGGGTTCTGGTTCCCGCCGACCGTGCTGACCCCGCCGCGCACCGACCGCACCGTGCAAGAAGAGATTTTCGGACCGGTCGTGACGGTGTTGCCCTTCGACGACGAGGCCGATGCCGTCGAGCTGGCCAACAACACGCCCTACGGCCTATCCGGGTCCATCTGGACCGACAACCTGTCGCGGGCCCTGCGGGTGTCGCGGGCGGTGGAATCCGGCAACCTGTCGGTCAATTCGCATTCTTCGGTGCGCTACAACACGCCGTTCGGCGGCTTCAAGCAGTCCGGGCTGGGCCGCGAACTCGGACCCGATGCGCCGCTGTCCTTCACAGAAACCAAGAACGTCTTCTTTGCGATCGGAGATGCCTGATGGATCTGACCCAACGATTGGCCGGCAAGGTGGCGGTGATCACCGGCGGCGCCGGCGGCATCGGCCTGGCCACGGGGCGCCGGATGCGCGCGGAGGGGGCGACCATCGTGGTCGGCGACATCGAACCGATCGCGGGAAAGGCGGCCGCCGACGAACTCGACGGACTGTTTGTGCCCGTTGATGTTTCGGACGAAGCGGCGGTGAACAACCTGTTCGACACCGCCGCCGACACATACGGCTCGGTCGACATCGCGTTCAACAACGCCGGCATCTCGCCTCCCGACGACGACCTGATCGAGACGACCGAGCTGGACGCGTGGCAACAGGTGCAGGACGTTAACCTCAAGTCGGTGTACCTGTCATGCCGGGCCGCGCTGCGGCACATGGTGCCCGCGAAGAAGGGCTCGATCATCAACACGGCGTCGTTTGTCGCGGTGATGGGCTCGGCGACATCGCAGATCTCATACACCGCGTCCAAGGGCGGCGTGCTTGCCATGTCGCGCGAACTCGGTGTGCAGTTCGCGCGCAGCGGGATTCGCGTCAACGCGCTGTGCCCGGGACCGGTCAACACCCCGCTGCTTCAGCAGCTTTTCGCCACGGATCCCGAGCGGGCGGCGCGACGGCTGGTCCACGTGCCGTTGGGCCGCTTCGCAGAACCCGAGGAACTGGCCGCCGCGGTGGCGTTCCTGGCCAGCGACGATGCTTCGTTCATCACCGCCTCGACGTTCCTGGTCGACGGCGGCATTAGCTCCGCGTACGTGACGCCGCTGTAAGACCATGTCGGCCGACCCGGACGCCCCACTGGCTCAGGCAGGATTCGCCGCCCGGGCGGCGGCCGAGGCACTGCTGCGCCCGGTGCGGCCCGGGAATGCGTTCGAGGACACCGTCGAGCGGCTGCTGCAGACGATCCGGCTCGGCGTACTGCAACCGGGCGAATCGTTGCCGCCCGAAAGGGAACTCGCCGCCCGGCTCGGCGTAAGCCGCGACACCGTGCGGGAGGCGATCAAGTCGCTGGCGGATGCCGGATACCTGCTGTCGAGGCGCGGCCGGTACGGCGGAACGTTCCTCGCCGAGGAGCTGCCCAGGCACACCGGCGACAGCTCCGGAGTGACCCGCGCCGAGATCGACGACGCGCTGCGGCTGCGCGAAATCCTCGAAGTTGGTGCAGCGCGGATGGCCGCGAACCGCACGCTGACCGCCGCCGAGCGGGAGGTGCTGTGGTCGCGGGTCGCCGACGTCAGGGCCGCGCAGCCCGACGACTACCGGCGGCTGGACTCTCGGTTGCACCTGGCCATCGCGGAGGCGGCCGGATCGCCGTCGCTGGTGCCGCTGGTGGCCGAGAACCGGATGCGCCTCAACGCCCTGCTGGACCAGATTCCGCTGCTGCCGCGCAACATCGCCCACTCCGATGAGCAGCACGAGGCCGTTGTGATGGCGATCCTGGCAGGCGACGGTGAGGGCGCCGCCGAGGCGATGTGGGCACACGTAGCGGGATCAGCCGCTCTCTTGCACGGCTTCCTGGATTAGCGTCGCTGTTCACCGCCGATGCGCTGGGCGGCCCGATGTCGATCGGACAGAACCGGTCGACAATCTCCGTTGACCGCATGTTTGCACGATCCCACTCAGCAAGCACCGCCCGCAGGTCTTTCAACGGCAGGACCGAGCGGACATCGTGTCGCATGCCCAGAAGGACTCAAGTTCGTGAATGCAACTGGGACCTTGGGGGACCGACTGGCGCTGCCGACGTGCCCAAGGGGTGGCAGAATCCCGAGGGGTGGGAGAATTATGCGACGGCGGGTGGGGAATTACGTGACGGACTACCCCTAAAACCCGGGAGTTACGTGACCGCTGAGAATAACGCTTCGGTTCCGCCGCGGCGGGCGGGACAGCAGAACGATGCTGCACTGCACGAAGCGGTGCGCGCGCACTGGCGTGAGGTGGTTCGCCGCGTACGACCGGCTGACAACACTGCGCGCCTAGATCTGGATGTTGACAACGATGTTGACAACACTGCGCTACTAGATCCGGATACGGTGGCCGTTAAGCCTTCGGTCCCGCCGGGGCGGGCGGGACCGCAGAACGATGCTGCACTGCACGAAGCGGTGCGGGTGCGTGGGCCCGGCGGTGACGTGGTTCGCCGCGTACGACCGGTTCACAACACTGCGGGACTAGATCCGGATACCAGGCCCGTTAAGCCTTTGGCTCTGCCGCGGCGGGCGCGACAGCAAAACGTTGCTGCACTGCACGAAGCGGTGCGGGCGCGCGGGCCCGGCGGTGACGTGGTTCGCCACGCACGACCGGTTGACAACACTGCGCGACTTCGGACGCGGGCCGTTACGCCGTCGGGTCCACTGCGGTGGCCGGGACCGCGGAATGTTGCTGCACTGCACGAAGCGGTGACCGTTGGCGAGGCAAATCTCTGGGGGCGCCGCGTCAAGCGAACTGCCGTGGCGTTCGGCACCGTTCTCCTCTTCGTCGCGTTAGTGGTCTTCAGTGGGCGGCCCCTCGGGGGCGAACACCAGCCCGCGGCACAGCCGTCGGTACCCTCAGCCAGCGGTGGCGGGACCGCGACGGAACAAGGGCAACCGGCACCTGTCCGCGAATCTGGTTCCCCGGGCGGGCATCCCGAAGGCTCATCCGGCGGCGCACTGCCACCGGCCCAAGGCGTGCAAGCCTCTTCAGGCGGCCCTGAGCCGCACGCACAGCCGGTGCCGCCCGCGCGGCGCGAGAGTCGTCCGCAGTCGTTGCCGCAGTTCCTCCTTAACGGCGTGCTGGTGCTCCTGTCGCTGGGGTTGTTCACGGTCTCCGGTACCACCCTGTGGTGGATGCTGCACGCGTGGCGCAGTCCCGACGCGTTGGCAGCGACCGGTTTTCGGCGTCGAGCAGCCGGTGCACCTCGGTCGTTCTCATTGCTGTTACCGGCTCGCCACGAACAGCATGTCCTCGGGGACACGATCGACGCGCTGGCTCGGCTCGACCACCCGAAGTACGAGGTGATCGTCATCATCGGTCATGACGACCCGGGGACAGAATCGGTCGCGCGTGCGGCGGCGGCACGCTTCCCGCGCATCGTCAGGGTGGTCATGGATTACCACGTGCCCAAGAACAAGCCGAAGGCGCTCAACACCGCACTGCGCAAATGCCGGGGTGACATCGTCGGTGTCTTTGACGCCGAGGACGAGGTGCATCCGGGGCTGCTGCGTCTGGTCGAAGCGCGATTCGAGGAGTCCGGCGCAGACGTGGTTCAGGCGGGCGTCCAGTTGATGAACGTGCAGACGAGTTGGTGGTCCCTGCGTAACTGCCTCGAGTACTACTTCTGGTTCCGGTCGCGTCTGCACTTCCACGCGGACAAACGGTTCATTCCGCTTGGCGGCAACACCGTGTTCATCCGCACCGAGCTGCTGCGGGAAGTGGGCGGCTGGGATCCCAACTGTCTGGCCGAGGACTGCGAGATCGGCGTGCGGCTGTCCAGCCGGGGTGCAGTCGTGGCCGTCGCCTATGACCCGCAAGCGGTGACCCGGGAAGAGACCCCCGGTTCGATCCGTGCCCTCGTGAAGCAGCGCACGCGCTGGGATCAAGGGTTTCTGCAGGTGCTCCGCAAGGGGGAGTGGCGCAAGCTGCCCAGCCGCAGACAGCGCTGGTTGGCCCGCTACACATTGGCGATGCCCTTGTTGCAGGCGGCAACGGGCGTTGTGATGCCACTATCGCTCGCGTCCATGTTCCTGTTGAAGGTTCCGATGCCGATAGCGTTGGTGACGTTTTCGCCGCTGGCACCGACGCTCGTCACCATTGCGGTCGAGTCTGCCGCGCTCGGTGAGTTCGGACGGGAATTCGGCATCCGCATACGTTTCCGTGATCAAGCGCGACTATTGCTGGGCACCGTTCCGTACCAGCTGCTACTTGCGGCGGCCGCGGTGCGGTCGGTGTGGCGAGAAATCCGCGGCCACGGAGGCTGGGAGAAGACAACTCACACCAACGCCCACCGCACCACAACACCCAAGCGGCCGGTTCCGGCATGAGGCGGTCATCCCGCCTGAATCCCTCGATCCCGATACTGGGGATCCTGCTCGTACTCACCGCGACACTGCGGTTGATCAACCTTATGGGGTCGCCCGCCCGACTGGACGACGAAGGCACGTATATGGCCCAGGCCTACGCCGTGGCCAATTGGAGAGAACTCGCCCACTACACCTACTGGTACGACCATCCGCCGGCCGGCTGGCTGCAGTTGGCACTGTGGACGGTGATTTCAGGTCCCGACTTGGGGGGCAACGCGGTCGCTGCCGGGAGATACCTGATGGTCATCGTCGCCGTGATCACCGCGGCTCTGCTGTGGGCTCTAGCGCGCCGAATCGAGATGTCGCGGTGGGCAGCCGCGGCCGCGGTCACCGTCTTCGCGCTGTCCCCGTTGGCGATCTCGTTGAGCCGCACGGTATACCTGGACAATCTCGCCGTTGCGTGGGTGCTGGGCGCCCTGGCGCTTCTGTGCTCACCTCGGTACCGGCTGTCGGCAATGTTCGGCGCCGCAACATGTTTCGGCATAGCGGTGTTGACCAAAGAGACGATGATGCTGCTCCTGCCGATGTTCGCCTGGCTGGTCTGGACCAGGACCGCGCCGGTGACCCGCCGCTACGCGCTCGCCGTGTTCGTCGCCGTGTTCGGCGTGGTGGTGGGCACATACGCCTTGATGGCCGTCCTGCGTGGTGAGCTGACCCCCGGGCCCGGACACGTCAGTCTGTGGGAGGGCATCAGGTTCCAGCTGTGGGAGCGCACGGCCGGTGGCGCGCTCGATGATCCGTATTCGCTCAAACGCCATACCGTTGACGAATGGCTCCGATTTGATCCGGCCCTGCCGTTTTTGGCCGTCCCGATCGCCCTGGCCGCACTGTTGGTCGAGCGGCTGCGGGCGTTCGCGGTCGGGTTGGTGGTACTCATCGCCGTTATTCTCCGCCCCGGATACCTGCCGGTGCCGTTCGTCCTGGCTGCGCTGCCGTTGACAGCGCTTCTGGCCGCGGGCACGGGCGAGGTGGCGCTGCGCTATCTGTTCCGCCCCGCGCAGCAGCGATCGGTTGGCCTGCGGCGGTTGCGTGTTCCAGCGCTGGCCGCGGCGGCGCTGATCGTGTCCATCGCCGTGTCGCTCTGGCTGCCCAGCTATCACGGCTTGATGGAGTCCGACGTTGACGCGTCGATGCGGCAGACACAGCAGTGGATCGCGCAGAACGTGCCAAAGACCGACCGTTTGATCGTCGACGATGCGTTCTGGCTCGACCTGGTCCGAGACGGCCGCGACCGGCGCAACGTCGTGTGGGCCTACAAGGTGGACACCGACGGGCAGGTGCAGGGCTGGGCGCCCCACGGCTGGACCGACTACGAGTGGGTCGTGTCGACGGCATCCTTGCGTGCCAACATGCCGCAGAAGGGCGTGCTAACTGACGCGGTCGCGCACTCACAGCCAGCGGCGACATTCGGCTCGGGCGGGACGCGAGTCGAGGTGCTCCGTGTCGACAATGGCGGACCGACGTCGAAACCCCCGTCGCCCGTGGCGCCGGCGTTCGGAGGGCAACTCGCCGCCCGCCTCGCCGGTGCGACCGATCCGGATCTGCTCGCGGAGCTGCAGTCTCGGACGGTGGATCAACGTGTGCTTGCGACGCTGGCCGTGATCGCTGCGACGCAACCCGTTCGGGTCGAGGAGATTTCAACTATCGAAGGAGAGAACGACGCTGGAATACCCCGGCGCGATATCACGCTGACGGGCCCGCACCACCAGCTACACGAGTTGGCGGCATTCTTCCAACGCCAAGTGGGCCCGTTTGCAGTGCAGTCCGTGGATCTGACCGCCAAGGGACTGAGAGTTCGGTTTCCGTTGCGCGCCACGGATATCGGTCTTGGCACCAGTCCGGCGCCGCTGCAGGGGGGTCCGGCCGCGCTGCGGGTGGCGGACCTGCGCCGCGGCCGACCGGCCGAGCAACTCGACTTCGTGCGCATCGACGGCACCCCGGCCGGCTCGCTTGATCCGAGCGACGACGCGAATCCGTCGAGCTATCGGTCAATGCCTGCCGGGACATACGTGGTGGTGACGAACCCTCGCGGCGGAGGTGACCCGGTTATCCGTCAGGTCCTCACGCTCGATCCAGGGATGACCTACACGCTCGCACTGTTCTCTGGGGCCGGATCCACCCAGGTCGCGGTGCAACTCGCACCGGACGGGCCGCCCAGCGGTTCCACGCCCGACTCCGCCGTGCGGATGCTGCACGCTGCCAGTGCAGCGGGATCCGTCTACCTGGCGCTGGTAGCGCCCGGCGTGATCGAGCCGATGGTGCTGGCGAACCAAGCCGGGTACGGGCTGATCACCGGGTATGCCGCGCTGCCCGCGGGGCAGTACGAAGCGGTGGTGAGCGCAAACGGCCGGGAATGGCGCCAACCCGTTGAAATCCTCGGTGGTCAGCCGATGAGTCTCCTGCTCACCGACGGGCCCGACGGTCCGGTACTGCGGACGCTGCTGGATGTTCCGGAGGCCCCCGGCGCGCTGAATCCCCCGACGTTAACGATGCCCCTGAGCGGAAGTGCGGTGGAGAAAACGAACGCGAAAACGCCTGCGGTTGAACGCTCTGACGGAAGGCGGATCGTGGTCGGACTATGCGTCGTCGCCATCATGGGCGCAGCGGGCATGATGGCCAGGGCGCGACCGGCGCGGCGGCCAGGCCAGCAGAACCTGCACGAGGGTGTGTGGGCGCGCGGGCGCGGCGGTGCGGTGGTTCGTCGCGCACGAGCCGTTAACGCTTCGGTTCCGGCGCGGCGGCCAGGCCAGCAGAACTTGCACGAGGGCGTGTGGGCGCGCAGGCGCGGCGGTGGGGAGGTTCGCCGCCTACGACCGGTCGACAACACCGTGCGGCTAGATCTCGATGTCGACAACACCGTGCGGCTAGATCTCGATGTTGACAACACTGCGCGACTAGATCCGGAGACGGTGCCCGTTAAGCCTTTGGCTCTGCCGGGGCGGCCGGGACAGCAGAACGATGCCGCTCCGCACGAAGCGGTGCGGGCGCGCTGGCATGGGGTGGTTCGCCGGCTACGACCGGTTGACAACACTGACCGCTTAGATCTGGATGTTGAGAACACTGCGCGTCTACCTGGGGGGGCCGTTAAGGCTTCGGTTCCGTGGGAGCCCAGGTGAAGAGGCAACTGCGCACCGCGTCGTCGATTGCGCTCGTGCTGGTGTTGTCGGTCGGCGCCGGTTGGTGGATCGCGAAGGCCATCGATCTGCGGGGGGATGCGGCCGACATCGCCGGCTTGCGGGAGGACACGGCGCGTGTCGCCGGACAGAAGTTCCTGGATGACTACGTCGAACCCGACGGGCGGGTTGTGCGACGTGATGAGGGCGGTGACGTCGTCAGCGAGGGACAGGCCTACGGGATGCTCATCGCTGTGGCGATCGGTGATGAGACTCGGTTCCGGTCGATATGGAAGTGGACGAAGACTCACCTGCGCCGCCCCGATGGCCTGCTGGCCTGGCGGTGGGCCGATAACAAGGTCATTGGCGTCAACAGCGCCGCCGATGCCGATCTCGATGCGGCGCGATCGTTGGTGTTGGCCGGCCGACGCTTCAATGGGCCGGAGTTCACCAAGGACGCCAGACGGTTGGGCGAGGCGATCCTGGAGACGGAGACCGTGGCCGTCGGCACCGGGGCCGCCCCTCCCAGCGATGTGAATCCGCCGGGTACCTGGGTGGCAGGATCGGGGCGCACGTTGGTCGGCGGAAACTGGGCCAGGACGGCGCCGCCCTACGTTGTCAACCCGGGGTACTTCAGTCCTCGCGCCGAACGGGAACTCTTCCATGCATCGTCCGACCCGCGGTGGACGGACATCACCCGCACCCAGCGGGTCCTGGGCTGGCAGCTCATTGGGACCGGCATGCTGCCGCCCGACTGGGCCACCGTCAGTGACGTCGGCCATGCCGAGTCCACCGGACCCGTCACCGGGGGGCCGGTACGCTTCGGTCTCGACGCCGCGCGTCTACCAGTCCGGTTCGCAGAGTCCTGCGATCGAGAGGACCGAGCCCTCGCGGGTGCGATGCGCCCCATCCTCACAGCGCCGGGTGACGTCCCCGCCTTGCGCAACCTGAATGGGTCGGCTGCCAGCGATTGGCAGCATCCCGTCGCCCTGGTCGCCGCCGCGGCCACCGAACAGGGCGACGGCAATCCCGACGGCGCCGTCGAGCACCTTGACGCGGCGGCGCAACTGGAGCAGCGGTCTCCGACCTATTACGGCGCCGCTTGGGTGGCGCTGGGCCGCATCATGCTGACCACGTCGCTGCTCGGCGAGTGCCCGGCGCCCGGCTGAACGTTTCGATGACCGCGATCGTTACCGTTGGCGATCCGGCGCATTGCGGCTCCCCGTCATTCTCCGGGTACTACCCGCGCGGCTCGCCGTAAGTCCAGCTAATCCGCCCTAATCGCCCTCACGGTGGCCGTGGCCTCCACCGCCGTGGCCCCAGGGCCCCCTCGGACCCGGGTTGTAGTAGGGGGGTGGCTGAAGAATCGGTGGGAGCCACGGGATGAGCGGCGGCGCTATCCCCGGCGGCGGAGCGGCCGGTGGCGCCGCCGGCGCGGGCGCTGCGTCGCGCACCAATACTGGCGGCGGCGGTGGGGCGGGCGGAACCTTCAGCCGTGCCGTCGCGATGGCCGCAGGTGGTGGTGCCGCCGGAGCGGGGGTAGGGACCGCCGGCGGCGGCGCGGGCTGCACCGCGGTAGGTGGCGCCGCAGCGTCGGGATGCACTGTCATCCCACCCGAACCTTGAATCACGGTCGGCTGGCCACCGATCACTATTGCGATGGCCAGTGCCACCATTCCCACTACGAAGATGGCGGTAAGCGAGCTGCCCACTAAAAGGAACGGCTTGCTGCGTTCCGACACGTCGTCGGAGTCCGAAGCGATGGTGTCGGGGGATGCGTCGACGTGGCCAAGAAACGTGGTGGCGTCACCGGCCGGGGCCATCGGGTAGACCGTGGTCTCGTCGGGATCTTGTGAGTAGGCCAGGCCCGCGGTGGATGCGTCGTAGCGCGGCGCATTCGCCGACGCCAGCGCAGCGCCGCGCGCCAACGCCAGCTGGGGTTCTTCGGGGGCGATGACCGGCACAGCGAGAAGGTCCTGCAACTGTGCCTTGGCCCCGGTGACGTCCACGCCGGAGCCAACGACGAACATGCCCTGGGGCATCGACTTCTCGGCCTGCAGGCTGGTGACCATTTCGGTCAGCACGGCGATCGTGTCCGCATCGTGCAGATCTTGGCTCAGTACCTTCACGACCGAGCCGTCGACGGTCTCGACTACCGCCAGCGTCGCGGTGTCGCGCGCGACGAACATCAGTGCTGTCTTGTCGTAGCCCACCGCCCGCCCGACCGCCTGGGCGAGCGCCGCGGCGGCGTGCAGCTCCGAAACCAGCAGCACACCTTCGATGCCGCGGGCGACCAATGCCTCCCGCAGTACGGCCGCTTCGGCGTGATCAGTCCATGTCACCCCGGTCGACACCAGATGGTGGCCGGCGGCGATCGCGCCCTCCTGGGTACCCAGGACCGCGGCGATGACGTGATCGGACGCGCTCGACGTTGCCGAGGCGTCGCTGGCGCCGATGTCGAAGACGTCGTGTTCGACGATGACACCATCGCCCTTTTCGCCCTCAACGAGTGCGATGCTGACCGTCGTGGGTGTCATCGACACACCAAGTACGATCTCCACCGCCGCTCCAACACATTTGCTAGGCCTACTCGGCTGTTGGCTGGGAGCGCGTCCCACACAAGCCATTAACGTCCATCGCCGCCGACCACCTCCGGCGGGTCACGTCGACGTGGGCTCGCGTTTGCCCTTGTAAGAAATACCGTACTCGCTCTGTCCAGTCCTGGCGCGTCGGCGGCGGGACTGTTCAGATCCTGCCGGGCTTCCAGAAAACGGCTGGGGCGCGGCGGCGGGCCCTGAAGAATTCTGTTGCACGACATCGCTTTGTGAGGGTGTGCGGCACAGGCTCTGGGGAATACATCCACGACGCACCGGCGCGTCGATGAACAGCCCGCCGCTCATGCCGATGCGGCGGTGGATCGGCCACACCGACAGCTCGATGCCGCACGTGGCCAACGCCTCCTGCCAGGCGATCACGAACAGCGGCGCCGGCTGCGGGACCGGGATATCGAGGCCGTCCTGCGCCCTCATGGCTTCCCCTTTCCATCGGGTGAGGCCGCGGCCGCGATCTCGTGTCGTCCTGAGCGCCTAGAACATCGCCGCCCCACACCACGGTTGTCCATCTCGCGGATCGCGTTGAATGGTGGTGCCGGGCAACGACATCAGGGCCTCTCGCAGGTGGCGGCCGCTCTGGGGATCGGGGCAGCATTGCCGCGGCGCCGTGCGCGGCATCGTCCGAACCATCCGATTCGGGTTCGTTCTCGACATCGACTCCATCCTCGTCGCAGACTTCATAAAGTTCCTTGGGCGGAACCAATCTGTGCACGTCGTCGCTTGGCGATTCCGCCGGTGGCTGCCTCGCCTTCATGACCGCCCCTTTCGATTCCCGCCGCTGGCTGGTCCAAACCTGCTGGGGTGGTGGCGATTTCGCAGCTGACCGACATTGGCCAGACCGCGTGTGCGGGAAGGCGTGTCGAAGTTGGCCATCCGCGACTCGGTGCACTCGTCCAGCGTCCGTCACTGGGCCTGGTGACGCAGCACATTAATTAATAGCGATCGCCTCGCCACCATCGGCGAGCATCACCGCAACGTCGATCAGCACCCGAGCCACGGCAATGGCGCGGAGTGAACGAACCGCGCGCCACCGCCTTGGACAGCTCGCCCGTCAGCCCGGTCCGAACCGCCAGCGGACGCACACTGCCCGCATGGGCCACCGCGCCGGTCCCATCACCGGTTACCGATAAGCCAGCCGACCACGAACTACGCTCCACCTACGGAGTGCCTTCCAGTTTGAGGATCTTGAGACGTGAACGATGCGGGCTCACGAGTCTGTTGTAGTGACGGTTACACGGGCGCCGCACCGGGCACCTTGATCACGCGAAGAACGCAACGGCAAACCACGTCGCGGCCGGCGTACCGTGGACGCTGCTGATTCACGGCGGCGAGGCCGTTGTGGCCCAGGCGTTTCGATCATGGAGGACTGACCGGAATGTCTTTGATACATGGCTGGGTGCCGGTGACGGTGCAGGTAATCACCGCCGTGGTGCTGGTGGTGGCGATCGGCTGGCGATCTCGCCGGTGGCGCGTGATCTCGGTTCCCGTGGCACTTTTCGTCGGCGTTGCTCTGACCGCAGCGGTGTTTTGGTTCATTGAGGATCGACGGTTGGCCGACGATCCGGCGCCGCTGGGCCTGTGGGTGTGGATCACGTTGACCGGGCTGGCCGCGGTGGTGGTGGTGCTGGGATGGCGCGACGTCCCATGGTGGCGCCGGGGTGTCTCCGTCCTGGCGGTTCCGCTATGTGTGCTGTGCACGGCGCTGACTGTGAATGTGTGGGTTGGTTACTTCCCCACGGTCGAAACGGCATGGGACCGAATGACCGGTGCGCCGCTGCTCGGGCAGACCGACCGTGCCACGGTCGCCGCGCTGCAGCAACAGCATAGGCAGCCGGATTGGAGAACCATCGTGTCCGTGAGAATCCCCGATCGCGCATCGGGATTCAAACACCGTGACGAGCTCGTCCTGCTGCCGCCGGCGTGGTACGCGAGCACGCCACCGCCACCGTTGCCGGTGGTGATGATGCTAGGGGGTGAGTTTGGGAATCCGGCGGCCTGGCTGTACGCCGGCGATGCCCAAAGCACGATCGTCGACTTTGCGGCGGGGCACGGTGGCAACGCGCCGGTGCTGGTGTTCCCCGATTCTGCCGGGACCTTCAGCAACGACACCGAGTGCGTGAACGGTGTACGCGGCAACGCCGCGGATCACCTCACCAAAGACGTGGTGCCGTACATCATTTCCAATTTCGGGGTCAGCCGGGACCCGGCCAACTGGGGTATCGTCGGCTGGTCGTCGGGGGGCACCTGCGCGCTGACACTGAGCGTGATGCATCCGGAGCTGTTCCGCGCATTTGTTGACATCGACGGCCAGCTGGGTCCCACTGCCGGCACCAAGCAGCAGACCATCGCCCGGCTGTTCGGCGGCGATGCCGATGCCTGGGCGGCTTTCGATCCTCGGACCGTGATTGCCAAACATGGTGCATACAGCGGAGTGTCGGGCTGGTTCGCGGTCTCGGTCGACACTGCAACGGTGTACCGCGCGCCGACAGCCACCGGTCCGCTTCCTGCAGACAACACGGATCCGAACTCCGAGGACCATGCCGCCATCGCAAATATTCTGTGCCAATCGGCCAGCAGTCACGGAATCGAGTGCGCGGTGGTGTCCAACCCCGGTAAGCACGACTTCCCATCAGCGGCGTCGGAGTTCGCCGCGGCGTTGCCCTGGCTCGCCGGAAAGCTCGGAACACCAGGGGTGCCCCCGATCGCAATGCCGGGCGCCCCACCGCCGCGGTGATGTGACGTCTCGGGGAAAATCGCACAACACCCCCGCCGGTTCGCGCAGCTATGACGGCGGCGGCTCGCGAGGCGGCAGTTGCGGTGGCAATGGTTCTCGAGCCGGGGGTGGTCGTCGACGAGGTTGAGGATCTCCACGTCGGGACCATGTCGTCGGCGGCCGGTGCATGCCTGAGTCGTCGGTTTCCAGCGCGTAATCGCGGACCGGACGCGTTGCGAGTTCTTCACGCCTGCCGAACAGATGCGGGTACGCGATTCCGGCGATCGCAGCGCCGGTGAGCGGTGCGAGCCAGAACACCCAGAGCTGCGCGGGGGCGCCGGCACCGTTGAAGAACGCGACGCCCATCGACCGCGCCGGGTTGACCGACGTGTTGGAGATGGGGAGTGAGACCAGGTGGATCACCGTGAGGGTTAGGCCGATGGCCAGCCCGGCGAATCCCTTGGGCGCCCGGTCATCGGTGGATCCCAGGATGACGAGCAGGAACATAAAAGTCAGGACGATCTCGGTGACGATGACCGCCGACAGTGAGTAGCCACCGGGAGAGTGCGCGCCGAATCCGTTGGCCGCCATGTTGCCAGTGGCGCTGAAGCCTCGCTTGCCCGTGGCGATGAGGTAGATCACCAGGCCGGCGAGTAACCCGCCGATCACCTGAACAGTCCAGTAGGCAGGCAGAGCTTTCCACTCCACCCGTTTCGCAAGCGCCGCAGCCAGCGTGACCGCGGGATTGAAATGCCCGCCGGAGATCGTGCCGAACGCGTAGACACCCGTGAGTACGGTCAGACCGAAGGCGATCGCCACTCCGAGCAAACCTATCCCCACCGAAATACCCTCGGGGAGGAACACCGCTGTGGCGAACACCGCGCTGCCGCAGCCGCCCAAGACCAACCAGAAGGTGCCGATCAACTCCGCTGCCAGTCGATGCAACATGGTCGGAGCCGTCACGTGCCGCCGCCTTCGCCGTTGATTTGGTGTGCCTCGGCCTGAGCGTGGCACAAAAGTTCGTCACACGCTGCCGGGCGGTGGGGGCGGCATCCGTTCGCGATCCAAACAACGATCCAAACGTGCGCCGGCACAGGGCGCACACCTGACTGGCTTCCTGGAATAGATTCGAACCGTGGACCAGCCCGATGACCGGACGCAGGTCAAGCGCGCGACCTCGGCACTCGCCGACGTCGACACCACCGGCTGGACCCAGCGCTTCGATCTGCTGTCGGACCCCAACCGCCTCGAGATCCTGCTCGGTCTGCACCGTGCACCGGGCATCTGCGTCGGTGACCTCGCCGCCGCCCTGGGTCGATCGGAAAATGCCGTCTCCCAAGCGCTGAGAGTGCTGCGCCAGCAGGGCTGGGTGACCAGCACCCGGGCCGGCCGCTCGGTGGCCTACCGCCTCGAGGACGAGATCGTGCACGACCTGCTGCACTGGATCGGCGCGCGGCACGGCTGACCACGCCGAACATGATCATCTGAACATCTAGACAGATGATCCTGCGCGTACATAGGCTGGATCGATGCGCGAAGCCACTGTGGCCACCCGATTTGACCGAACCGATTGGACGTCGATCGCCGCGATCGGCGGCGTTGTCCTGGCACTTCACCTGTTCGGCTGGGGCGTGCTGGTGGTCGGGGTGGCCCCGCAGCACATCACGCTGGGATCGGCAGGCGTCTTCGGCGTCGGGCTTGGGGTGACCGCCTACCTGCTCGGGGTTAGGCACGCCTTCGACGCCGACCACATCGCCGTGATCGACAACACCACCCGCAAGCTGGTCGGGGAGGGAACCCGCTCGCTGTCGGCCGGATTCTGGTTCTCGCTCGGCCATTCCAGCGTCGTGTTCGGTCTGGCTTTTCTGCTGGCGCTGGGCGTGCGCGCGGTCGTGGGACCGGTTCAGCACGAGGGCTCGCCGATGTTGCAGACGCTCGGGCTGGTGGGCACCCTCGTCGCGGGTACCTTCCTCATCCTGATCGGGCTGACGAACCTGTTCGCCGTGGTGGGCATCGTCAAGGTGTTCCGCCGCATGCGCAGTGGCGACTTCGACGAGGCCGAACTGGAACGGCAACTCGAGCAGCGCGGTTTTCTGGCACGGCTACTCGCCCGGGTCATGCGCCGGGTGAGCAAGCCCTGGCACCTCTACCCGGTCGGGCTGCTCATGGGCCTTGGCTTCGATACGGCCACGCAGGTGGCACTGCTGGTGCTGGCCGCGGGAACGGCGGCGTTCACGCTGCCCTGGTACGCCATCCTGGTGCTGCCGGTGCTGTTCGCGGCCGGGATGAGCCTGTTCGACGGGCTCGATGGCATCTTCATGTCGCGGGCCTACGGCTGGGCGTTCCTCAAGCCGGTCCGCAAGGTCTACTACAACCTGACCGTGACCGTGCTCTCGGTTGCTGTCGCCCTGGTCGTCGGCGTCATTGTGCTGGCCGGCCTTCTGGCAGAGCGCCTCAATATCCAGTCGGGGCCGTTGGCCGCGATCGGATCTTTGGACCTGCAGTTCGTCGGCTTCATGATCGTCGGGATGTTCGTCGCGGCCTGGCTGATCGCCCTGGCGGTCTGGCACTTCGGACAGGTCGAACAGCGCTGGACGCCTGCCGTCGACTGAGCAGGTCAGTGGCGTCGTGATGGCGGCCAGGGCGGCTCGCCGCACAACGCCAGCAGCGCGTTCTCGATCAATTCGGGCAACGCCGGATGGATCCAGTACTGACCACGCGCCATCTCCTGAGCGGGCAGGCCGAAGCTCATCGCCTGGGTCAACGTCTGGATCAGCGATGAGGCCTGATGGCCCATGATGTGTGCGCCGAGTATCAGCCCGGTGTCGTCGTCGACGATGATCTTGGCGATGCCGGAGGTGTCTTCCATGGCCCAGCCATACGCCACATCGGCGTAGTCTTGGACTTTCGACCTGACATTGAATCCCTTTGCCCGGGCCTGGTTTTCGGTGAGCCCGACGGTGGCGATCTGCGGATCGGTGAACACCGCCGACGGCACATAGCGATGGTCGGACGGCATCAGCGCGTCGGTGTCGTCCCAGTCCTGCAGCATGTTGTGCTTCACCACCCGGGCCTCGTGATTGGCCACGTGCTTGAGCTGGTAGTCCGATGAGACATCCCCAAGGGCGAACACGCCGCGCGCGGTCGTGCGCTGGTACTCGTCGACGACGACTTGGCCGTTCGCGCTGACCTTGATGCCGGCCTGTTGTGCGTCGAGCAGGTCACCGTTGGGGGTGCGGCCGGTCGCGACCAGCAGCACATCGCCGCGTATCCGTGAGCCGTCGTGGCAGCGCAACTCGACGCCGTCGCCGTCCTGCCGGAGTCCCTTGACCTGATGATGGTTCAGCAGCTCCCACTTCTTGGCGGCGAGATCGGTGAACCTTTCGCAGATCGTGTCATCGTGCCCACGCAACAACGTGCTGCCCCGGATCATCAGCGTGACGCGGCTGCCCAGCGCCGAGAACACGTGGGCGAACTCGCACGCCACAAAGCCGCCGCCGACGATCACCAGGTGCTCGGGCACGTCGGCGATCCGCATGATGGTGTCGCTGGTGTGGTAGCGCACACCGGAATCGGCTATCTCCGCAGGAATGACCGGGCGCGAGCCTGCCGCGATGACCACCTGGTCGGCGGTGAAGTCGTCGCCGTCATCGGTGCGCAGCGCGTAACGGCCGTCGGAAAGGGGCGGCCGAAACCGGGTGTGGCTGGAGAACACCTGGACGTTTGGCGAGGACAGCCGATAGTTCTCCCCGCCCACCGCGAGCGGATCGATGCGGCCGAAGATCCGCGAGACGATGTCACCCCAGCGGACCTTGTCGACACGCGCATCGACCCCGTATTGCGCTGAGTCCCTGGCGCTTTGCGCCACTTCTGCGGCGTAGACGAACATCTTCGTCGGTATGCAGCCGACGTTGAGGCAGGTGCCGCCGAAGACACCTTGTTCGCAGATCGCCATGCGCTTGCCCGCGAAGCGCTCATCGAGGATGGAGTTGCCCGAACCGGTGCCAATGATCGCGATGTCGAAATGGCTCATGTTTCCGACCTCATCCTCGTTCTTGTCGTGCTGCGGCGCGGGCGGTTTCTGACCAGATCGTGTACCAGTTCAACCAGCTGTCCAGTTCGTGATACGCGGCCTGACGCGAATCGGGGACCGACAGGAACACGTCATGTTTGGCGTCGGCGATCGGCACGATCGTGGTCCGGTTGCCGATGCAGCCGGCCCAGCGGGCGATCTGCTTGACCTCGAGCACCGCGTCGCCGCGCTGGATGTCTTCAACCTTTGAGGGGTCGCTGACCTCGCGAACGCTGTGATCGGATCGCAGAATCAGGTTCGGAACACCCACGTCGAGGCCCCGATGGAGGGTGGCCTGCCCGCGCCGGATCGCGTGGATCCAGCCGAACGTGACCGGAAATCCGCCGATCGGCTTCCACGTCAGGTCGTAGTCGAAGTCGCCGGCGTAGTCGCGGTGAAGCGTCGCGCCATAGCCGCCCTCTGTCGGCGGGCGCGCCACCATCCGCTTGCGCACCCGCGACAGCGCGGCGATCGCCGCCGCGGTGGGAGCGGCGCGCAGGATCGCCGGACCCTGCAGGTCCAGCCACGGGCTGTTGAGCACCAAGCCGGTGACGTGCTTGTGCTGCGTCATGCCGCGACTGCGCAGCCGGTCCAGCCACAACGACACGATCAGCCCGCCCGCGGAGTGCCCGTATACGAGCACGTTCGCTGCTGACACACCGGCGATGACGTCAAGGGCGCGCTCCAGCTCGGTGTCGTATCGGGCCAGGTCGGTGGTGAAGTGCGGGGTCTGGCCCTCCCGCCGGGACCGGCCGCACTTGTGCAGGTCCAGCGCGTAGAAGGCGAAGCCGCGGCCGGCGAAGTGATCAGCCAGCTCGGTGTGAAAGAAGTAGTCGGTGAACCCGTGCACCAGCAACACCACCCGGGTGGCCGAGGGGTCGGGCTCACCGCGGCACACCAGCGTCGCGACGAGGTCGCCCTCCCCGTCGGGATCCCGGCCCAGCTGGAAGGTCTGTTGCCAGTAACCGGCCAGCACGTCTGGCTCCCACGCGGTCACGCAATCACCTTAGCCGCGCTTCGCCGCCGACCTGCGCCGACGCCGCCCGACGCCCGCGGGATAACCTGAAAACCGCCAACCCGAGACAACGACAACGAAGGACCATCGATCGGGTGTCTGATCCGCGAGTAGCCAAGACCGACGTCGTGCTCGTCGGCGCCGGCATCATGAGCGCCACCCTCGGTGCGCTGCTGCGGCTGGTCGAGCCGGGGTGGTCGATGACGATGGTCGAGCGCCTCGACGGAGCGGCCGCCGAGAGCAGCGACACGTGGAACAACGCCGGCACCGGTCACGCGGGGTTGTCCGAGTTGAACTACACCCCCGAGAGGCCCGACGGCTCGATCGACATCGACAAAGCGGTCCACGTCAACGAGCAGTTCCAGGTCTCCCGCCAATTCTGGGCATCCGCAGTGGAGAACGCCGTGCTCCCCGACGTGCGCAGCTTCCTCAACCCGATCCCGCACGTCGGCTACGTGCGCGGGGCGGCCAACGTGGCCTTCCTTAAGCGTCGCCACCAAGCGTTGGCGGTCAACCCGTTGTTCGCGTCCACGGAGTGCATCGACGACCACGACGAGTTCGCCCGGCGGCTTCCGCTGATGGCCGCCAACCGCGACTTCTCCGACCCGGTGGCGGTCGAGTGGGCACGGGACGGCACCGACGTCGACTTCGGCGCGTTGTCGCGCCATCTCATCGGCTATGCGGCCCAGCGCGGCATGACCACATTGTTCGGCCACGAAGTGCGCGATCTCGACCGGCAGTCCGGCGGCGGCTGGACGGTTAGCGTCGTCAACAGGCGGACCGGCCAAAAGCACAAACTGACCGCCAAATTCGTTTTCGTCGGGGCCGGCGGCGGCGCGTTGCGGCTGCTGCAGAAATCGGGCATCCGCGAGGCCAGCGGGTTGGGCGGCTTCCCGGTCGGCGGGCAGTTCCTGTGCACCGCCAGCCCGCGGCTCACCGCCGCCCACAACGCCAAGGTGTACTGCCTGCCGCGGCCGGGCGCTCCCCACATGGCGGCACCGCATCTTGACACGCGCATCATCAATGGCAAGCCGTGGCTGATATTCGGGCCGTTCGCCGGCTGGTCGCCAAAGTTGTTGAAGCAGGGCCACTTCTCCGACCTGCCCGCCTCGGTCCGGCTGGACAACCTGTCGTCCATGCTCCGCGCGGGGCCCAGGGAGGCGGGCTTTGTGAAGTACCTCGTGGGCCAGTTGATGTTGTCGCAGCGCGGTCGGGTGGCGGCGCTGCGCGAATTCGCCCCGGGAGCAGTCGATTCCGATTGGCAACTCGCTGTCGCCGGGCAACGTGTTCAGCTGATCCGCAGGGGCGGCGTGTTGGAGTTCGGCACCACGGTGCTCAGCGCCGCCGACGGCAGCATCACCGGCCTGCTCGGCGCCTCGCCCGGTGCGTCGACCGCTGTTCCTGCGATGCTCGACGTGATGCAGCGCTGCTTTTCCGATCGTTACCGGGCCTGGCTGCCAAAGCTCAAGGAAATGGTGCCGTCGCTGGGTGTCAAGCTGTCAGCCGAGCCGAAGCTATTCGAGGAGGTGTGGTCGTGGGGCAGCAAGGTGCTCCTGCTGGACCGGCCCGTGCAGGCCGCTGCTCCAATCGCCTGATGGTGGTTGAGGCATGACGGTTGCCCTGCGCCGGAGCTGGTCGAAGGATCTCGACGCAAGGACGCTCTACGAGCTGCTCAAACTGCGGGTCGAGGTGTTCGTCGTCGAACAGGCCACCCCGTATCCCGAACTGGACGGTCGAGACCTGCTGGCCGAAACCCGGCATTTCTGGCTCGAACGACCCGACGGCGAGGTCATCTCGACGCTGCGGCTGATGGAGGAACATCCCGGCGGCCACAAAGGCTTTCGCATCGGGCGGGTGTGCACCAAGCGCAGCGCGCGCGGACACGGCCACGCCAACCGGCTGATGCAAGCGGCGCTGGCCGAGGTCGGCGACTATCCCTGCCACATCGACGCGCAGACCTACCTCGAAGCGATGTACAGCCACCACGGATTCGTCCGTGACGGTGAGGAATTCCTCGACGACGGAATCCCGCACGTGCCGATGGTCCGGCCGGGCACACGAAACGACACCGAGCAGCCGTGACGGCCATCTACCCGTTCAGTGCGATCGTCGGACACGACCGGCTTCGGCTGTCGCTGATCCTGTGTGCGGTGCGGCCCGAGATCGGCGGCGTGCTGATCCGCGGCGAGAAGGGCACCGCGAAGTCGACGGCGGTTCGCGGTCTCGCGCATATACTCGCGGCGGTCGACGGTGCGTCGTTGGTCGAGCTGCCGATCGGTGCCACCGAGGATCGCGTGGTGGGTTCGCTTGACCTGCAAAAGGTATTGCGTGACGGCGAGCACGCGTTTTCGCCGGGTCTACTGGCGCGCGCGCATGGCGGCGTGCTGTACGTCGACGAGGTCAACCTGTTGCACGACCATCTGGTCGACGTGTTGCTCGATGCCGCGGCAATGGGCCGCGTCCACGTCGAGCGCGACGGCGTATCACACAGCCACGAGGCGCGCTTCGTGCTGATCGGAACGATGAATCCCGAGGAGGGCGAGCTGCGTCCGCAGCTGCTGGACCGGTTCGGGCTGACCGTCGACGTGCACGCGTCCCGCGATGTCGACGTGCGCGCCGATGTCATCCGGCAGCGGATGGCGTTCGAAGCCGACCCCGCCGGCTTCGTTGAAAGGTACGCCGAGGCGGACACCGAAGTCGCGCGCCGCATCTCGGCGGCGCGGGCATCGATCGCTGATGTGGTGTTGCCGGACAGCGAGTTACGCCGGATCGCGGCGCTGTGCGCGGCCTTCGACGTGGACGGCATGCGCGCGGATCTGGTGGTGGCGCGCACGGCGATCGCGCACGCCGCCTGGCGCGGCTCAGAACAGGTCAGCGAAGAGGACATCCGGGTGGCCGCGGAGCTCGCGCTGCCGCACCGGCGCCGCCGCGACCCGTTCGACGACCCCGGCCTGGATCCGGACCGGCTCGACGAGGCGATGGCCGCGGCGGGCGGTTCCGCGGGCCAACCGGAACCAGATCCGGATCCACCGGGCGGCGGCGCGTCCGCGCCCGGCGACACACCCGAAGTGTCACAGCGCAATTCGAACTCCTCCCCCCGGCCAAGTGCCGCGCCGTCGGCGCTGTTCCGCACCAGGGCGCTGGTGGTTCCCGGCGTGGGGGAGGGCGCACCGGGCCGGCGTTCGCGCGCGCGCAACCGCACAGGAACGGTCGTCTCCGCAACCGCCGAACCCGAAGCGGGCCACGGCCTGCACCTGTTCGCGACACTGCTCGCCACCGCGGGACGGCAGAGCGCTCCGGGACGGCCGCGCCCCCGGCCGGACGACGTGCGCCGTGCGGTAAGGGAAGGCCGCGAAGGCAATTTGGTGATCTTCGTCGTCGACGCGTCGGGGTCGATGGCCGCCCGCGACCGGATGGCTGCGGTCGGCGGGGCGACGCTGTCGTTATTGCGCGACGCGTACCAGCGGCGCGACAAGGTCGCGGTGATCACGTTCCGGCAGCAGGACGCGCAGGTGCTGCTGCCGCCGACAACGTCGGTGCACATCGCGCGCCGCCGCCTGGCTCGTTTCGATACCGGCGGGAAAACGCCTCTGGCACAAGGCCTTCTCGCGGCCCGTGATGTGGTGGTGCGTGAGAAGGCGCGTGACCGCGCCCGGCGCAGCCTGGTTGTGGTGCTCACCGACGGGCGGGCCACCGGCGGGGAAGACCCGTTGGGCCGCGCTCGCATCGCCGCCGCCCGGCTCGTCGCCGAGGGTGCCGCCGCCGTGGTGGTGGACTGTGAAACGTCTTATGTGCGGCTGGGATTGGCCGAGCAGCTAGCCGGCCACCTCGGCGCGCCGTCGGTGCGGTTGGCGCAGCTGCGGGCCGACGACTTGACCGCCCTTGTCAAATCCCGGGACGACCGCACCGCCGCGTAGGGAGAGTCCGATGCCGCAGGGCCAGCCACAGACCGTCCCCGACGACGGCCTCACCACCCGCACCCGTCGTAACGCACCACTGCTCGCCGTGCACACCGGCACCGGCAAGGGCAAGTCGACGGCCGCCTTCGGCATGGCGCTGCGTGCGTGGAACCAGGGTTTCAAAGTTGCGGTGTTCCAGTTCGTCAAGAGCGCGAAGTGGAAGGTGGGCGAGGAGGCGGCATTCCGCGCACTCGGCCGGTTGCACGACGAGCATGGGATCGGCGGCCCTGTGGAGTGGCACAAGATGGGGTCGGGCTGGTCGTGGTCGCGCAAGCGGGGCACCGAGGTCGACCACGCCGCCGCGGCCGCCGACGGGTGGGCGGAGATCAAGCGCCGGCTCTGCCAGCAGCGCCATGACTTCTATGTGCTCGACGAGTTCACCTATCCGCTGAAATGGGGGTGGGTCGCCCTCGACGAAGTGATCGCGGTGTTGACAGACCGGCCCGGCATCCAGCACGTCGTGATCACCGGCCGGGACGCGCCCCAGCAGCTGCTCGACGCCGCCGATCTGGTCACCGAGATGACGAAGGTCAAGCACCCGATGGACGCAGGCCGCAAGGGTCAGCGGGGCATCGAGTGGTAGTTCCGGCCGTCGTGATCGCCGCACCGGCGTCGGGGAGCGGAAAGACTACCGTGGCAACCGGTTTGATGGGTGCCCTGCGTCAGGCCGGTCGAACGGTCGCGCCGGTCAAGGTCGGTCCCGACTTCATCGACCCCGGCTACCACGCACTGGCGACCGGCCTGCCGGGCCGCAATCTCGATCCGGTGCTGGTGGGTGAGCAGCTGATCGGTCCGCTGTACCGGCATGGCTGCGCCGGTGCGGATATCGCGGTCGTCGAAGGCGTCATGGGCCTGTTTGACGGGCGGATCAGTGCGGAGTCGGCGAACACCGCCGGCCCCGCTCGCGGCTCCACCGCCCACGTCGCGGCCCTGCTGGGCGCACCGGTGATCCTGGTCGTGGACGCCCGCGGCCAGAGCCACAGCATTGCCGCGCTGTTGCATGGTTTCTCGACGTTTGACCGGTCCGTCCGCATCGCAGGGGTGATCCTGAACCGAGTCGGCTCGCCGCGTCACGAAGATGTGCTGCGCCAGGCGTGCGCGGATGCGGGCGTTCCGGTTTTCGGTGCGGTCCCGCGAGCCGACGAATTGTTCGTTCCATCACGGCATCTCGGCCTCGTCACGGCCGCCGAACACGGGCGGCAGGCCCGCGCGGCCGTCGAGGCGATGACCGCCCTTGTCGCCCGCCACGTCGATCTGGCCGGCGTGGCCGCGGTCGCGGCCAGCAGGGTCACCGACGATCCGTGGGATCCCGCCGTCGCCGCACCGTCAGCGGGCGATGCCGTCGTCGCCCTCGCGGCCGGTAAGGCGTTCAGCTTCGGCTACACCGAACATGCCGAGTTGCTCGGCGCGGCCGGCGCCGATGTCGTCGCGTTCGACCCGCTGAGCGACCCGCTACCGCCGAACACCGCCGCCCTTGTCGTGCCCGGCGGGTTTCCCGAACAGTTCAGCACCGAACTGTCGGCCAATGACCTTGTGCGCCAGCAGATCAAGGAACTGGCGGCCGGCGGTGCGCCGGTGCACGCCGAATGCGCGGGCCTGACCTATCTCGTCGACGAGCTGGACGGGTATCCGATGTGCGGAGTGCTCGCGGGCTCGGCGCACTTCACCGACAGGCTGACGCTGGGTTACCGGGACGCCGTCGCGGTCGCCGATTCGTCGCTGCACGCCGTAGGGGATCGTGTCGCCGGACACGAATTCCACCGCACCACAGTCACATTCAGCGACAACTATCAGCCGGCGTGGGTATACGCCGGGCGGGACGTCGAACGGGTCAGGGACGGTGCGGTCCATGCGGGTGTACACGCGTCGTATCTGCACACCCATCCCACCGCGCACCCGCACGCGATATCCCGCTTCGTCGCCGCCGCCGCAACCTCTAAGCTCGCCCGGTGAGTGATACCGCCTACCTCGTCGGCCTGCGCCTGACTGGCAAGAAGGTCGTGGTCGTCGGTGGGGGCACGGTGGCACAGCGGAGACTGCCGCTACTGGTCGCCAACGGCGCCGACGTGCACGTGATCACCCGCACTGCGACGCCGGCAGTCGAAGCGATGAGTGGAATCACGTTGACGCTCAGGGAGTTCCGCGACGGCGACCTCGACGGCGCCTGGTATGCGATCGCGGCCACCGACGACCCGGCCGTCAACTCGGCCGTCGTCGCCGAGGCCGATCGCAGGCAGATCTTCTGTGTGCGGGCCGACGTGGCCCGCGAGGGCACCGCGGTCACCCCCGCGTCATTCGAATACGAGGGGCTGTCGGTTGGCGTACTGGCGGCGGGCGATCACCGCCGATCGGCAGCCATCCGCTCGGCCATCCACGAGGCGCTGCAGCAGGGCCTCATCACGGCCGAGACCCCGGGCGTCCTGCCCGGCGGGGTGGCACTGGTCGGCGGCGGGCCGGGTGATCCGGAGCTGATCACCGTCCGGGGGCGGCGGCTGCTGGCTCACGCGGATGTCGTCGTCGCCGACCGGCTGGCCCCCCAGGAACTGCTCGCCGAGCTTCCCCCGCAGGTCGAGGTCATCGATGCGGCGAAGATCCCGTATGGCCGCGCGATGGCTCAGGACGCGATCAACGAGGTCCTCATCGACAGGGCCAAGGCGGGCAAGTTCGTGGTGCGGCTCAAGGGCGGCGACCCGTTCGTGTTCGCACGCGGCTACGAAGAGGTGCTGGCATGCGCTGAGGCCGGGATTCCAGTGACAGTTGTGCCCGGTGTGACAAGTGCCATAGCGGTTCCCGCGTTGGCCGGCGTTCCGGTCACTCATCGGGCGGTGACGCACGAGTTTGTGGTGGTCAGCGGCCATCTTGCGCCCGACCACCCAGAATCGTTAGTGAATTGGAATGCGCTGGCAGCGTTGTCCGGCACGATCGTGTTGCTGATGGCGGTCGAGCGCATCGAGTTGTTCGCCAAAGCGCTGCGCGACGGCGGCCGACCTGCGGATACGCCGGTTCTGGTTGTGCAGCACGGCACCACAACCGCACAGCAGACGCTGCGGGCGACACTCGCCGACGCGCCAGAGCGGATCCGATCAGAGGGCGTCCGACCTCCCGCGATCATTGTCATCGGGGCGGTCGCGGGCTTTGGCGGTTAAAGGATTCTTAAGATTACTGTAAGGTAACCCGCTATGACGGCTCTCAACGATGCAGAGCGCGCCGCCATCTATCGCGACGCCGAGGGAGGGGCAAACCGGGCGCTACCCTTGCAGCTCCCGGTACGAAGCGAACGCACGGCGCAGGAGCGAACCAGCAGGTACCCGGACTGGTTGCCGTCGCGGCGCTTCATCGCCGCGGTGATCGCGATCGGTGGCATGCAGCTGCTCGCGACCATGGACAGCACCGTCGCGATCGTGGCGCTTCCTAAGATTCAGGACGAGCTGAGCCTGTCCGACGCCGGCCGAAGCTGGGTCATCACGGCCTACGTGCTGACGTTCGGCGGCCTGATGCTGCTGGGTGGTCGCCTGGGTGACACCATCGGCCGCAAGCGCACCTTCATCGTGGGCGTCGCGCTGTTCACCATCGCCTCGATCCTGTGCGGCGTCGCATGGGACGAAGCCACCCTGGTGACGGCCCGGCTGCTGCAGGGTGTCGGCTCCGCGATCGCGTCGCCCACGGGCCTTGCGCTCATCGCGACGACCTTCCCCAAGGGCCCCGCGCGCAACGCCGCCACCGCGGTGTTCGCCGCGATGACGGGGGTTGGCTCCGTGATGGGCCTGGTTGTGGGCGGCGCGCTGACCGAGGTCTCCTGGCGATGGGCCTTCCTGGTGAACGTGCCCATCGGCCTGTTGATGATCCATCTGGCCCGCACCACGTTGCGGGAAACCGATCGCGAGCGGCTGAAGCTAGACGCCACCGGCGCCGTCCTGGCCACCCTCGGCTGCACGGCCGCGGTGTTCGGCTTCTCGATGGGCCCGGAGCATGGTTGGCTCAAGCCGCTCACCGTCGGCTCGGGCATCGCCGCGGCCGCCTGCCTGATCGCCTTTCTCATTGTCGAGCGCACGGCCGACAATCCCGTCGTCCCGTTCGAGCTGTTCCGCGACCGCAACCGGGTTGCCACGTTCGCGGCGGTGTTCCTGGCCGGCGGCGTGATGGTCACGCTGACCGTGCTGATCGGTCTGTACGTCCAGGACATCATGGGTTACAGCGCATTACGCGCGGGGGTCGGCTTCATTCCGTTCGTGATCGCGCTCGGTGTCGGCCTCGGGCTGTCGTCGCACCTGGTGTCGTTGTTCCCGCCGCGGGTGCTGGTGATCGCGGGCGGCGTGCTCGTGCTCGCCGCGATGCTCTACGGCTCCACGATCAACGGCGGCAGCCCGTACTTCCCCGCCCTCGTGCTGCCGATCGTCGTCGGCGGCTTCGGCATCGGCATGATCGTCGTCCCGCTGACCGTGTCGGCGATCGCGGGTGTGGGCTTCGACCAGATCGGCCCGGTCTCGGCGATCGCGCTGATGCTGCAGAACCTCGGGGGCCCGGTCGTGCTGGCGGTCATTCAGGCGGTCATCACGTCGCGCACGCTGTACCTGGGCGGCACAACGGGCCCGGTGAAGAACATGGACCGCGCGCAGCTGCACGCACTCGACCACGGCTACACCTACGGCCTGCTGTGGGTCGCAGCGGTCGCGGTGATCGTCGGCGCCGTCGCCTTGTTCATCGGCTACACCGCCGAGCAGGTCGCGCACGCGCAAGAAGTCAAGGACAAGATCGACCAAGGAGAGCTTTAGCTCGACATCCAACAGCAGAGAGCTTTAGCAGAGGGCTGTAGCGCCTCTCGGTAGGCTGGCAACCCATGTCTGCCGGTGCGGGTTCCGAGGAGTCCACGGACCGCACCAGTTCGCCCCTGTCGACACAGGTGCTGGGCATCGCGATCATCGCGATCACCGGCATGCAGCTGATGTCGACGCTCGACGGCACGATCGTCATCGTCGCGCTGCCACGGATGCAGGCCGAACTAGGCCTCTCGGACGCAGGCAAAAGCTGGGTGATCACCGCCTACGTGCTGACGTTCGGCGGCCTACTGCTGCTCGGCGGCCGCGTCGGGGACGCGATCGGCCACAAGCGGGCCTTCCTGTCGGGTGTCGGGGTGTTCACGATCGCCTCTTTGGTGTGCGGGCTGGCCACCGACGGCATCACGCTGATCGTCGCCCGCGCCGTGCAGGGCACCGGCGCCGCGGTGGCCGCTCCGACCGGTTTGGCGCTCATCGCGACGACATACGCGGT
>DATARY010000127.1:0-13275 GCA_036263935.1 Mycobacterium sp.
CGCGAGAGACGAGAAGTCGTGATTGATAGAGCAACCCTTTGACGCAGCCGCTGTGCGTGGCCGAATCCCGCGTCGGCACCTAAGGTCCCGGACCGTCCTCCGTGGTATGGCCGTTAGCCGCGCAATCGCGCAGTCATTGAGTCCGGCTGCAACAAGACGCTGCACATCGTTGAACTCCTCTGCCGAACGCACCACCGGCCCCTGTCTTCGAGTGCTTGCCCTCAAGGTATGCGGCACGGCCGACAGATTTGGGGCGAAGTTTGGCGGTACGATCGGCACGCCGCGGGCGTGGCGGAATTTCGGTATACGCGATGGATTTAGGTTCCATTGTCTTCGGACATGGGGGTTCGAGTCCCCCCGCCCGCACCACTGTGATGAGTGGGGTCATGGGGTTTGCACGTGAGTCGCGTCATCGGTTGCGTGTTGCCTCGGCCATCGGCCCGGGGTTTTGGCTGATGGCGAGTGTTTCCCGGGAGGAGTCCGTGCGAGTGGTAAAGCTGTGCGGCGGTTAAGGATTAGCTGCATCGCTCAACGGTTACTCGACAAACGGTGCGAGTCGCCCGAAGCACTCGACGTTGTTATCGTGAGGACTAGTGCGTTCGATACATCGCCGAAGATTTCGGTACGACGTCACTTGGAGACATCCGCGAAGCGGCGGTATCACATCACGTACTTCACGTATCGGGTCGGGGACTGGGGAGTAAATCCGAATGGTCTTACTGCGCGGCGGTTCGCGCGTCGGCACCATGTTCGGACCCTACGAACTGCGGTCGCTGATCGGTGTCGGCGGCATGGGCGAGGTGTACCGGGCCTACGACACCGTCAAGGACCGGACCGTCGCACTAAAGCTGCTGCGCACCGAGCTGGCCGCCGACGCAAGCTTCCAGGAGCGATTTCGGCGCGAGTCGCGGGTCGCTGCGCGGCTGCAGGAGCCGCACGTGATCCCGGTGCATGACTGGGGCGACATCGACGGCGTCCTGTATATCGACATGCGCCTGGTCGAGGGCGTCAACCTCAAAACGGAGTTGGCGAAGAACGGGCCGCTTGCTCCGGCGCGCGCCGCCTCGATCGTCACGCAGGTGGCCGCCGCGCTGGACACCGCGCATGCCGACGGCCTGGTACACCGTGACATCAAGCCGGAAAATGTGTTGCTTGCTGGGGGTGGCTTCGCCTACCTCGTCGATTTCGGTATTGCCCACCTCGGCGGGGAACCCGGGCTGACCGGCACAGGTGCGGCGATCGGATCGTGCGTCTACATGGCGCCGGAACGGTTCACCAACGGACAGGTGGGCCCGCACGTCGATGTCTACTCCCTCGCGTGTGTGCTCTACGAATGCCTTACCGGTCGGCCGCCATTCCCGGTAAGAGAGTTGAGCCAGCTACTGAGCGCTCACCTTCTCGCGGCACCTCCGCGACCCAGTGCTGCGCGACCGGGACTCAACCCCGCGTTCGACGAGGTCGTCGCCAGTGGCATGGCCAAAGAGCCCCAGGCGCGGTTCTCATCGGCCGGAGAGTTAGCGGCTGCGGCAAGCGCGGCAGCGGCACTGGCCCAGTCGCCGACGACCCCAATCGCTCGCAGCGGCCCCCAACCGCAAAGCACCCGCCAGTTTCCTGCGCACTGGCCCGACCCGACCGCAACCGGCCATTCCCCATATCCCGCGTCTGCCGGTCGGTCCCCAGCACCTTCGCAACCGCGGCGAGGTCTGGGACCCGGACAGGTGGTCTTGGCGGCGACGGCAGTGGCGGCGTTGATCCTCGCGCTCGCTGGGACGCTGTGGCTGGTTCTAGGGCCGAACAGCACCACCGCGCCTCCCGCGGGCGTCGCCGTGCCGCCGAGCGCGGGTACGAGACAAACGACCAGTGAACCCGCGACGACTAGATCATCTCCATCATCTACTCCATCTACATCATCGCCGAGTACATCGGCGACAACATCTTCGCCAGCCACATCACGGCTGACGAACACCCTGCCCGGGGCCGACGGGCAGGGTTTTCTGGACTATCCCAACGCCCGCTGCGACCAAGGAAGCCCCGCCGCGGCCATGGCTCGTACGACGAAGTCGGTTTTGGTGGTCTGCCAAGCCGGGCCCGGGAGCTATTACTACCGCGGCGTCCGCCTCAGCGATGGCGCGAACATCCAGCTTTCCAACGCGGCGCGCTCGTCGAGCGGGTGGGACGTCACCAACCCAGCCGATGGCACCAGGTATCTGATCCGGCCCGACACATTGACCATCGCAAACGGTCGGGTATCTGAGACAGAGCCGATGGTTGACTACGCGTCCAGCTAGCCAGCGTCATCGAATGATGACGGCCGCCAAAAGACCAGCTCAGCCCTGCTGTGCGAAGTACTTCTGGCCGTCGCTGGGAATGCGGCCGAAGCCGGCCTTCATCGCCGGGGCGATCACCTTGAACGGCAGCGCTACTGCGCCCTTCGGTTCCATCGCAATTGTCCACGTGAACGACGTGCCGGCGCCGTCCGGTTCGACGACGTAATCCTCCGCGAAGCGCTTGAAGAGCGGCATCGATGACTCGTAGACGTAGAAGGCGTGGCGGTGGCCCTCATCCCAGAGGAAATAGCGCTCGCGCACACGCGGCCCGACAGGCGGCGAGACCTCGCGTGTGGTGCCGACCCCGAAGGGCCGCGGCGACGTCCAGGTGAGTTCCCTGATCATCGGGCTCCAGGCCGCGAGCGACTCATCCGAAATGAGCGACTGCCATACCTTCTCGGGCGGTGCTGCAAAGCGCTTCTGGTAGCGGAAGATGTGGGGCGCCGAGGCAAGGAAGTCAGCGTCGGCGGCGTCGAGCGGATGCCAGCGGGTCATAGCTGACCATCCTCGCACCCGACCGCTATCTCACCCACGCTCACTTGTGTGGGACGGGGAATCCGTTGAGCTCGGCCAGGGATCGCAATTGCTTGAGCGCGAACCCACGGCCGCGACCCCCTTCGGGAATCAGAATGCCGGCCCACACACCTTCCGCGCCGGGAGTTTGACACGCCTCTTGAGCACACCGCCAACGACGGGGGCACGCGCGGCAGAGCGCCTTCGCGCCCTCATCGGTGACCGTCGTCCACCGGTCTGGATCGCGGGTACACACGACGGGCGTGACCGTCGAACGCCTGTGGTCTTGCACCCAGCTCGCCTCCCGTAGCACAGTGAAGCCCATGGCAGTTGGTTCGCAGCCGACAATATATCTGTATTGTAGGAGCAATACAGATATATTGTCGACCCGTCGGATATGAGGCCTTCACCTGTGTGTAGGAATGATTTCCGTGCTGGCGGAGCCTGACAGGGTTGGTGCGGAGGAGCGCTCGAGTATCGAGCGGATCCGCGACGCGGCGTTGACGAGTTTCGCCACGTACGGAACATCGGCGACGTCACTCCGCACGGTCGCCGCTGCCGCAGGGGTGTCCGTTGGTTTGGTGCAGCACCATTTCGCCACCAAGGCCGGGCTTATCAAGGCCGTCGACGACCATGTCCTGGCGCTAGTCGTTGAAACAATCGCACAGCCAATTCCGGGGCCGCCGGCAGATTCGATAGCCGAAATGGGAAGCAGGGTGACCCACATCATCACCGAGCAACCCCACATCGCGGACTATGTCGGCCGCGCACTCGTCGACGGCAGCCCGCTGGGAACCATGATTTTCGACACCCTGGCGGCCTTTGGAACGGCCCGATGGAACCGACGCAAGGAACAGGGCGAAACGCGCCCTGATGTGGACCTGACGTGGGCCGCGCTCAACTCGCTCGTGCTAGCTCTGGGCACCCTCATCCTGCGCGGCCATATCGAGCGGCAACTTCCCGAACGTCTCACTACGCGCAATCAGCTTCAACGTTGGCAAAATGCGGTCAATACACTGCTGCGCGAAGGACTGTTCCGATAGACCGGACCGTCGAACCAACTTTTCAGCTGGGATCCGAAGGCGTAATTCGCTAAATCATGTCCTTGTCGGTGAGCCACCGCATGATCGGCCAGCCGATGAACACCGGCAGCCAGCACGTGAGGATCCGGTACAGAAGCACCGACGGCACGCCGATGGCAGCGGGCACACCGAATGCGGCCAGACCGCCGATCAACGCCGCCTCGACCGCTCCGACGCCGCCCGGCGTGGGGGCCGCCGATGCGAGGGTTCCACCGACCATCGTCACCACGGTCACGGTGACGAACGAGGTGTGGCCCCCGAATGCTTCGACGCTGGCCCACAACGCCAACGCCATCCCGAGAGTGGTTGTGGCACAACCGAGTACGATGATTGTCAATCGCTTGGGTTCGCGAGCCAGCTCGGCGAGGTCCTTTAGCACCTCATTGAGCTGCGGACGCACCGCCGTCGCCAGCCACCGTCGCAACGTTGGCACGAACAGGAAAGCGCCGACGAGCCCGAGCGCCACGCCGGCGATCAGATACAGCACGGTGGACTTGGGGACGACATGTGACAGATCGGCTGTTGCTCCCGCGGCGAAGCTGAAGAAGATCAGCAGCAGGACATGCACGATCACCTGCACCGTCTGCTGCAACGCCACCGACGCGGTCGCGCGCAACGCGCCGAGGCCGCCCTTCTGGAGGAATCGCGTGGACAGCGCGAGGCCGCCCACGCCGGCGGGCGTGGTTGTCGCGGCGAATGTGTTGGCCACCTGCATGATCGTCAGATTCTTGAAGCTCACCATGCCGTCGGCGCAGGCCCACAATGCCGCGGCGGCACCGACATACGTCAACGCCGACACCGCCAACCCGAGCAGCGCCCACCACCAATTGGCCGTTCTCAGTTCGGAAAAGAACGTGGGTACGGTGCTGATGAACGGATAGGCGACATACACCAGCGCGACCAGCAACACCATCTGGATGACCTGGTTGCGGGTGAACCGGGTGATCGTCTCGGCCTTGATCTGATCTGTGCCGGTTTGACGCTTCACCTCGTCGCGAGCCGCGGACATGGCGGCCCCGGCGTCGGCCACCGAACTGCGAATGCGCGCCGGAATGGCGGACCTCGTCAGCCGCCGCGAGGCCGTCAACACCGCGTCCTTACCGAAGACGGCGATCGCCGCACCCACGGACTGCTCCGCACCGTAGAGGTCTGTCGTCGTCACGAGCAGCTCGGCGACATCGGCCTGCAGCTGCTCGTCGGCGGCGCCGTACTCGGCATTGCCGAACCCGCCGAAGAGCACTCTGTCGTGCTCAATGGTGATCTCCTTGCCGCGCAGATCACCGTGCGAGATCTGGTGCTCATGCAGTACGCCGAGCGACTCCCACACCTGGGTGACGACGGCGTCGCCCGAAACCTCGTTGATGACGGTTCCGCGGGCCGGACTGTGCGCATACAACGTCCAGCCCCGGTCCAGTGCGGCGACCGCGATCGTGTTGGTGTTGGCTAAATCCAGATCGCCGATCGCGATGGCCATCAGGGCACGGTGCTCGACGGCGCGGCGCATCGAGGTCTGCAGCGGCGCTGTTTCGCTGTTCCGTAGCCGCAGCCACCGCCAAAACTGGCGAATAGCACCGCCGCTGCGTTGATTGGGGCCGTACATCTCGACGACGGCCTCAGACTCCGGTTCGTGGCAGCTGGCCGACAAAACGAGCGGCCCGGGCCCCGCGGGCCGCACGACCGTCAGCGCCGACACGACGAATCCGCGTCGGGCCAGCGCCCGAACGGCATCGTCGAGCGGTACCTCGAGCGCGGGTGTCCCGACCGCCAACACGACCAGCGCGCCGACCAACCAGCCCACCGCGAGACCCAGCAGGGAACGCGCGGGCACCACGGCACTGACCACGAGATGGATGGGCACAAAGGCGAGCAGCAGCGTCCACCACCACCGCCGCCACCGCGCGGGCAACCACGGACCGGACACCGTAAGGACAGCGGCAAGCATGGCGATCCATCGGGGATCGTCAAGGAACTGCGACAGCAGCGTGTCGAGCCGGTCGGACAGGTCGAAGTGCCACCTCGGCGCCGCGATGCCGTTGCCGGTGGTCGACAGCGAGAGGAACGCGAGGAGTGCCGCGGCCGCGTACGCCCCCAATAGCTTCCATTGCCGGGAAACGATCAGGCCGATCAGGATCATGAACGGCAGCGCCAGAATCGCGATGCCGTACACAAGGTAGACGAGATTGGACTGAGTGGGCGTGAGGACACCGACGATCTCGGAGATGGACCTCTCGAGAGCGACCCACGCGTTGCGGGTGATCAGCGAGCTCGTGATGACGGTCGCCAGGAACAGGACTGCGAGAAGGAGCCGCAGGATGTCGTTGGTCCGTCGAGTCAGTGGTTGCAGCAAGCTGCCCGAAACGGTGATGTACCGTCCGTCGACTCGCATGGTTCCAGCATCTTTGCACGTCGTCCGAAGCGTGGGTGATTGCGACGAAGTCCGGGCAGGTGTGTCCGCGCCGCGTGAGTTGGCACGATCCCTGTAATGACTAATAGTCACTAGGTACTCGAGCGGGCCGAACCGCGCAGGATGTCGCCGGAGGCCGGATTATGCACGTATTCACCGGCGTTCAGGCTGGTGATGCCCGCCTTCTCATTGACTTAGTGACGCATGTCATTGTCTACTAGTCACCATCTGATCTCGCCGAAGCGAGGAGCGAATCGGTGAACAAAGATGACTTGATCCTGGTCAGCGTCGACGATCACATCGCCGAGCCCGCGGACATGTTCGACGCCCACGTGCCGGCGAGGTACAAGGAGTACGCACCGCGTGTTGTGCTAGAGCCAGACGGCGTCCAGCAGTGGTACTACGGCGAGGTCCGCGGACGGAACATGGGGCTCAACGCCGTGGCCGGCAAGCCGCGCGAGATGTACAACGTCGACGCAGCGCGCTACGACGAGATGCGGCCGGGCTGCTTCAACGTCGACGAGCGGGTTCGGGACATGAACGCCGGAGGTCAGCTCGCGGGTCTGAATTTTCCCAATTTCACCGGCTTTTCGGGCCAGGTGCTCAATCAAGGTCGGGACCGTGAGACCAACCTGGTCATGATCAAGGCCTATAACGACTGGCATGTCGACGAATGGTGCAGCGCATATCCGGGCCGGTTCATCCCGTGCGGCATCCTGCCGCTGTTCGATGTCACCGAAGCGGCCAGGGAGATCAAGAGACTGGCCGACAAGGGCTGCCACGCGGTGACGTTCTCGGAGAACCCCGAGGCGCTCAACATGCCAAGCATTCACGCCAAGTACTGGTACCCGTTGTTCGAGGCGGCGTGTGAGAACAAGACGGTGTTGTGCACCCACGTCGGCTCGTCGTCGCGGTCGCCGATGATGTCGCTCGATGCGCCCCCCAGCGTCGCGATGACCGCCTCATCGATGATGAGCATGTTCACGTTCGTCGAGTTGCTGTGGGCCGAGTTCTACGAAGATTTCCCCGGGATCAAGTTCTCGCTCACCGAGGGCGACGTGGGCTGGATCCCGTACTTCCTCTGGCGTGCGGAACACGTGTACACGCGCCACTCGGGTTGGACACATGCGAAGTTTCCCGACGGATACAGCGGTCCCGTCGACGTGTTCAAGCGGCACTTCTACACCTGCTTCATCAGCGACAAGGTCGGGGTGCAGAACATGGACTGGTTCAACGAGGACATGCTGTGCTGGGAGTCGGATTTCCCGCACTCCGACAGCAACTGGCCGTTCGCGCCCGAAGATGTCATCGAGACGATGGGGCACCTCGACGACACGGTGATCAACAAGATCACCCATGAGAACGCGATGGCCGCCTACTCGTTCGACCCGTTCAAGTACATCCCGAAAGGCCATGCGACTGCCGGATACCTGCGTTCCCAGGCGACCGACGTCGACGTGGTCACGCACGTGGGGCGCAAGGCCAGTCAGCGTGACCATGACGCATGGACACGCATGACGACATTTGCGCGCGAGAGGCAGGACGCGGCGCTCACCGTTGAGGCCATCGGGATCGCTGACCGGGCCACCACCCTCGGCAACTGAGCAGGGTCGAACGCGTGTCTGACGGCGAAGGGGCATACGCGCCGTTCGCGGATTGGCGCATCGTGGAGCTGTCGAGCGGCATCGCCGCATCGTATTGCGGCAAGATGCTCGCCGACGCGGGTGGCGAGGTCGTCAAAATCGAGCCACCGCAAGGTGATCCGATGCGACAATGGTCCGCGGGTGGCACTGCCGGTGCGCTGTTCGGTTACCTGGCGGCGGCCAAGAGGTCCGTACTGCGGCGCGACGACGACGGGTTGTCTGAGTTGATCGCCCGCGCCGACCTTGTGATCACTGACTTGACCGATGGCCGGTGCCTGGACGACCTCACGGCGTGGGCCGGGCCGTCGGCGGTGGTCGTGGCGATAACCCCGTTCGGTACCACCGGCCCTTACGTCGACGAGCAGGTTGTCGCAAACGAGTTCATTCTCCAGGCGCTCTGCGGCTCGATCGCGAGCCGCGGCTGGCCCGGATCAGAACCGCTGCAGGCTGGGGGACGCATCGGCGAATGGCTGGCAGGAACATTCGCTGCGGTGGTGGCCGCGGCGGCGGTCCGCCACGCACGGAACCGCGGCGGAGGCGCCGTGATCGACCTGTCGATCTACGAGTCGATGGTCGTCGCCATGGGCAGCTTGTCCGCGATGTCGGCGAGTGTGCTCGGCGACGATTCTCTGTTGACCCACCGCAGCCTCGAGCTGCCGTCGATCGTGCCGACCGCCGACGGGATGATCGGGTTCTGCACGATCACCGGTCAACAGTTTCAAGACTTTCTGGTGCTGATCGATCGACCGGATCTGCTCGACGACGACGATCTGGCGTCGATGCCCGGGCGGGTGCGACGCCGGGACGAATTCCTGGCCATGGTGCAGCGGTGGACGGAAACCCGCACCACCGACGAGATCCTTGAACTGGCGGTGGCGTTGCGAATCCCGGTCGCGCCCATTGGCACTCCTGCGTCGGTGATGAAGGTCGACCATTTCGTCGAACGTGGCGTATTCGTCGAATCCACGCGCGGAGTGCTCCAGCCGCGGGTGCCGTACCGAAGTTCGGCGATCGCCGCGCGGGCGCCGGGCTCTCCTCCGGACGTGGGCGCGGACAGCGGGCGAGTGCACTGGCCACGGCGGGTCGACAAACCAGAACCGCGCCTAACGGACGCCCTTCCGCTATCCGGAATCAGGGTCGCCGATTTCACCGCCTTCTGGGCCGGCCCGGTGGCCACCCAGGTGCTGGCATCGTTGGGTGCCGACGTCATCAAGATCGAAGGTGTACGCAGGCCCGACGGTATGCGGTTCGCCGGCGGCAGGCCGCCGACGTGGGAACGGTGGTGGGAGTGGGGCCCGGTCTTCCTGTGCAGCAACACGAACAAGCGCGGTATGAGTATCGAGCTCGGCGAGCCGAAAGGTCGCGCCCTGGCGCTCGACCTCATCGCCCGAAGCGACCTCGTCGTCGAGAACTTCTCACCGCGAGTCATGGCCAACTTCCATCTCGAATGGGGCGTGGTTCGCGCAGCCAATCCGCGAGCCATCATGGTCCGAATGCCGGCGTTCGGTTTGGATGGCCCGTGGCGGGACCGGGTCGGTTTTGCGCAGACAATGGAACAAGCCACCGGAATGGCCTGGATGACAGGGCATCTCGACGGTCCGCCGATCATTCCCCGCGGTGCCTGCGATCCGATGGCGGGACTGCACGCGGCGTTCGCCGCCATCGCGGCCCTTGTGGTGCGCGACCGGACTGGTACGGGTATGCAGATCGAGTCGGCCATGGTGGAGTCGGCGTTGAACATTGCGGCCGAGATGGTCCTGGAGTACTCCCAGAACGGTATCGAGTTGCACAGGGCCGGAAACCGCGGACCGGGAGCCAGCCCGCAGGGCGTGTACCGGTGCCTCGGAGACGACGAGTGGGTGGCCGTCGCGCTGCTCGACGACGCGGCGTGGCCGGGCCTGGCGGCCCTGATCGGTCGATGGGAGCTCGGGCACGACACGGGGCTGGTCACGCCGGCGGGCAGGCGTTCGCAAGCCGATCAGATCGACAAGTTGCTGAGCGACTGGACCTCTCAGCGCAGTGTCTCCGAAGCGGTGCTCGCCCTGCGCGAGCACGGGGTGGCGGCCTCGGCCGTTGTGGTTCCGCCCGCGGTGCTCGACGATGAACACTTGCGTGCCCGCGGCTTCTGGGAGACCGTCGAGCACCCCGTCGTCGGCGCCTATCGTTGTACGGGAATGCCTTTCGTATTCGTCGGCAGGCCTCGCCGCTGGGTTCGAACACCACCTCCGCTGTACGGCCAACACACCAGGGAGATTCTGACGGACCTACTGGGGCTCACCGACGATGATGTAGCCGGCCTGCGGTCAGCCGGGGCGATCAGCGACCGACCGGCAGGCTTGTGACATGGCCGTCACCCTCTGTATTCCACCACGCGCAGGAGAGTTGTGCGCGCCAGTCCGTTTCCTGTTGCGGACGGATTCGGTGGTGATGGAACTCACAGCGCGGCAGCGGATCACCGGTGTCGAGTGGGATGACACCGAGCGGGCTGTCGCCATGGTGGTCGAGATCACCGACCCCGAGACCGCTCGACCCGTCGATGTCCGCATCGACGTCGTCGCCACGGGTTCGCACTGTCCCGATCGGCGCACCCAGAGGATTGGCACGATCATGCGGGACGCCAAGAACTACGACGTGGTGGGCACGTATCTCGGCGTCGTCGCCGACGAAAACTGAAGTCCTGCAGGATCGGAGACCAATTGAGCGTGAGGAAACGCACCGCCGCCATCGTCGGCGTTTACAACACGCGACAGGGCCGACGGCTCGAGGGTGAGACGTCGAGGAGCCTGGCTCTGGAGGCGATGCGCGGTGCGCTGGCCGACGGGGGAATCGAGCTGGACTCCGTCGACGGCATCAGCGCGGGCGAGCTGTCCACGACGTTGATCTACGACCTGCGATTCGGACCGGCGTGGCAGGGCGTCGGTTTCGGGCTGGGCATGGTCACGGAAGCGGCGGCGGCGGTCGAGAACGGACTCGCCGACGCCGTCGTCCTGGTCGCCGCCCAGGCCGGTGAGTACCGCGATCACGAAGCCACGGCTCCTTGGACGCGGCCCGAGAACGAGTTCGTCGCGTCATGGGGCATGTTCACCGCCGCGGAGTTCGCGCTCATCGCGCGCAGGCACATGCACGTGTACGGCACCACCCGGGAACAGCTTTCCATCGTCGCGGCGACGATCCGCAACAACGGGGCGCGAAACCCCGAAGCCGTTTACTACCAACGCGGTCCATTCGCGCCCGATGACATCACCGCGTCACGGCCCATCGCCGAGCCGTTCCATCTGCTCGACTGCGCCACCACGTCGGAGGGCGGATGCGCGTTGGTGGTGGCCAACGTCGAGAAGTTCGACGTCGCCCGGCCGCCGATCTATGTGCTGGGCAGTGGGTCTGACTTCTACGGACCCTCCTATCAGCATCCGCCGGCCTGGGATCTGACGGGACGTTCGGGCATTGACCCGAATGGCGTCGTCGGACGGCGCGCCGCGGACCTCGCGTTCGCGCACGCGGGCCTTGACCGGAACGAGGTGGGCGTGCTCGAACTCTACGACCCGTTCTCATTCGAGATCATCAGGCAATTGGAGGCATTCCGCTTCTGCCCGGAGGGCGAGGGCGGCCCGTTCGTCGCCGACGGGCACATCGCGATCGACGGCAGCCACCCCGTCACGACCGACGGCGGGACCATGTCGTTCAGCCACGCAGGCAGGAATCCGCAGATGATGCAGCGCGCGATTCGCGCCGTCCAGCAGCTGCGAGGCGACGCAGGCCCGCTACAGGTTCCCGACGCCCATGTCGCCCTGTGCAGCAACGGGGGAGCCGGCGCGATGTTCACCACCGTGCTTCTACTTGGAGACGAGCCGGGATGACATCAGAACACGTCCTGCAACCGCAATCGGGTCGCGTGCCACACGCGGAAAGCCCGATCAGTGCACCCTTCTGGGAAGGCTGTGCCAAACACGAGTTGCGCTACCAGCGCTGCGCGGATTGTGGCCAGACCACCTTTCCGCCGTCCGAACACTGCCGTTCGTGCCTGTCGTTTCGATTGGACTGGATGAAAAGCGCCGGCCTCGGTGAGATCTACAGCTGGACGGTGGTCCATCGCCCGGTCAGCGCCGAATTCACGCCGCCCTACGCACCGGCGATCGTGACGTTGCGCGAGGGCTACCAGCTGCTCACCAACATCATCGGCGTGGCCGCCGACGAGCTGCAGATCGGCCTACCGGTGCGCGTCGAGTTCTGTTCAGTGAACCCGGATTTGACGCTGCCGTACTTCACCGGAAACTAGCATGGCGCGCACAGGTGATCTGCCTACCACCGCCTATCTCGTCCTGGGTGTATTGGCCGCCAACGACGAGCAGCTCACGGCTGGCGAGATCAAACTCCGCGCCGAGTTCTCGGTCGGCTACTTCTATTGGTCGCCGTCGGTGAGTCATGTCCGGCGCGAGCTCGACCGCCTCCTGGAACGGCAGATGGTCAAGGAAACGGGTGCGCAGGCCGGAAAGCGCGCGATCACCCTCTACGAGGTGACACCTGCCGGCCTGGAGGCCCTCCGCAGGTGGGTGCAACACTTCCCCAGCCATGACCCGGTCGTTATCAAGCATCCGGTCATCTTGAGGACATGGCTTGCCCGTGGGGAGGAACGCGGGCGGGTGGTCGACGCACTCGAACGTCACCTCGAGACAACCCGGGCGCGTCTCGACGAGGCGTTGTGGAGCCGACAGCGAGCACATGAAGTCGGGATCGCCGAGGATCCCGATCAGCGGATCTCACTCGCCGTGCTCGACTACTCCATCCGCGGCTTGTACGCCGAGTTGTCGAATATCGAGCAGCTTCGTGACGAGATCGCCCGCGGCACTGCGCAGGACCCGGTCGAACGGGTGAAGCGACCGAAAGGTCACATTCGTCGGCGTAGCCGCAGCGAATAGGTAATCATGGCACTGGTCCAGAGATCTCGGTGGGTTCGGCCCGACCCCGCAATACCTCGGCGCCCACCGAAGCCCAATGCTCACGCTCCGCAGCGTCCGCGAGGCTGAGTGCGGCGGCCGAACAGAGCACCCTTCCGTCGGACTGCTTGGCGCGATCGGCCAATCGTGCGGCCTCGTTGACGGCATCGCCGACAACGGTGTACTCGTACCGGTTTTCCGCGCCGATGTTGCCCGCGAATACCGGTCCCGCGGACAATCCGATACCGAAGTCTACTGGCAGGCGGCGCAATTCAGCGCCGAGCGCTCGCGCTGTGGCTAGAGCCGCCGACGCCGGATCATCGATGCGCAGTGGTGCGCCGAAGACCGCGAGCGCGGCGTCGCCCTGGAACT
>DATARY010000136.1:0-19666 GCA_036263935.1 Mycobacterium sp.
GGCGCTGGAGCCGCTGGTGTTGATGGTCGCGCCGCTGGCGCCGCATCTGGCCGAGGAGCTGTGGCGGCGGCTGGGCCACGACACCTCGCTGGCCCACGGGCCGTTCCCGCTGGCCGACCCGCAATACCTCGTCGAGGACACCGCCGAGTATCCGGTGCAGGTCAATGGCAAGGTCCGCAGCCACATCACCGTGTCCGCCGACGCCGACGCCGACACCCTGGAGGCCGCGGCGCTGGCTGACGGGAAAGTCGTCGCCTTCCTCAACGGCGCCATCCCGAAGAAGGTCATCGTGGTGGCCGGCCGGCTCGTGAACATCGTCGTTTAGAGCGATTTGGGTGCGTCGAGGAACGTCACCGCTCCTAATCGCACCGAAATCACCGCGGCCGGACGATGACCTCGTGGATGTGGGCGTCCGGCGGCGCGTTTACGGCGTCAGCGATCACGTTGGCGACAGTCTCCGGGCTGAGGAACTGCTCGGGCTTGTACTCGCGGCCCTCGTAAGCAACCAGGCCTTCCTGCATGACTGTGGCGATCCGGCCCGGATGCACCGAGGTGACCCGCAGCGATGGTTCGTCGTTACGTAGTGAATCCGCGAAGCCCCGCAGCGCGAATTTGCTCGCCGAGTAGGACGCCAGACCCGGTGAGGCGTTGATACCCGAGCCGGAGTTGACGAACACGACGTGCCCGCCCGCTGTGCGCAGCGCGGGCAGCAGCGCCAGCGTAAGTGCGAAAGGCCCAATGACATTGACCTGCATGGTGGACTGCCACTCGTCAACCGTTGACTCCGAGACGCGCCCCGGGTATGCCACCCCGGCGTTGTGAACCAACACGTCCACCTCGACGATCGGCTCGACAACCGCCGGAATCGCGTCCAGATCCTCGAAATCGATCGGCCATGTCGTAGCCCCGAACTCCTCGGCAAGCTCGTCCAATCGGGCCGACGGCCGCCCCGCGAGGAACAGTGTGTGCGTGGACGCCAGCGCCCTGGCGATGGCCGCCCCGAGTCCCCGCGAGGCCCCGGTGATCATCGCGGTGGGCATCTCGCAACCTTACCGATCTGCGATCCTTGCCTGTTGGTCGCATCATGGAACGGATGGCACCCGACCACAGCTTCGCTCCGACCCAGCTCGCCGCCCGCGCCGCGTACCTGCTGCGCGGCAACGACCTGGGGGTGATGACCACCGCGGCACCGTTGCTGTACCCGCACATGTGGAGCTGGGACGCCGCGTTCGTGGCCATCGGGCTGGCGCCGCTCAGCGTCGAGCGGGCCGTCGTGGAGCTGGACACGCTGCTGTCCGCGCAGTGGACCAACGGCATGATCCCGCACATCGTGTTCGCCAACGGCGTTGACGGGTACTTCCCCGGGCCGGCCCGGTGGGCGACTTCGGCGCTCGCGGTCAACGCGCCGCGCACCCGGCACACGTCGGGGATCACGCAGCCACCGGTGCACGCGATCGCGGTGCAACGCATCCTCGACCACGCCCGCACCCGCGGAAGGTCCACCCGTGCTGTCGCCGGGGCGTTCCTCGACCGTCGCTGGGCCGACCTGGTCCGCTGGCACCGCTGGCTGGCCGAGGCCCGCGACCCGAAGTCGCGCGGCCGTGTCACGCTGTATCACGGCTGGGAGTCCGGTATGGACAACTCGCCGCGCTGGGATAGCGCCTATGCCAACGTGATTCCGGGAAATGTGCCCGAATACCAGCGCGAGGACAACACCATCGTCACCGACGCCAGCCAGCGCCCGTCGGACATCGACTACGACCGCTATCTCTGGCTGCTGGAAGAGATGAAGTCGGTCCGTTACGACGACGAGTTACTGCCGAAGGTGATGAGCTTCGAAGTCGAGGACGTGTTCGTCTCGGCGATCCTGTCGGTGGCCTGCACCGTGCTGGCAGAGATCGGCGAGGACTACAAACGGCCACACGCCGACGTCAAAGACCTGTACGCCTGGGCTGAGCGGTTCCGCGCCGGCGTCGTCGAGACAGCCGACGAAAGGAACGGCGCGGCAAGGGATTACGACCTCCGGGCAGGGAACTGGGTGGCCACGGAGACGGTCGCTCAGTTCGCACCCCTGTTGTGTGGGGGATTGCCACATGACAAGGAACGCGCCCTGCTGCGCCTGCTGGAAGGCCCGCGGTTCTGCGGCCACCCGGATCTGAAGTACGCGCTGATCCCGACGACCTCCCCGGTGTCGCGCGACTTCCGGCCGCGGGAATACTGGCGCGGGCCGGTCTGGCCGGTGACGACGTGGCTGTTCTCCTGGTGCTTCGCCCGCCGCGGCTGGGCCGAACGCTCGCTGATTCTGCAACGCGAAGGCCTGCGGCAAGTCAGCGACGGCAGCTTCGCGGAGTACTACGAGCCGTTCACCGGCGAGCCGCTCGGCAGCATGCAGCAATCGTGGACCGCCGCGGCGGTGCTGGACTGGCTGGGTTAGTCGGCTCCTCGCGCGAGCGCTCGTCGGCGTTAGTCGGCTCCTCGCGTGAGCGCTTGTCGGCGCTAGTTGTTGTCAACCAGGCGTTCGAGCGGGGCCAGCGCCTTGGTCAGCGTCTCGAGGTCTTCTTCGCTGAGCTTGCTCAGCAAGGCGGCCAGCTGGGCGCGCCGGGCGGCCAGTGCCTCCTTGTGCTGGGCCAGCCCGCGAGGGGTGATGTCGACGAGCACGGCCCGCAGATCGGATGGGTCGCGCGAGCGCTTGACAAGGCCCAGCTTCTCCAGGCGCCGGATGGCCACCGTCGTCGTTGGCGTGCGTACCCTTTCATGCGCGGCCAGCTCGGTCATCCGGATGGGCCCCAAGTCAAGCAGCGTCAGCAGAATCGACAACTGGGCGAGCGTGAGATCCCCTGCAGCAGACTCGCGGCTGGTGTCGCCACGGCGCAGCACGGAAAAGACCCGCGAGAGCACGCGTTGCAGCTCTCCGGCCAGTTCGGCGACCTGCGGTTCGGCCTGCACCATAATTTCGGCAGTCTAACCTGTCTGAGGCTGACAGGATGCGTGACGGGTGCGTAAAACTCCGAGAAGTTACGAGAGGAAACGACGCAGGCGGTCCGTTGCTGCGGCTTCGAAGATCTGCTCGGGTGGTCCGGACTCGATGACCGGCCCGTGATCCACGAAAACGACAGCGACCGACGTCGACCGGGCGGACCCCATTTCGTGCGTGACGACCACCGTCGTCGCGCCGTCCTCACCGAGATCGGCGATGAGTTCGAGGATGCCCTTGACCATCTCGGGTCCAACGCCGTAGTGGTCTCGTCGTCGAAAAACATGACCTGGGGTGACATCGCCAACGCCCGGGCGATCGCGACCCGCTGTGTTGTCCGCCCGCCAGCGTGCCGGGCCGCGCGTCGCCGCGGCCAGCCCCGTGCCGCCGATCAACATGGCGATCAGCGCCGGGACGATTGCCTCACCCCAGCTGAGCGGGCAGCGGCTTTAGCTCAATCAGAACGATGCGGTCGGATACAGTGCCGCACCCGACGGCTTGAACACACCGCGGCGTACCAGCTCGGCGAGCATGATCCGGGCCATCGTCCCAGACCGCTCGACGCATGCGGTGCGGGCGTCGTCGGGGTCGCGGCGATGGATCGCGCCGAGTTCGGCCTCGTAGAACGGCAGCATATCGGCGTGATTGTTGATGTATGCGAACCAGAACGACCGGGGGATAAAGGTCTGCGACGCCCGGATCGCCGCCTGCAATCGTGGCCCCGCGTATTCGTCGTTGATGACGCGGCGGAACTGAAGCCCGGTCTCCTGGAACGCGCGCGACTCTTTGCTGGAGCGCATGCGGTCCATTAGCGCGTCGAGTTGGTCGACGACCTTCGGGGGCGCGTCGACCGCGGCGCGTGCCGCCGGGATGCCGGTCAGAAGCCCGTACAGCTCGTGGTGTTCGAGGACGACTTCCTCGTCGAACCGCTCCACGTATGCGCCACGGTGATACTGCGTGGACAGGATGCCGTCGTGCTCCAGTTGCACAACGGCCTCTTGAATCGGCACCCGGCTGAGTCCGAGTTCGTGCGCGATCTCGTTGCGGTCCACCCGGTCGCCGGAACGCAGTTTGCCGGTCAGCACCAGGTTGACGACGTGCGAGACCACGAGGTCTTTTTCCTTGACTCCATACTTCTTGGGCATGGCGGCGACAGTGTCTCACGCCACTTGCCTTTGCCGGAGGCGTTACGCCGCTTCAGTTTCCATTCGATTCTCGGCGGTCCCGCCAACGGCATAGGGCCTCGGCCTGGGTCAGGTCGTAGTCGGGCCCGTCGGTGCCCACGGTCAGCAGGGTGACCCCGAGGTCGACGAAGGCGTCGGCCTCCTCGAGCAATGCGTCGAGGCTGCGGCCCTGCACACCCGCGGAGCGTTCGATGGAAGCGGGGTCGCGGCCCACGTCGGCGCAGTGCCGGGCCAGGATCTCGGCCTTCGCCTTGTACGTCTCGACGGAGGTGAAGCCATGCCAGATATCGGCGTACTCGGCGACCAGGCGCAGTGTCTTCTGCTCGCCCTGACCGCCAATCAGGACGGGGATGTCCCGCGTCGGCGGCGGGTTGAGCTTGGCCAGCCGCGACTTGATGCGCGGCAGCGCCGCGGCGAGAGCGTCGAGGCGGCTACCCGCGGTGCCGAACTCGTAGCCGTATTCGTCGTAGTCCCTCTGCTTCCAGCCCGAGCCGATGCCGAGGATCAGCCGGCCATCGGAAATGTGGTCGACCGTGCGGGCCATATCGGCGAGCAGCTCGGGGTTGCGATACGAGTTGCAGGTGACCAGCGCGCCGATTTGAAGGCGTGAGGTCTGCTCGGCCCAGGCGCCCAGCATCGTCCAGCATTCGTAGTGCGGGCCATCGGGATCGCCGTAGAGCGGGAAAAAGTGATCCCAGTTGAAGGCGACGTCGATGCCGATGTCCTCGCACTGCCGGACCGCGTCGCGGACATGGCTGTACTGCGAGGAATGTTGCGGTTGGAGTTGTACGCCTATGCGAATTGGGAAGGCCACGAGGTCACCGTATCGCCGCGACGGGTCATGTGCCGATCTGGCCGTTGGCCGGCCTCACCGCCACCACCGGCCGCCGTGCCGTGCCGTTGCCGCCCTCCTGCCACCACGACAACGAATGGTCGAACGCTAGCCCCCGAGCACATCGCGCAGGATGTCGACAAGCGCACCCGGTTGGTCGCCCTGAACGGAATGCCCGGAGTCGGCCACGACATGGGTGCGCTGGAAGCCCGGCGCCGCCGTCGCGAACGCGTCGGCGTCCTCGTCGTTGACGAAGTACGACTTGGCGCCGCGCACCAGCGTGGTCGGCATCGTGATGGAGGGAACGTCATCCCACAGGCCGCCGAAGCCGTCACCCTTGCGGAACGAATCGTAGCGCCATGTCCACGTGCCGTCGTCGAGGCGCATGGAGTTGTGGAAGACGCCGCGCCGCAACGATTTCCGGTCGCGATGGGGCGCGGCGGCGATGGTCGCGTCGAGCATTGCCTCGAAGCTGTCGAACGCTCGATCACCCTGGACGAGAGCGACGGTTCCCATTTGTGCCTTGGTCATCTGCTCGTGACGTTCCGGCGCGGCCGGGGTGACATCGACGAGCAACAGTTCCGGCACCAGCTCCGGTTCGGCGGCGGCGATGCGAAGGGCGGTCAGCCCGCCCAGCGACATGCCGACGACGAGCCGCGGGTTCGGCGCCCATTCGCGTAGCACGGGACGCAGCGTCTCGGCGTTGAGCCGAGGTCCGTAGTCCCCGTCCTCGCGCCACGCCGACCGGCCGTGTCCGGGTAGGTCGATGGCCAGTGCAGGCACCCCGAGCCCAAGGACCACCGTGTCCCACGTGTGCGCGTTTTGCCCACCGCCGTGCAGAAACACCACTTGCGGCGGTTCGTCACCCCACTTGAGGGCGCTAATCGGGCCCGACTCGATGCGCCGCACGCTCGGCAGCGGACCGGTCGCCCCGATCTGTTCGGCGTTCTCGTTCAGCAGCCCGAACTCGTCGAGACCGGCCAGATCGTCGTCGGAAACTTCGGCGTTGGTCACGCCGTCGAGGCTAACCCTCGATGAAATCCTCGAGCTGCGCGCGCGCGATGTCGTCGGGCAGCTGCTGCGGCGGGCTCTTCATCAGGTACGCCGACGCCGCGACCACGGGGCCGCCGATGCCACGATCCTTGGCGATCTTCGCCGCGCGAACCGCGTCGATGATGACGCCGGCCGAGTTCGGCGAGTCCCACACCTCGAGCTTGTACTCCAGATTCAGAGGCACGTCACCAAACGCGCGGCCCTCGAGGCGGACGTAGGCCCACTTGCGATCGTCGAGCCAACCTACGTGATCGGACGGGCCGATGTGCACGTCCTTGGTCTTGAATTCGCGCTGCAGGTTGGACGTCACGGCCTGGGTCTTGGAGATCTTCTTCGACTCCAGCCGCTCACGCTCGAGCATGTTCAGAAAATCCATATTGCCGCCGACGTTGAGCTGCATCGTGCGGTCCAACTGCACGCCGCGGTCCTCGAACAGCTTGGCCATCACGCGGTGGGTGATGGTCGCGCCGACCTGGCTCTTGATGTCGTCGCCGACGATCGGCACACCGGCGTCCTCGAACTTCTTGGCCCACACCGGATCCGACGCGATGAACACCGGCAGCGCGTTGACGAACGCCACGTCGGCGTCGATCGCGCACTGGGCGTAGAACTTGTCGGCCTCCTCGGAGCCCACCGGGAGGTAGGACACGAGCACGTCGACGCTGTTCTCCTTGAGCACCTTGACCACGTCGGCCGGGTCGGCGTCGGACACCTCGATGGTGTCGGCGTAATACTTGCCGATGCCGTCGAGCGTCGGGCCGCGTTGCACCGTCACGTTGGTGGGCGGCACGTCGGCGATCTTGATGGTGTTGTTCTCCGAAGCGAAGATCGCCTCGGACAGGTCGAAGCCGACCTTCTTGGCGTCGACGTCGAACGCGGCGACAAATTTCACGTCCCGGACGTGATACGGGCCGAAGCGCACATGCATCAGACCGGGCACCGTGGCCGTCTCGTCGGCGTCCTGGTAATACTGCACACCCTGCACGAGCGAGGACGCGCAGTTGCCCACACCGACAATCGCGACCCGCACCTCGGTGTTTTCGGTCATGACGACTTCTTCCTCTCCGTACTCACTCGGTACTGCCTAGGACTGCTCGGCGCGTCCCTGCGCCGAGCGTTCCGCTGCTATCAATTCGTTCAGCCATTTCACTTCGCGCTCGCTCGACTCCAACCCGAGCTGATGCAGCTGGCGGGTGTAGCGGTCGAATGAGCTGCTGGCCCGCGCCACTGCTTCACGCAGACCCTCGCGACGTTCTTCCACCTGACGACGGCGCCCCTCCAAGATCCGCATCCTGGCCTCGGCCGGGGTGCGGTTGAAGAAGGCGAGGTGAACACCGAACCCGTCGTCGGAGTAGTTCTGCGGACCGGTATCGGCCACCAGCTCGGCGAAGCGCTGCTTGCCGGCATCGCTGAGCCGGTAGACGCGCCGTGCGCGGCGCATCTTGGGAATCCCCTCCGGCGCGGCGTCCTCGACGATCAGGCCATCGGCCTGCATGCGGCGCAGCGCGGGGTAGAGCGAGCCGTAAGAGAACGCGCGAAAGGCGCCGAGCAACCCGGTCAGGCGTTTGCGCAGCTCGTAGCCGTGCATGGGCGACTCGAGCAGAAGTCCCAGGACGGCGAGCTCTAGCATCGAGATCACCCCCCTTGCTCGGTTCGTTACGGCGGTTCGACACCTCGTGCCATAGTATCGCGCCGATATATTCGGCGCCAACAACGGGTTGCGTACCGCTGACAAGCAGCGAACGTCAGCCCGGGTAGTTGATGTGCTTGACGGTGCCGTCGCCGGCCAGCTCGACGTTGCCGCTGCCGTAGGCGCTGGACTCATAGACATCGATCGATAGGGCTCAAGGTGTGGTGGGGTCGCGGGTCGGATCGAGGATCAGGTAGGTGCTCTTGACGTCGGTGGGCTTCATGCCCAGCGTCTCCGGCGCGCCGCGCAGCACTCCGACCACCACCTTCGCGTCGAACTTGCTCAGGTCGATCACGGTCGCATCGCTGCTTTTCGAATTCGACGTCGGATCATCCCAGCCGCCGCGGTAGGTGTAGCTGAGCTCGCGGCGGTCCTCGCTGGGGTCGGGCCGGGTCAGCGACGCGTAGTCGGGATAGACGACCAGCCGGTAACCGTTGGTGTCGCCGAAGCGCTTCTTCATCTGTTCGATGAGTCCGGTCAGCCCTCCTAACGAATGGAGTTGCTTCGGTGGGGTGAGCACTACCGCGGGGATCCCATCGGACTTGGCGCCCGGGTCGGAGGTGAAGTTCAGCGGCGAGGGCGTGTTGCCGAAAAGCCCCCAGCCGATCGCGATGCCGAGCGCGATCAGTACCCCGGCCACCGCGGCGCGTATGCCCCAGCCGCTGCCGGCGCCGGGCACCCCGAGCCGCTCCTTGAGGTCGGGTAATTGAACGGGCGCGTTGTTGGTCTGCAGGTCCGACACGAGCGACTGCAGGTCGCCCAGCGTCTCGGCTCCGGTCGCCAGCGCCACCCTGCTCCGGTGCTCCTCCATGGGCAGCTGCCCGTCGGCCAGCGCACTGTCGAGGATCTGGCACGTGTCGTTGCGGTCGCTGTCCTTCGCCCGCGTTCCCGGTGTCTGCTGCGTCGCCACGACGATGATCGTAGAAGTTGAGCCGCCATCGCCGCAGACCAGATAGCCAGCGAGGAGCCGAGGCGGCGCAGTCGCGCCTCGGCGGTCGCACGGCCGACGTACTCTGGTCTCCGTGCGACTGCAGCGACAGGTGGTGGATTACGCGCTTCGGCGCCGATCCCTGCTGGCCGAGGTGTACTCCGGACGCACCGGCGTCTCGGAGGTCTGCGACGCCAACCCCTACCTACTGCGGGCCGCGAAGTTTCACGGGAAGCCCAGTGCAGTGATGTGCCCGATCTGCCGCAAGGAACAGCTCACCTTGGTGTCGTGGGTGTTCGGAGACCACCTGGGCGCCGTATCGGGTTCGGCACGCACCGCCGAGGAACTGGTCCTGCTGGCGTCCCGCTACGACGAATTCTCGGTACACGTGGTGGAGGTATGCCGCACCTGCAGTTGGAACCACTTGGTCAAGTCGTATGTGCTCGGTGCGGTCCCACCCCCGAAGGGATCGCGCAGACCGCGAGGCACCCAGACGGCGCGCGGGCGCGCGCGCACGGCCAGTGAATAGCGAAGGGCGCGAGGACCGGTCAGCCAGTGACGCCCGCACGGGGCATGGGGCTGATGGCGTGAGCGCGCGCCCGCCCCAACCGCAGAGCGGTCGGCAACGGCCAACGCCGCCGCACGCGCCGCCTCGGCAGCACACCTCCGTTCCGCCCGACGAACGGCAGACACGGGTCCTGCCGCCGGTCCGCGCCAACACACCGGCACATCTGCGTGACCCGATCGACATGGTCAAGGCGGCACTCGACGGCACCCCGCCACCGAGACAGCCACCGTCGCCTCCCGCGCCGCCGCGTCATCCACCGGGCGGAGGCGGTCCTCCCGGCGGTCCGCCCGCTCCGCGGCCGAGCCTGCGTCAACAGGTCAACTGGAAGTGGGTCCGTCGGGGTCTCATTGCGATGCTGGCGGTGGTGATCGTATTGCCGATCGTCACGTTCGCGATGGCGTACCTGATCGTCGACGTGCCCAAACCGGGCGACATCCGGACCAATCAGGTGTCGACGATTCTGGCGAGCGATGGCAGCGAGATGGCGAAAATTGTTCCGCCCGAAGGCAACCGCGTCGACGTGAACATCGACCAAATACCCGTGCATGTGCGAAACGCCGTGATGGCCGCCGAGGACCGCGACTTCTACACCAACCCGGGCTTCTCGTTCTCCGGGTTCGCCCGCGCCTTCAGGAACAACGTCTTCGGTGGCGACTTGCAGGGCGGTTCGACGATCACCCAGCAGTACGTGAAGAACGCGTTGGTGGGCGACACCCGCACCGGCATCGGCGGCCTCATCCGCAAGGCCAAGGAGCTGGTCATCTCCACGAAGATGTCCCGCGAATGGTCCAAAGACCAAGTGCTGCAGTCGTATCTGAACATCATCTACTTCGGCCGAAGCGCCTACGGCATCTCGGCCGCGGCGAAGGCCTACTTCGACAAACCGGTCGAACAGCTGACAGTCTCAGAGGGTGCGCTACTGGCAGCCCTTATCCAGCGGCCGTCGGGCCTGGACCCTGCCGTCAACCCCAAAGGCGCGGCGAAGCGGTGGAACTGGGTGCTTGACGGCATGGTCGAGGTCGGTGCGCTGTCGCCGACCGACCGCGCGGCGCAGGTGTTTCCACAGACGGTTCCACCCGAACAGGCCCGGGCAGCGAACCAGACGACCGGTCCCAACGGGTTGATCGAGCGCGCGGTCCAACGGGAGCTGCTCGAGCTGTTCAACATCGACGAGCAGACGTTGAACACCCAAGGGCTACAGATCACGACGACGATCGACCCCAAGGCGCAGAAGGCCGCCGAGGACGCGGTGTCGAAGTATCTGGAAGGCCAGGACGCCGACATGCGCGCGGCGGTGGTCTCCGTCGACCCGCACAACGGGGCAGTCAAGGCGTACTACGGCGGGTCCGACCCGAACGGCTTCGACTTCGCTCAGGCCGGGCTGCCCACTGGGTCGTCGTTCAAGGTGTTCGCGTTGGTGGCCGCGCTGCAGCAGGGCATGGGGCTGGGCTACCAGGTGGATAGCTCACCGGTGACCGTCAATGGCATCAAGATCACGAACGTCGAGGGCGAGGGTTGTGGTGTCTGCAGCATCGCCGAGGCGTTGAAGCGGTCGCTGAACACCAGCTACTACCGGCTGATGCTGAAGCTGAAGAACGGTCCGGCCGACGTCGCCGACGCCGCGCACAAGGCGGGCATTGCCGAGAGCTTCCCCGGTGTGGACCACACATTGTCCGAGGACGGCAAGGGCGGGCCGCCCAACAACGGAGTCGTGTTGGGCCAGTACCAGACTCGTGTGCTCGACATGGCCTCGGCGTATGCCACGCTGGCAGCCTCGGGCAGCTACCATGCACCACACTTCGTGCAGAGAGTCGTCAACTCCGAGGGGCAGGTGTTGTTCGACGCCAGCCAGCAGGACAACTCAGGCGAGCAGCGGATCGACAAGGCCGTGGCCGACAACGTGACTTCCGCTATGCAGCCGATCGCGGGATGGTCCAACGGCCACAACCTCGCGGGCGGGCGACCGTCGGCGGCGAAGACCGGCACCGCCCAGCTCGGCGACACCGGCGCCAACCGCGACGCCTGGATGGTCGGCTACACGCCGTCGTTGTCGACCGCGGTCTGGGTGGGCACCACCGAGGGCACCAAGCCGCTGGAGAACAAGTGGGGCTCGCCGGTCTGGGGTTCGGGCCTGCCCTCAGACATCTGGAAGTCCACGATGGACGGCGCGCTGAAGGGCACCGACAACGAGTCCTTCCCGAAGCCGGCTGAGGTCGGCGGCTATGCGGGCGTGCCTCAGGCGCCGCCACCACCGTCTTCGACGCTCCCGACAACGCTCGCGCCGCCTTCGCAGACGGTGATCCAGCCGACCATCGAAGTGGCACCGGGTATCACGATCCCGCTCGGCCCACCGACCACGATGACCGTCGCGCCCTCGGCGCCCCTCGGACCGCCGCCGGGACCATCCGTAGCGCCCGGACTGCCGTCGCCTACTCCGCCCCCGTGATCGACACGCCGTCCACGGTATCGCCGGCGCCGTTGGCAGAGGACCGGCGGAGCCTCGACGACCGTGACTTGCCCAGCCGCACCGACACGATCGGTGCCGCGCTGTCGGGGGTCATCGGCGGGCCCGTGGGTCGCCATGCGCTCATCGGCCGCGCGTGGTTTCTGACACCGCTGCGGGTGATGCTGATCATCGCGCTGGTGTTCCTGGCGCTGGGGTACTCCAGCAAGGCGGCTTGCCTGCTGACCACCGGCACCGGCACCGCGGATCAACGGGTGGGCAATTGGCAAAACAACCGCGCGTACTACGAGTTGTGCTACTCCGACACGGTTCCGCTCTACACCGCGGAACTGTTGAACCTGGGGAAGTTTCCGTACAAGTCCAGTTGGATCGAAAACGACAGCACCGGCAAGCCGAAGATCCAGTACGACGGCAACATCGCAGTGCGGTACATGGAGTATCCGGTTCTGACGGGGATCTACCAGTACACGTCGATGGCGCTGGCCAAGACCTACACCGCGCTGACGAAGCTGGTGTCGGTGCCGGTCATCGCCGAGGTGGTGATGTTCTTCAACATCGCCGCGTTCGGGTTGGCACTGGCGTGGCTGGCGACAGTGTGGGCCACCGCTCAGCTGGCCGGGCCGCGACGGATCTGGGATGCCGCGTTGGTAGCGGCGTCGCCAATCCTGATCTTTCAGGTCTTCACAAATTTCGACGCTCTCGCAACCGCTTTCGCGACCGGTGCCCTGCTCGCGTGGGCTCGGCGAAGGCCCCTGCTTGCCGGGGCGCTGATCGGCCTTGGGGTGGCGGCCAAGCTCTATCCGCTGCTGCTGTTCATTCCACTGGTGCTTCTCGCGCTGCGCACTGGGCGGATGCGAGAGGTCGGCAAGGCGGCAGGCGCCACGGTGCTGACCTGGTTGGTGCTCAACCTGCCGATCATGGTGCTGTTCCCGAGAGGATGGTCGGAATTCTTCCGGCTCAACGCCCGCCGCGGCGACGACATGGATTCGCTCTACAACGTGGCGAAGTCGTTCACCGGCTGGCGTGGGTTCGATCACGACCTCGGGTTCTGGCAGCCGCCGACCATGCTGAACGCGGTGTCCGCGGTGTTTTTCGTATCGTGTTGCATTGCAATCGCATACGTCGCGCTGACCGCCAAACAGCGTCCTCGCCTGGCGCAGGTGGCGTTCTTGGTGATCGCCGCGTTCCTGCTGACCAATAAGGTGTGGAGCCCGCAGTTCTCGCTGTGGCTGGTGCCGCTGGCCGTACTGGCGTTGCCGCACCGCCGTATCCTGCTGACGTGGATGACCATCGACGCGCTGGTGTGGGTGCCGCGGATGATGTTCCTGTACGGCGAGCAGAACAAAGGGTTGCCCGAGCAATGGTTCACCGCGACAGTGTTTCTGCGGGACATAGCGGTGATCGCGCTGTGCGCCTTGGTGATTCGACAGATCTATCGTCCTGAGCTGGATCTCGTGCGTTGCCGCGGCGAGGTGGACGACCCGTCCGGCGGAGTGTTCGAGGGCGCGCGCGACGCGCCACCGCGCTGGCTACCCGACTGGCTGCGCCCGCGGCCCCGAATGACGATGCCGGTGGAAGAACCCACCGAGCCGGAACTGGCGCGAACCACATAACAGGAGGCCGCCGAGGCCAGCCAGCTGATGATCGAGTACGACCCGCAGCCGCCGTTCGGTTCGGGCAGCCTGACCAAGGCGTCCGACGAGGTGAAGGCGCTCACCTTCGAGTACTACCGGCACCGGTCTTAGCAGCACCGATTTCGCAGATCAGCAAGCGTTCCTGTAGCCTGGGCCGGTTGCCGACGCAGGTAACCCTCCTGCCACGGACAGACCGTGGCCGCACTAGACCGTAGGAGGTGGTGAGGTTCATGCGTCCATACGAAATCATGGTCATTCTCGACCCCACTCTCGACGAACGCACCGTAGCTCCGTCGCTGGAGGCATTCCTCAACGTTGTCCGCAAGGACGGTGGCTCCATCGACAAGGTCGACATTTGGGGCCGTCGCCGGCTGGCATACGAGATCGCCAAACATGCCGAGGGCATCTATGCCGTAGTCGATGTGAAGGCGGAGCCCGGGACCGTGTCCGAGCTCGACCGTCAGCTCAACCTGAACGAGTCGGTGCTGCGGACCAAGGTGCTGCGGACCGACAAGCACTAGCCGAACGGCGTGTGCTCGTCGTAGCGCTTACGTAGGCTCGCCTGCGACTGACTTCCCGCAGACCGCAACGATGAGCGCTTGCGCGAAGAGCCGACAACACTGCCCAGGAGGAACTCGTGGCTGGTGACACCACCATCACCGTCGTTGGAAACCTGACCGCCGACCCGGAACTTCGGTTCACGCCGTCCGGTGCGGCCGTCGCCAACTTCACCGTCGCGTCGACGCCGCGTATCTATGACCGCCAGAGTGGGGAATGGAAAGATGGTGAGGCGCTGTTTCTCCGATGCAACATCTGGCGTGAGGCCGCTGAGAATGTGGCCGAAAGCCTGACCCGCGGCTCGCGGGTGATCGTGCAGGGCCGGCTCAAGCAGCGCTCGTTCGAGACCCGTGAGGGCGAGAAGCGCACCGTCGTCGAGGTCGAGGTCGACGAGATCGGACCGTCGTTGCGTTACGCGACCGCCAAGGTGAACAAGGCGAGTCGCAGCGGCGGCGGTGGCGGCGGATTCGGCGGCGGCGGGGGTTCCCGCGGCGCCAGCACCGGCGGTGGTTCGGAGGCCAAGCAGGACGATCCGTGGGGCAGCGCGCCCGCGTCCGGTTCATTCTCCGGAAGCGACGATGAACCGCCCTTCTAAAGACCGCAATTAATCAACGATTCCAGAAAGAGATGCCACATGGCGAAGGCAACCAAGCGTCGTCCGGCGCCCGAGAAGCCGATCAAGACGCGAAAGTGCGTGTTCTGCTCCAAGAAGGGGCAGACCATCGACTACAAGGACACCCAGCTGTTGCGCACGTACATCAGCGAGCGTGGCAAGATCCGTGCCCGCCGGGTGACAGGCAACTGCGTGCAGCACCAGCGTGACATCGCAATCGCGGTGAAGAATGCCCGCGAGGTTGCGCTGCTCCCGTTCAGCGCGTCGACGCGATAAGCAAGGACAAGGACACGAGATGAAATTGATTCTCACCGCCGAGGTGGACCACCTGGGCTCGTCGGGCGACATCGTCGAAGTCAAGGACGGGTACGGTCGCAACTTCCTGCTGCCGCGCGGACTGGCGATCGTCGCGTCGCGCGGTGCCGAGAGGCAGGCCGACGAGATTCGCCGGGCCCGCGAGATCAAGAGTGTCAAAGGCCTCGAGCACGCCAACGAGCTCAAAACGGCGATCGAGGGTCTTGGCCCCGTCGAGCTGTCGGTCAAGGCGGCGCCGGATACCGGCAAGTTGTTCGGTTCGGTCACGGCGGCCGACGTGGTCGCGGCGATCAAGACGGCCGGCGGGCCCAATCTGGACAAGCGGACGGTCCAACTGCCTAAGGCGCAGATCAAGTCGGTCGGAACCCATCCGGTCGCGTTGCGGCTACACCCGGACGTGGACGCCGCGGTTTCGCTGAATGTCGTCGCGGGCTAGTCAACGCCGGCGTTAGTTTCTCGGGTGAGCGGCATGATCGATCTTCACCCGGGCGTTGCTGTGCACCCTGGCGAACATTGCGACTTAATTAGGTCGCAGCGAACCTAACGAGCTGTTAACCTGTTCGGCCCTGGGGTGAAACACAACACGCCCGAGATCGCAACCCGGGCCGACACGCCGAGGAAATTGCCATCCACAGATATTCACGGCCTCTATCGTGGGCCTATCTGCGGGGATGCACCGAACAAAGGTGTTAGTCCACAGGTTTTCCCCAACGACTCAACATGGTCGAACGGAGCTATCCACACCCCATACACAACTTCATAAACAGGGCCATTTGGCGACCCCCCCAGCAACGTCTACCGTTCATCGTCACGGGGAGTTCCGTGGCCAGAAGGGTGGTGGCTGTCGGTGGTCTGATCTACAGTCGCGATAGCGGTGTCGAATATATGTTCGATGAGCTCAGGGGAGGTGGACGCTTCGTGGCTGTCGTTGACGACCTCGGCCATCCGGGCATCGACGTCCCGGCGCCGAGCGAGGATTTCGGCCGCCAACCACCTCAGGATGCTGCGGCTGAACAAGCGGTCCTCGGAGGCATGCTGCTGAGCAAGGACGCGATCGCCGACGTGCTCGAGCGGCTCCGCCCCGGTGACTTCTACCGTCCCGCTCACCAGAACGTGTATGACGCGATTCTCGATCTGTACGGCCGGGGTGAGCCTGCCGACGCGGTCACTGTCGCCGCCGAATTGGATCGGCGCGGGCTGCTGCGCCGGATCGGCGGTGCCCCGTATCTCCACACGCTGATCTCCACGGTGCCGACCGCTGCCAACGCCGGCTTCTACGCGGGCATCGTCGCGGAGAAGGCGCTGCTGCGCCGGCTGGTCGAGGCGGGTACCCGCGTCGTGCAGTATGGCTATGCCGGTGCGGAGGGCGCGGATGTTACCGAGATCGTGGACCGGGCGCAGGCGGAGATCTATGACGTCACCGAGGGACGGACGTCTGAGGACTTCGTGGCGCTGGAGGATTTGCTGCAACCGACGATGGATGAGATCGATGCGATCGCGTCCCACGGCGGGATGGCTCGCGGCGTGCCGACGGGCTTCACGGAACTCGATGAGGTGACCAACGGGTTGCACCCGGGCCAGATGATCATCATCGCGGCGAGGCCCGGCGTCGGGAAGGCGCTGGCGCTTGATACGCCACTGCCCACGCCGACCGGCTGGACCACGATGGGCGACGTCGCGGTCGGGGATCAATTGCTCGGGGCCGATGGCGAGCCGACCCGCGTGGTCGCGGCGACCGAGGTTCTGCTGGGCAGGCCGTGCTACCAGGTTGAATTCGCCGATGACACCAGCATCGTCGCCGACACGCTGCATCAATGGCCGACAAGCCGCGGCGTTCAGATCACTGCGGCGCTGCGGCCTGGTCTCGATGTCATCAGCGCGACGCGGGTCCCAGCGCTGGCAACGGGCGGGGGTCGGCATCAGTCCGCGTGGGGCATCGACACGGTGCGTCGCATCGAGCCCGTTCCGGTTCGCTGCGTGGAGGTCGCGAACGGTGACCACCTATACCTGGCCGGTTCGGCGATGGTGCCGACACACAACTCGACGCTGGGCCTGGACTTCCTGCGATCGTGCTCGATCAAGCATCGGATGGCGAGCGTCATCTTCTCGTTGGAGATGAGCAAGTCCGAGATCGTGATGCGGCTGCTGTCGGCCGAGGCGAAAATCAAGCTGTCCGATATGCGTTCGGGCCGGATGAGCGACGACGACTGGACGCGGCTGGCGCGGCGGATGAGCGAGATCAGCGAGGCGCCGCTGTACATAGACGATTCGCCGAACCTGACCATGATGGAGATTCGCGCGAAGGCGCGGCGGCTCAGCCAGAAGGCCGGGCTCAGACTGATCGTGGTCGACTACATGCAGTTGATGACGTCGGGCAAGAAGTACGAGTCGCGGCAACAGGAAGTGTCGGATTTTTCGCGCAGCCTGAAACTGATGGCCAAGGAGCTCGACGTGCCGGTTGTCGCGATCAGCCAGCTGAACCGCGGGCCGGAGCAGCGCACCGACAAGAAGCCGATGATCTCGGACCTCCGCGAGTCGGGCTGCCTGACGGCCAACACGCGAATCCTGCGCGCGGACAACGGCGCCGAGGTGACGTTCGGTGAGCTGATGCGCACGGGCGAGCGGCCGCTGGTATGGTCGCTGGACGACCGCAAGCGGATGGTCGCCCGCCCGATGACGAACGTCTTCTCGAGTGGACGCAAGGAAGTGTTCAAGGTTCGGCTCGCATCAGGACGAGAAGTGGAGGCCACCGGCAACCATCCGTTCATGACGCTTGATGGCTGGACGCCATTGGCGCAGCTGAAGGTTGGTGACCCCGTCGCTGTGCCACGGCGGGTTCCGGAGCCGATCGAGACACAACGCATGGACGACTCCGAGGTAATCCTGCTCGCCCACATGATTGGCGACGGGTCATGCGTGAAGCGCCAACCGATCCGGTACGCGAGTGTTGATGAGGCGAACCTCGCGGTTGTAACGATTGCCGCGGCGCACTTCGGGGTCACTGCAGTGCGCGATGAATACGCAGCCGCGCGAGTGACGTCGTTGCGGTTGCCGGCGCCGCATCGGTTGACGCATGGAAAGCGCAACCCGATCGCCGCTTGGCTAGATCGATTGGGCCTATTCGGCAAGCGGAGCTACGAAAAGTTCGTGCCGCAAGAGGTTTTCGCGCTGCCTAACGATCAGATCGCGCTGTTCTTGAGGCACTTGTGGGCGACGGACGGTTCGGTGCGTTGGGAGCATGTGGCGGGCCAAGCAAAGATCTACTACTCATCAACTAGTCGCCGCCTGGTCGATGATGTTGCTCAACTGCTAATGCGTTGCGGCGTCCTTTCCAAGATCAGCCGCGTTTCTAAGGCCGGTTACCGGGATTGCTGGCATCTGCACATAGATCGCGCAGAGAATCAGACGAAGTTCCTTCGCAATATCGGCGTGCACGGTTCGCGTGGTGAGTCCGCTCGCGCGGTTCTTACTGAACTTGGCGCTCGCATGGGCCGTCCGGGCGCCGACACGATACCCAAAGAGGTGTGGAACAGGATCGGAGAAGCGATGGTTACCAAGGGGCTTACTCACCGGGAGCACTCAGCAGCGACGAAGTCTCACTTTGCCGACGCGACACGGAGGTTCGCGCCAGGGCGACCACGGTTGCACCGTGTCGCTGAAATGCTTGAAGACCAAGAAATCGACACGTTGGCAACCAGCGATGTGTTCTGGGACAAGATCGTCGAAATCACCAACATCGGTGAGCACGATGTCTACGACGCGACCGTAAGCGAGACACACAATTTCGTCGCAAACTTAGTTACTCTACATAATTCATTAGAACAAGATAGCGACATGGTCATCCTGCTGCACCGGCCGGATGCATTCGAGCGCGACGACCCACGCGGCGGTGAGGCGGACTTGATCCTGGGCAAGCACCGCAACGGCCCGACGAAGACGATCACCGTTGCGCATCAACTCCACTTGTCACGCTTCGCCAACATGGCAAAGCAGTAACCACCGACGACGACGACGCTGTAGCAGCTCGCGCCTCGTGGCGGAATCTCACGACTGATGGCGGACGGATGACGGATCCGCCTGTTTCGTGAGACCACCACGACGATCGCCAAACTGAACCTGGACCGCTTCGCTGCGCTCGATCAAACCGAGGCGAGCTTAGGAGATAGAACCCCTTGCGTGATGTTGATGCAGACCGTGCTGCCATAGCCTCTGCGTTCAGGCGTCAAGAACAGCATCGCGGTGGTTGGAGCAAGCGGTACGAGCCAAAAACCGGCTCGCACTCACACTCAATCGTGTCGCGTGGGGGTGTTGGTCATGCCATCGAGGAGCGCCGTCAGTATTCGGCTGAGGCGGGGGTGGATCTCGACGATGGCATGCGCCATTCGAGGGTCGCTGCGGTAGAGTGCCGCGACTTCGGGGCCGGGTGTGGCGATGTGCCAGAACGTACCGGCGAGGCTGGTGGCGGTGGCGATAACGTCGACGGCGTTTTGCTCGGTGAGCGAAGGCAGCACCGCGCGGATGGCCGACACAAGGCGGTCGACCTCAGCCAATGTGATGAGCTTGTACTCGCGGACCGCGTCGAGGGAAACATTGCGTTCGAGGTGTAGGGGCGTCTGGGCCAGCAGATCGCAGAAGAGCCCCCGCGAGGACAGCGTGCCCGCGATGGCCGCGGCGACCTCTGCGGTCTGCGGGGCGGCGAGCGTGCCGAGATCACGGCAGAGGGCTGCCGACCACTCCTGCCAGGCTTCCGCGGCGAGACGCAAGAAGATCTCCTCGCGTGTCTCGAAGTACCGCAGCATCGCCGTTTTGTGCATCGCCACCGCATCGGCGATATCCGTCAGCGTGACCCTGCT
>DATARY010000161.1:0-60519 GCA_036263935.1 Mycobacterium sp.
TTCCGGGTCGCGGTGACCTCGGCTCGACGTGCCGACGAACTCGCCGCCCTGCTGAAGCGGCGCGGGGCCACCGTGACCTGCGCGGCCGCGATAGCGATGGTCCCGCTGCCCGACGACGAACAACTGCGCGCACACACCGAGGCGTTGATCAAGGTGCCGCCGAACATCGTGATCGCCACCACGGGCATCGGGTTTCGCGGCTGGGTCGCCGCCGCCGATGGCTGGGGGCTGACCAACGATCTGATGGGCGCGCTGGGCAAGGCACGCATCGTGTCCCGCGGACCGAAGGCGACCGGGGCGCTGCGCGCGGCGGGCCTGCCCGAAGAATGGTCGCCGGAATCTGAGTCGTCGCACGAGCTGCTGCACTATCTGGTCGAGCGCGGAATCGCCGGTCAGCGCATCGCGGTGCAGTTGCATGGGGCCACCGACGATTGGGATCCGTTCCCCGAGTTTCTCGATGAACTGCGCGCGGCGGGTGCGGAGGTGGTGCCGATCCGGGTGTACCGATGGCATCCCGCTCCCCGCAATGGCGACTTCGACCAGTTGGTGGCCGACATCGCGGACGGGAAATTCGACGCCGTCAGCTTCACATCGGCACCAGCGGTCGCTTCGGTTCTGATGCGCGCGATGGAGCTGGGTGTCGAAAATAAGGTGTTGTCCGCCTTACGCACTGACGTGCATGCGATGTGTGTGGGCCCGGTCACCGCACGGCCGTTGGTGCGGCTGGGTGTGCCAACTTCGGCGCCGGAACGGATGCGGTTGGGCGCGCTGGCCCGCCACATCACAGACGAGCTGCCGCTGCTGCAGTCACGCACCCTGCGGGTGGCCGGACACCTGTTGGAGATCCGCGGCACCTGCGTGCTGGTCGACGGCGAGGTCAAGGCGCTCTCGCCGGCCGGGATGGCGACGATCCGCGCGCTGGCGCATCACCCCGGTTCGGTGGTGTCGCGCTTCGATCTTCTCGGCGCGCTGCCCGGCAGCGGCACCGACACCCACGCCGTCGAGACAGCCGTGCTGCGGCTGCGAACGGCGTTGGGCGACAGGAGGATCGTCTGCACCGTGGTTAAGCGAGGTTACCGACTGGCGGTTGACGACGAGTTGGCGCCGGCCCTATGAGCTCCCCAGCTTGCGCGCGGGCCCAGCTGTTGGTGGCGCATGGCACCCGCAAGCAACGCGGGGTGGAACTGATCGGCGATCTGGCCCAGCGGGTGTCCGCGACACTGGGTCGGCAGGTTCACGTCTCCTTCGTCGACGTGCTCGGGCCGTCACCGAGCGAGCTGCTGGGTCAGATGAGCGACCACCCCGTCGTCGTGGTGCCTGCGTTCCTGTCCCGCGGCTATCACGTCAACAGCGACATCCCCGAACATGTCGCCGCCAGCGGACATCCCGACGTCACGGTGACCGACGCACTCGGGCCGAGCCCGCAGCTCGCTCGCGTGCTGGCCGACCGGTTGGTCGAATCCGGCTGGCGGCGTGACGATTCGGTGATCCTGGCGGCTGCCGGCACGTCCGACCCGTTCGCACAGCGTGACCTGCACACGACGGCGACCTCGCTGTCGGCAATCACGGGTTCGCGGGTCGAGCTGGCCTACGCTGCGACCGGGCTGCCGCGGGTGGGGCACGCGGTTGCGGCACTTCGCAGGCGTCGGGGCGGCCGCGTCGTCGTGGTGTCGTATCTGTTGTCGGACGGCCTGTTTCAGGACCGGCTGCGGGCCAGCGGCGCTGACGTGGTCACAGAGCCGCTGGGCACGCATTCCGGGTTGGCGCGATTGATCGCGAACCGATTCCGGCGCGCTCGCCTGCCTGTTGCGGCCTAGCAGCCCACCTGCACGCAGCCGCCGGCGGTAACGCGCGTCGAGTAGATCGGTAGCGCGACATCCGGATCGTCGAGGCAGACACCGTCGTCAAGGGCGAAGGCCTGCTTCTTGATTGGCGACTGGACGGTGGCGCGGCCACCCCGGTCGCCGACGATGCCCCGCGACATCACCGCCGCCCCCGAGAACGGATCGATGTTGCCGACCGCATACAGTGACCCGTCATCGAGCCGGAACAACGCGACCTGGGTTCCGTCCTCGAGCAGCACGCCCACGCCACGGCACGGGATCAGGTGGTCGTATGGGCATGCGGTCGTCCAGACCCGAATGTCGTCGAGCAGAGTCATGTTTGGCTACCTCCGTACCTGCGGCATTCCGACGGGAACTATGCGGCCCGACTGTTCGGTGAACGTGACTGTCGGATCCGCGACGTCTGGCGCGTTGACGAACGACACGAATCGCGACAGCTTGTCCGGGTCCTCGAGCACGCCCTTCCACTCACATGCGTAGCCCTGTACATGGCGGGCCATCGCCTCCTCGAACTCCGCGGCCAGGCCCAGCGAGTCATTGCAGACGACGTCGCGCAGGTGATCCAGGCCGCCCTCCATCGCCTCGAGCCACGGCGCGGTGCGCTGCAGCCGGTCCGCGGTGCGGATGTAGAACATCAGGAACCGGTCGATGTAGCGCACCAGCGTTTCGTCGTCGAGGTCACCGGCGAGCAGCTGGGCGTGCTTCGGAGTCATGCCGCCGTTTCCGCACACGTAGAGATTCCAGCCGTTCTCGGTGGCGATGACGCCGACGTCCTTGCCGCGGGCCTCGGCGCATTCCCGTGCGCAGCCCGACACACCCATCTTGATCTTGTGTGGCGCGCGCAGACCGCGGTAGCGCAGCTCCAAGTCGATGGCCATCTGTACGGAATCCTGTTGGCCGTAGCGGCACCACGTGCTGCCGACACAGCTTTTCACGGTGCGCAGCGCCTTGCCGTAGGCGTGGCCGGATTCCATTCCACCATCGACCAGGCGCCGCCAGATCTCCGGAAGCTGATCGACCCGCGCGCCGAACATGTCGATGCGCTGCCCGCCGGTGATCTTGGTGTACAGGTCGAAGTCCCTTGCGATCTCGCCGATCAGGATCAACTGCTCGGGCGTGATGTCACCGCCCGGCACCCGCGGCACGATCGAGTAGCTGCCGTTCTTCTGAATGTTGGCAAGGAAGTGATCGTTGGAGTCCTGCAGCGAGGCTTGCTCGCCGTCTAGGATGTGCTCGGAGCTGGTGGACGCCAGAATCGACGCGACCACGGGTTTGCATATGTCGCAACCCTTTCCGATGCCGAAGCGTTCGATCAAACCGGAGAACGTGCGGATCGACGTCGCAGAGATGATTTCGAAGAGTTCTGCGCGCGACTGGCTGAAGTGCTCGCACAGCGCCTTCGACTGCTCGACGCCCTCGGCCTCCAGCAGCTGCTTGAGCAGCGGCACGCAAGAGCCGCACGACGTGCCGGCCAGCGTGCATTTCTTCAGCCCGGCGACATCGCAGCAGCCGCCCGCAATGGCCTCGGAGAGATCGCCCTTGGTGACGTTGTTGCACGAGCAGATCTGTGCCGCGGGCGGGAGGGCGCCCACGCCCAACCTGCCGCCGCCTGCACCATCTGGTCCGGCCCCTGCGATAAGTGCCAGCGGGTCACCGGGAAGCCGCTCACCGACCATCGGCCGCAGCACTCCGTAGGACGAGGCGTCGCCGACCAGGATGCCGCCCAACAGCGTTGCTGCGTCGTCGGAGAGCACCAGCTTGGCGTACGTTTGGTTGACGGCGTCGTTGACCACCACCTCGAGGCAGTCCGCGGTGGTTCCCATCGCGTCGCCGAAGCTGGCCACGTCGACCCCGAGCAGCTTGAGCTTGGTCGACATGTCGGCCTCCGGAAACTCCGCCGCACCACCCAGTAACCGGTCCGCGACGACCTCGGCGCTCGTATAGCCCGGACCCACCAGGCCGTAGCAGCGACCCTCGATGGCGGCCACCTCACCGATTGCGTAGATATTGGGATCCCTTGTGGCGCAGGACAGATCGGTGAGCACACCACCGCGCTCGGCGATGTCCAGGCCGGCGTTGCGGGCCAGTTCATCGCGTGGCCGCACACCCGCGGCGAAAATCAGCAGGCCGGCGTCGATGACGACGCCGTCGGACAGCGTGATGCGCATCGTCTCGGCCTCGGCGGGTTCGATACTCGCGGTGCCGACCCCTGCGTGCACGGCAATGCCGAGGTCGGCGATCATCCTGCCCAGCAGCGCCCCGCCCGCCTCGTCGAGCTGTTGCGCCATCAGTCGCGGCGCCATCTCCACGACATGGGGCGTCATGCCGAAGGTACGCAAAGCGTTCGCGGCTTCCAGGCCCAGCAGGCCGCCACCGATCACGACGCCGACGGGGGCATGGCCGGCGTCGTGTGCGCGCTGCGCATCGGCGCGGATCGCGTCCAGATCGTCGAGGGTGCGGTAGACGTGGCAGCCGGCCAGGTCGTGACCGGGCACGGGCGGCACGAACGCGTACGAGCCGGTGGCGAGCACCAGCGCGTCGTACTCGACGCAGGTGCCGTCCTCGGTCAGCACCGACTTGGCGGCCCGATCGATCTCGGTGACCCGGCTGCCCAACCGCAACTCGACCCGGTCGTCGCCGGGGTAGTCGCTGCCCGGCAGTGCGAGCAGGGCGCGGTCCCAGTGCTCGGTGTAGCCGGTGAGCCCGACCCGGTCGTACGCCGCGTCGGCCTCCTCGGCGAGGACGGTGACCTGCCAGTCGCCCTTCGCGTCGCGGGCGCGCAACGCCTCGACGAACCGGTGACCGACCATGCCGTGGCCGACCACCACGACGCTTCGAGTTGACCGCATGACGCCGAGGCTAAGCAGCGGATATTGCCGAATTGTCGCCCCATGTGAAGCGCCCATCACGGTCTGCTCACCGCCGCTCCGCGGCGGATGTGAGCCGTTGACTCGACGAGCTAGGCCAGGGAGGCGACGACCTCCGAGGTGTAGAACTCACCGATGACATGACCGGGGGCCGGCGGTCCGTCGATGGACACCCAGGCACCCGTCATTCCGTGCACAAGAGGGCCCTGGACCGTCGCGGATCCCGTCCCGTTTGCGTCGGTGAAGAGTTCGCCGACGGCCACGCCCGGGTCTCCGACCGTGCATGTGCGGTCCGCTGCCCGGGGTACCTGGATCAGCCGGACGGTGTAGCGGGTGTCGGTTTCCGCCGTCGCGAGGTTCACCTGCGCGATCACTTGATTCGCGCCGGCCATGCCGATCAGCGCGGATGCGCTGCCGGCGCCGCTGGCCGACACCCAGTGCGTAGGGATGTGGTTGCAGTTGCGGAATATCATGCTCAGCGGCACCACGGTGGCACCGCTCGTGACGGGTGCGTCCGCGGCCGCTGTTGCGGCGCCGGTAAGGGTCGCGCCGGACGTGAGCACAACCGCCGCGGCGACAAGGGGTTTGCTTCGCTTCATTTATCCACCTTAGTTGCCATGGGGCAGGTTTCAGCCGACGATGCACACACTCGGATCGCTAGTTGAATGCGACGCCGGGATCGACGCCGATGACCCGCAGCAGGTTCGCGACCTTGCCGTCCAGACTCCGGCCCACCTCGGTCACGTCGGCGATGCCAAGGCTGCCGAACGCCGTACTCGGCTGATCGATCGAGAACACCGCGTCGCCGTCGGCGTCGCTGTACACGAGGAGCCTCAGCGGGGCATACAGCAGCGCCCTCGGGTCGTGGCGGAACATCGTCTCGGCGATCACATGATTGCCCAGCAGGTACTCGACGGCCTTGACGTCGTGTCCGGCGACGCCTAATAGCGGGGCGGCGTCGATCTTCGCGTAGACCATCAGCTCGTTGGGAGCGTTGACGGCCACCGCGGCGCGTACGTCGTCCCAACTGCCGCCCGTATCAACGATGCGCTGCATCGGGACCGGGTCGAACGCGGGTGCGGCCGCTTCGAATGCGGCCAGAAATTCGTCGAAGGCGACGCCGGTGAAGATGTCCACTCGGGTCATCGAGTGCTCGTGATTGTGGGTCTCGGTCATGGGGCCGCCCTCCCGTAGTTCAGTGATTGAACCTTGATGCCTGCAGCATATGGTTCAGTGAATGAACTTGCAAGGTGCGAGGCCGGTGCCTTAGAGGTGGCCGGCGTTGGTCGGAGTCGTCGTCGGGTACGGGTTGGCGGTCGTGGTGGGTGTGTCGGTTGTCTCGGGGCCTGTGGGCCCTTGGGTCGCGGACTCGCTGGGCGGGCCGGGCAACACCGAATTGTCCTGACTTGTCTGCACGCTCGGAACCGGGTAGCTCGTACTCGACGTGGTCTTGGTGGTGTGCACGGACGGCGAGGTGACGGCCGACGTCTCCGGCGCGGGCGTGTTCGGGGTCATCGAACCGCGCGAGGTATCGATCACCGCCCACACCAGCAGCGCCAGAAGCAGCGCTGCGGCCACCGCGGCGGCAATGACGACGTTGTGGTGGTCGTGCCAATGAGGTTCGTCGTCGTGATGCGTCACGGCGGAATGCTAAGCCCAGCGGGCCAACATCTCTTGGGCCCGGGCGGAGAGCGCGGACTGGAGGAATGGGCCGAAGCTGATCCGGCCGACACCGAGCGGTCCGAAGATCGCCGGGTCGTCCTGGTCCGGCAGCGCGATCGCGTTGATCGGCAGCGGCAGCTCGGTTGCCAAGCGCCGCAAGGTATCCGGGTCGTGACGGTACACCGGGTACAGCGAGTCCGCACCAGCCTCAGCCGCCTCCGTCAGCCGTGCGATGGCCCGGTCGACCCGATCTGATTCATCACCGTCCTGACGCAGGAACAGATCCGTGCGGGCATTGATGACGACGTGCACACCCGCGGCGTCGGCGGCCGCGCGCAGTGCGCGAACGAGATCGGCGTGCTCGCCGGAGGACCGCAGCCGCCCACCCTCGCTGTGCACGGTGTCCTCGATGTTCAGCCCCACCGCTCCGGCGTCCAGCAGGCCGTCGATGAGGCGGGTTGGCGCCTCGCCGTAGCCCGATTCGATATCGACCGAGATCGGCGCGTCGACGGCCGCGGTGATCTGCTTGACGCGGGTGAGCACGTCGCCGAACGTCATGCCCTCCTGGTCGGACTTGCCGATCGAATCGGCCAGCGGATGGCTGCCGACGGTGAGCGCGGCAAACCCCGCGTCGACCGCGAGCCGCGCCGACCACGCGTCCCAGACGGTCGGCAATATCACCGGGTTGCCCGGCTGGTGCAAAGCGAGCAGGGCCTGCGCGCGCTCGCACAAAACCAGGTCAGACATCCAGCTACCTCCGCTTCGGCGACGTGATCTGTCTCACGCCGAACTCCATGATGTGGCTAGCATCGGGTGTCGTACTGTGATGCCTGACACCCTTCAGCCCAAGGAGGTCAATTGTCTACCAGGACCGAACTTGTCGAGCTGCACGAGCTAATCGGCAGCCTACGGCGGTGCGTGACCGCATTGGCGTCGAAGTACGGGAACACCCCGGCCACCCGGCGCATCGTCAACGACGCCGAACGCATCCTCAATGACATTGACCGGCTCGACATCGACGCCGAAGAGCTGGAGTTGGGCAGTGGCTTGAGCCAACACCGCCACTCCGGCGAGACAATCCCGATTCCGGACACGCAATACGACGCCGACTTCTGGCGCGACGTCGACGACGAGGGGCTTGGCGGCGCGCGGTAAGCGCCGAGTTCTACCGCGTATCGGGATAACCACCACCGAAAGGAAAAAGTGAGCGCACCCACCGCCGACCGCAAGGCGACCGGCGTCTTTTCGCCGAGCCGTGCCCAGATACCGCAACGCACGCTGCGCACCGATCGGTGGTGGATGCAGACGGTGTGGACCAACCTCGGGCTGGGTGCGTTCCTGCTTTATGGTCTGATCCGTGCGTCGTGGCAGAGCGCCTATTGGGTCGAGGACTACCACTACCTGACGCCCTTTTATTCGCCGTGCATCAGCGCATCCTGCGTGCCGGGGTCCAGCCACCTCGGCGTGTGGCTGGGCGAGTTCCCGCCGTTGGTTCCGCTGGCGATCGTTACGTTGCCGTTCCTGCTGGCTTTCCGCGTGACCTGCTACTACTACCGCAAGGCCTACTACCGCTCGGTGTGGCAGTCACCACCGGGATGTGCTGTGGCCGAACCGCATTCGGCCTACACGGGCGAAACGCGCATGCCATTGATCATCCAAAACAGCCACCGGTACTTTTTCTATGCCGCCGTCGTCATCTCGTTGATCAACACCTACGACGCCATCCTGGCGTTCCATTCGCCGTCCGGCTTCGGATTCGGTTTGGGCAACGTCATCTTGACGGGCAACGTCATCCTGTTGTGGATCTACACCCTGTCCTGCCACTCCTGCAGGCACATCGTCGGCGGCCGGCTCAAGCACTTCTCCAAGCACCCGGTGCGTTACTGGCTCTGGACCCAGGTCAGCGTGCTCAACACCCGCCACATGCTGTGGGCGTGGATCACCCTTGGCACCCTGGTGTTGACCGACTTCTACATCATGCTGGTCGCTAGCGGCACCATCTCTGATCTCAGATTTATTGGCTGACAAACATTGTCACCGTTGTTGGACGCAGATAGGCAAGTGAGGGTTTATGGCTGAGGATGACGCTCTTCGACCGAGAGTCTCATCGCAGGTCGATCGGCACCAGTACGACGTGGTCGTCATCGGTGCCGGCGGCGCGGGTTTGCGCGCGGTCATCGAGGCGCGTGAACGCGGCTTGACGGTGGCGGTGGTGTGTAAGTCGTTGTTCGGCAAGGCCCACACGGTGATGGCCGAAGGTGGCTGCGCGGCGGCCATGGGCAATTCGAACCCGAAAGACAATTGGCGCGTTCACTTCTGCGACACGATGCGCGGCGGGAAGTTCCTCAACAACTGGCGGATGGCCGAGTTGCACGCCAAGGAGGCGCCCGACCGGGTGTGGGAGCTGGAGACCTACGGCGCCCTTTTCGACCGCACCAAGGACGGCCGGATCAGCCAGCGCAACTTCGGCGGGCACACCTATGCCCGGCTGGCGCACGTCGGCGACCGCACCGGCCTTGAGATCATCCGCACCCTTCAGCAGAAGATCGTCTCGCTCCAGCAGGAGGACAAGGCGGAACTCGGCGACTACGAGGCCCGCGTCAAGGTCTTCCACGAATGCACCATCACGGACCTCATCAAGGACGGCGACAGCATCGCGGGCGCGTTCGGCTACTGGCGGGAAAGCGGCCGCTTCATCCTGTTCGAGGCGCCCGCGGTGGTGATGGCCACCGGCGGCATCGGCAAGTCCTACAAGGTGACGTCGAACTCATGGGAGTACACCGGCGACGGGCACGCGCTGGCGCTGCGGGCCGGCGCGACGCTGATCAACATGGAGTTCGTCCAGTTCCACCCGACCGGGATGGTCTGGCCGCCCAGCGTGAAGGGCATCCTCGTCACCGAGGGTGTGCGCGGCGATGGCGGGGTGCTGAAGAACTCCGACGGCACGCGGTTCATGTTCGATTACATCCCGCCGGTGTTCAAGGGCCAGTACGCCGAAACCATCGAAGAGGCCGACCAGTGGCTCAAGGACAACGACTCCGCACGCCGCACCCCCGACCTGCTGCCCCGCGACGAGGTCGCGCGGGCCATCAACACGGAGGTCAAGGCCGGCCGAAACTCCCCGCACGGCGGGGTGTTCCTCGACATCGCGTCGCGGCTTCCCGCCGACGAGATCAAGCGGCGGCTGCCGTCGATGTACCACCAGTTCATGGAGCTGGCCGAGGTGGACATCACCAGGGAGGCCATGGAGGTCGGCCCGACTTGCCACTACGTCATGGGTGGCATCGAGGTCGACCCCGACACCGGCGCTGCCACCACACCGGGGCTGTTCGCCGCCGGGGAGTGCTCAGGCGGCATGCACGGCTCCAACCGGCTCGGTGGCAACTCGCTGTCGGACCTGCTTGTATTCGGCCGGCGCGCCGGGCTGGGCGCCGCCGACTACGTGCGTGCACTTAGCGACCGGCCTGCAGTAGCACAGGACGCCGTCGAGGCAGCTGCCAAGCAGGCACTGGCGCCGTTCGAGGGGCCGAGCAATGGCGCCACGCCGGAGAACCCCTACAGCCTGCAGATCGATCTGCAGGATTCGATGAACAGCCTGGTCGGCATCATCCGAAATGCCGAAGAGGTTTCCGAGGCGCTCGGCAAACTCGCCGAGCTGCGGGAGAGGTACAGGAACGTCAAGGTCGAGGGGCACCGGCAGTTCAACCCCGGCTGGCACCTCGCCGTCGACCTTCGCAACATGCTGTTGGTCAGCGAGTGCGTCGCCAAGGCGGCGCTCGAGCGCACCGAGAGCCGGGGCGGCCACACCCGCGACGACCATCCGTCGATGGAGCCGGAGTGGCGCGCGACGCTGCTGGTCTGCCGGGCCGTCGGCGGTGACCCCGTCGTGCCCGATGTCAGCGTGACCAAGGAGCCGCAGATCCCGGTTCGCGCCGACCTACTCGAGCTGTTCGAGATCTCGGAGTTGGAGAAGTACTTCACCGACGAAGAACTGGCCCAACACCCAGGACGGAGCACGTAGATGGCCGACAACGCGAGCCTGCGGGTGTGGCGCGGCGATGGCGACGGCGGGGCGCTTCAGGAGTTCTCTGTCGAGGTGAACGAGGGCGAGGTGGTGCTCGACATCATCCACCGCCTGCAGGCCACCCAGGCTCCGGACCTCGCGGTGCGATGGAACTGCAAGGCCGGCAAGTGCGGGTCGTGCTCGGCGGAGATCAACGGCAGGCCCAAGCTGATGTGCATGACCCGGATGTCGACGTTCGACCCGGGCGAGACGATCACCGTCACACCTCTGCGGACCTTTCCTGTGATTCGCGACTTGGTCACCGACGTGTCGTTCAACTACGAAAAGGCCAGGGAGATCCCGTCATTCACGCCGCCGAAGGATCTTCAGCCCGGCGAGTACCGGATGATGCAGGAGGATGTGAACAGGTCGCAGGAGTTCCGCAAGTGCATCGAGTGCTACCTGTGTCAAAACACCTGCCACGTGGTGCGTGATCACGAAGAGAACAAGAAGGCCTTCGCCGGTCCCCGGTACCTGATGCGGGTGGCCGAACTCGACATGCATCCGCTGGACACCCTCGACCGTCCGGTGTCCGCGCAGCAGGAGCACGGCCTTGGGATGTGCAACATCACCAAGTGCTGCACCGAGGTGTGCCCCGAGAACATCAATATCACCGACAACGCGCTGATCCCGATGAAGGAGCGAGTCGTCGATCGCAGGTACGACCCTGTGGTGTGGCTGGGGAACAAGCTCTTCCGGCGAGGGTGACGAGCCGGAGCAGACAGGCACCGCGGGAGAGGTTGAGGCGGGAGCTCTCGCGGGTAGTCTTCTTGGTGCGGCCAATCACCGACGAAAGGCAGCAGCGTGAACATGCGGGGGCCCCAAAGCATCAACGATATTCGCACCGCGATTCGCGAGCTCTCGGCGCGGGCCGACCTGGCCCGCAAGGAGGGCCGCCCCGAGGACGCCGCCGAGATCGAGCAGCGCATCAAGGGCTACCGCGAAGAACTCAGCGCCCGACCGTAGGGACGGGCGCCTCACGCCCCCAGTCGGCGAAATGTGCTGCGATGGAACACGATCGGCGGCACATCAGGATGGACTGTAATGTCGCTGACCCGCAGGATTACGATCGTGTGATCGCCTGCGGGGATCAGCTGCTCGATTGCGCTTTCCAGCCAAACGCTGGTGCCATCGACGAAGACAGCGCCGCTCTGCGTGGAGACGGTGTCTAGGCCGGCGAACCGATCGCCGGTCTTGGCGGCCAAGCTCCGCACGGCATCGTCATGCGATTCGCCGAGGACACTGATCCCCAACCGCGGCAGGTCCTTGAGCTTGGGCCAGGTCTCCGACGTGTTCTGCACACAGAACGACACCAGTGGCGGGTCCAGCGAGACCGGGACGAACGTGCTTGCCGCCAAGCCAACGCGAACGCCGTCCACCTCCGCGGCAATCGCGATGACACCGGACGGGAAATGCCCGAACGCCTCCCGTAGCGATGTGGGGCTGAGGTCTGGGGCGCCGTTGGTCATCACATCCATCATCACACCTGGCCGCGGACGGCGGAGCTGCGCCGAGCGCATTAATTTACCTTCCGACACCGTTGTCACAGCAGCCACTGGCGGGTAATTGTTCCCTCGGGAAACGCGCCCTATCCGGCACTTCGTGACCATCATCACAACGGTTCGAAATCGCAGTTCAGGTACCGGTTTCGCGGCCCGGCCAACCACTGGGTTACATAGGCAATGGAAATTGCTCGCAGTGGCTTTGCGTTGAAGTTACTGATCGGTATAGTAGGCGCCAGTTACTGGTGGGTAACTTGACGGAAGTACCCAACCTCAAGTGGCGTTCTCGACGAGGAGGAAACATGAGCCACTACAAGAGCAACGTGCGTGACCAGGTATTTAACCTGTTCGAGGTGCTCTGCATCGACAAGGCATTCGGTGAGGGTGACTTCGCCGACTTGGATGTCGACACCGCTAGGGAAATGCTGGGCGAGATGGCCAGGCTGGCCGAGGGTCCGATTGCCGAATCGTTCGCCGACGCCGACCGCAATCCGCCCGTCTTTGACCCAAAGACTCACGAGGTGAAGCTGCCAGAGTCGTTCAAGAAGTCGGTCCGCGCCGTCTCCGACGCGGGCTGGGACAAGGTCGGTCTCGACGAGGAACTCGGCGGCATGCCGATGCCGCGTGCGATGGTCTGGGCCCTCCAGGAGCACATCCTGGGCGCCAACCCCGCGGTGTGGATGTACGGCGGCGGCCCGGGCTTCGCCCAGATCTTCTACAACCTCGGCACCGAGGAGCAGAAGAAGTGGGCGCAGATCGCCGTGGAGCGCGGCTGGGGCGCCACGATGGTGCTGACCGAACCGGACGCCGGTTCTGACGTGGGCGCGGGCCGCACCAAGGCCGTCAGGCAAGACGACGGCTCGTGGCACATCGATGGCGTGAAGCGGTTCATCACCTCCGGTGACTCCGGCGATCTCTACGAGAACATCTTCCACCTGGTGCTGGCCCGTCCCGAGGGCGCTGGCCCTGGCACCAAGGGCCTGTCGCTGTTCTTCGTGCCGAAATTCCTCTTCGACTTCGAGACGGGCGAGCTCGGCGAGCGCAACGGCGTGTTCGTCACCAACGTCGAGCACAAGATGGGCCTCAAGGTCTCCGCGACGTGTGAGCTGTCGCTCGGCCAGCACGGCGTGCCCGCCAAGGGCTGGCTGGTCGGCGAGGTGCACAGGGGCATCGCGCAGATGTTCGAGGTCATCGAGGGGGCCCGCATGATGGTCGGCACCAAGGCCATCGCGACGCTGTCCACCGGTTACCTCAACGCGCTCGAGTACGCCAAGAGCCGTGTCCAGGGCGCTGACCTCACGCAGATGACCGACAAGACCGCGCCGCGCGTGACCATCACGCATCATCCCGACGTGCGTCGCAGCCTGATGACCCAGAAGGCCTACGCCGAGGGTCTGCGTGCGCTGTACCTATACACCGCGACCTACCAAGACGCCGCGGTGGCCAAGGCCGTGCACGACGTCGACGCCGAGCTGGCGGTCAAGGTCAACGACCTGATGCTGCCTGTGGTCAAGGGTGTGGGCTCGGAGCAGGCGTACGCCAAGCTCACCGAGAGCCTGCAGACCTTCGGTGGTTCCGGCTTCCTGCAGGACTACCCGATCGAGCAGTACATCCGTGACGCCAAGATCGACTCGCTCTACGAGGGCACCACGGCCATCCAGGCGCAGGACTTCTTCTTCCGCAAGATCATCCGCGACAAGGGTGTGGCCCTGGCGCACGTGGCCGGGCAGATCGAGCAGTTCGTCAAGAACGAGTCGGGCAACGGTCGGCTGAAGGCGGAGCGCGCGCTGCTGGCGACCGCGCTGGAGGACGTCCAGGGCATGGCCACCACGCTGACCGGCTACCTGATGTCTGCGCAGCAGGACGCGAAGAACATCTACAAGGTGGGCACCGGTTCGGTGCGCTTCCTAATGAGCGTCGGCGACCTGATCATCGGCTGGCTGCTGTTGCAGCAGGCCGCCAAGGCCATCGAGGCGCTCGACGCCGGGGCCAGCGGTGAGGATCGCGCCTTCTACGACGGCAAGATCGCGGTGGCGTCGTTCTTCGCGAAGAACTTCCTGCCGCTGCTCACCAGCGCACGTCAGGTGATCGACACCATCGACAACGAGATCATGGAGCTCGACGAAGCGGCCTTCTGAGCCTTCTTCAGCCGCTTCGAAACAAAAGGTCCCCCGCCCTACGGGGGGCCTTTTGCGTTGGCCGGGCGACGGCGCTGATTGCGATGCGACCAGAGGCAAAAAAGGGCGGGTCCGGGAGGACATCTGAGGGCGTCTCAATTCTCGCGCGGCCGGCTTTCACCTCTTGCCGGCACTTTGGACTGGTCACTCCCGAACCCGTCGTGCGGTCGATCGTACGCCCCGGGCACGGGCGGCGCCAGAGGCCGTTTTGGGGCCGTCAGGAGTCCTTGCTGCGCAGCAGGGCGCGGGTGCGCGAGCGCACCTCCTCGGACGTGTCGAAGACGGCGCCGACGAACTCGTCGACGCCCGCAGCGCTCAGTTCGTCGAGGCGTTCGGAGACGGTTTTCTCGTCGCCGATGATCGCGGCGTCCTCGGGTCCGGAGAATCCTTCGCGGTCCAGCATCGCGCGGTACGACGGCAACGTCCCGTAAATCGCGAAGTCGTTGGCCGCCTGAGCCCTCGCGCCCGCGGCGTCGTCGGTGACACTCACCGGCAGCGAGGCCGCCACCCGCACCGCGGACTCCGGACGGCCGGCCTCGACCGCCGCTTCGCGCAGCGTCGGCACGACGTGTTCGGCGAGCGTCTTGGGCCCGGTCATCCACGTCAGCGTCCCGGCCGTGCGCTGGCCGGCCAGCCGCAGCATCTGCGGGCCCAGCGCGGCGATGTACACGTCAGGGGTCGGCGCGCCGGGAATCTGCAGCGACCCGCGGGTGGTCCAGAATTCACCGGATGCTTCGGCGGGCCGCCCGGCCAGTAGCGGCAGCAGGCCATCCAGGTATTCGCGCATCTGGCGAACCGGTTTGTCCCAGGAAACACCCCACATCTGTTCGGTGACCATGCGGTGGCTCATTCCGATCCCCAGGCTGAAGCGGCCACCACCGATCAGATTGAGTGTGAGGGCGCGCTGCGCCAGCTGCATCGGGTGCTGAACCTGGATGGGAATCACGCCGGATCCCACCTCGATGGTGTCGACCTCGCGCAGCGCGACCGCGAGCAGGGTGGTCAGGTCGGCGTCGTAGGGCAGTTGCGCCATCCAGATTCTGCGAAAACCCTCGTCGCGAACCTTGGCGAGGTTGTCCACGACGGCGTCGAGCGGTGACGGTCCGCTGGTTTCAGTGAGTAATCCGACGATGGTGAGACTGGTCTGCATGCTTCTCATCGAAGCACCTGGCACGCGGAAACAAGAGCCCCGTGTTGACGTCGGGTCGGGGGGTCAGACGCCAACACGGAGCTACCCGTTTATCGACGGCCCCCGCATGGCCGTTACAGGCTTTCGAGAATTTCTTTCCGGTTCACGCCTCTAATATCGCCGCGACGCCCTGACCACCAGCGGCGCAGATGGAGATCAGGCCGCGGACGGGCTGCCCCTTTTCGGCCTTCTTCTGGCTTAGTTGCTTGGCCAACTGCGCGACGATGCGGCCGCCGGTCGCGGCGAACGGGTGGCCTGCGGCCAGCGACGAGCCGTTGACGTTGAGCTTCGACCGGTCGATCGAGCCGAGCGCTGAATCCAAGCCGAGCCGCTCCTTGCAGTAGTCCTCGGACTCCCAGGCCTGCAGGTGGGCGAGCACCACCGATGCGAAGGCTTCGTGGATCTCGTAGAAATCGAAGTCCTGCAGGCTCAAACCGTTCCGGGCCAGCAGCCGCGGCACCGCATACGTCGGCGCCATCAGCAGGCCGTCCTTCCCATTGACGTAGTCCACGGCGGCGGTCTCCCCGTCGACGAAATAGGCCAGCGGCTCGATCGCGTGCGCGGCCGCCCACTCGCCGGTCGCGAGGAGTGAAACGGATGCGCCGTCGGTCAGCGGCGTCGAGTTGCCCGCCGTCATCGTCGCGTCGCCGGCCTTCACACCGAACACCGGCTTGAGGGTGGCCAGCTTCTCCGCCGACGAGTCGGGCCGCAGGTTGTTGTCGCGGTACAGCCCAAGGAACGGCGTGACGAGGTCATCGAAGAAGCCCCGGTCGTAGGCGGCGGCCATGTTGCGGTGGCTGGCCGCGGCGAGCTCGTCCTGGTCGACCCGCTTGATGCCCATCTCCTTGGCGGTGATGGCCGCGTGTTCCCCCATCGACAAGCCGGTGCGCGGCTCGCTATTGACGGGGATCTCGACGCCCAGCGACACCGGCAGCTTGCCGACCAGCTTGAGCCGGTCGACGTTGGACTTTGACCGTCGCAGCCCGAGCAGCACCCGTCGCAGGTCGTCGCCGAACGCGATCGGCGCATCCGAGGCGGTGTCCACCCCACCCGCCGCGGCCACTTCGTAACGGCCCGCGGCGATTCCATCGGCGGCCGCGATCGTCGCCTGCAGTCCCGTGCCGCAGGCCTGCTGCAGGTCAAAGGCCGGCGTGTACGACGACAGCGCGCTGCCCAGCACGCATTCGCGCATCAAGTTGAAGTCGCGGCTGTGCTTGAGCACGGCGCCGCCGATTACCGCCCCTAGCTGCTCGCCACCCAGGTTGAAGCGGTCGATCAGGCCGCCCAGCGCGGCTGTGAACATGTCCTGATTGGACGCGTTGGCATACGCGCCATCCGACCGGGCGAACGGAATCCTGTTGCCGCCGAGGATGGCGACCCGTCGGGTTGTGTTGTTGACCATGGGGCCATACTACCCACCGTCCTTACTCTGGAGTAAGTTCGGTACTGTGCTGTTATGGCCAACGACTTGTATTCGCAAATCGTCCACTCGGCGCCCGGGTCCTTCCTGGCCAAGCAGCTCGGCATCCCGTCGCCCGAGACCCTGCGGCGCTATCGGCCCGGTGACCCGCCGCTGGCAGGCACGCTGCTGATAGGCGGGGAAGGCCGCGTCGCCGAGCCCCTGCGCACCGCGCTGGCCGACGACTACGACGTGGTGTCGAACAACCTCGGCGGCCGCTGGGCCGACTCGTTCGGCGGGCTGGTGTTCGACGCCACCGGCATCGCCGAACCCGCCAGCCTGAAGGCCTTGTACAAGTTCTTCACCCCGCTGCTGCGCAACCTCGGACGGTGCGGGCGGATCGTCGTCGTCGGCACCACACCCGAGGAGACGGGCAGCGCGCACGAGCGGATCGCGCAGCGCGCGCTGGAGGGCTTCACCCGCTCGCTCGGCAAGGAGCTGCGGCACGGGGCGACGGTCGCGCTGGTGTACGTGTCCGCGGAGGCCAAGCCGGCCGCGACGGGACTGGAGTCGACAATGCGGTTCATCCTGTCGGGGAAGTCGGCGTACGTGGACGGCCAGGTGTTCCGGGTCGGGGCGGCCGACAGCGCACCGCCCGCCGACTGGGACAGGCCGCTGCACGGCAAGGTCGCGATCGTGACCGGCGCCGCGCGCGGCATCGGCGCGACGATCGCCGAGGTGTTCGCCCGCGACGGCGCCAAGGTGGTCTGCATCGACGTCGGAGGTGCGGCCGAGGCGCTCGGGCAGACGGCGTCCAAGGTGGGTGGCACCGCGCTGACGCTCGATGTCACCGCCGACGACGCCGTCGACAAGATCACCGAGCATCTGCGGGAGAACTACGGCGGGCACGCCGACATCCTGGTCAACAACGCGGGCATCACCCGCGACAAGCTGCTGGCCAACATGGACGAGGCCCGCTGGGACTCCGTCATCGCCGTCAATCTGCTTGCGCCGCTTCGCCTTACCGAGGGCCTGGTGGACAACGGGAGCATCGGCGAAGGCGGCCGGGTCATCGGGCTGTCCTCGGTGGCGGGCATCGCGGGCAACCGCGGGCAGACGAACTACGCGACCACCAAGGCAGGCATGATCGGCCTCACCGACGCGCTGTCCGCCGCCTACGCCGACAAGGGCATCACCGTCAACGCCGTCGCGCCTGGGTTCATCGAGACCAAGATGACCGAGGCGATCCCGCTGGCCACCCGCGAAGTGGGCCGTCGGCTCAACTCGCTGTACCAGGGCGGCCAGCCGGTCGACGTCGCCGAGACCATCGCCTACTTCGCCAACCCGGCGTCGAATGCCGTCACCGGGAACACCATCCGGGTGTGCGGGCAAGCCATGCTGGGCGCCTAGGCTGAGCACCATGACGCAGCCGTCCGGGTTGATGAACTTGGTGCGCGCGGCGGCCGGCGCGTTGCCGTTCGTGCCGCGCGGCGACACGCTGCCCGACCGCACGCTCACCGTCGACGATCTGAGCATCGATCCCGCCAACGTCGCGGACTACGCGAAAGTCACCGGGTTGCGGTTCGGCGATGCCGTCCCGCTGACCTATCCGTTCGCGTTGACGTTCCCGACGGTGATGTCGTTGGTGACGGGGTTCGACTTCCCTTTCGCCGCAATGGGTTCGGTGCACGTCGAGAACCACATCACGCAGCACCGGGCAATCCTGGTCACCGACACCGTCTCGATGCAGGTACACGCCGAAAACCTGCGTGAGCATCGACGCGGGCTGCTGGTCGACATCGTCACCGACGTCAACGTCGGCAATGACACCGCGTGGCATCAGGTGACGACGTTTCTGCATCAGCAGAAGACCAGCCTTTCCGACGAGCCGAAGCCGCCGCCGCAGAAGCAGCCGAAGCTCGGGCCACCCAACGCCGTGCTGCGCATCACGCCTGGCCAGATCCGCCACTACGCCTCGGTCGGCGGCGATCACAACCCGATCCACACCAACCCGATCGCGGCGAAGCTGTTCGGGTTCCCCACCGTCATCGCGCACGGGATGTTCAGCGCTGCAGCGGTTCTGGCGAACATCGAGGGTCAGCTGCCGGACGCGGTGAAGTATTCGGTGCGGTTCGCCAAGCCCGTTGTGTTGCCCGCGCGCGCCGGGCTCTACGTCGACCGCGTCTCCGACGGCTGGGAGCTGACACTGCGCCACCTGACGAAGGGTGAGCCCCACCTCAAGGGCACGGTGACGTCGCTATAGGCGGCCCTTGGACCGGGTGCGTCGACGCTCGCGGCTTACTCTCGACAGCAGTCCGGCCAGGTCGGACACGGCGATCTGATCGAGATCATCTACCGCAGCGATGATCTCGCGGCGCAGGGCATCGTCGGCGAACGGTTCGGCGAGCCAGTGGAACTTCTCGACGACCCGGTCCCAGGACATCGGCCGGGTCGGCGAGCCCTCGAAGTCGGATTGCTCACGGTCGAACTCCCGCCCGTCCCGCAGGACGACACGCACACGTGTCGACGTGCGTTCGGGATATGCCTCGGTCAGGTCGGGTGCCGCCTTGACGTCGACCCGCGCGAGCAGATCCTGGACGTCGGCACGACCCACGCGCCCTGTCTCGAGCTGTTCGGGACCCACCTGACCGTCGAGCAGCGCGACGGCGCTGAGGTACTTCAGGTTGTAGTCGGCCTGCTCTTTAGTCTGGGGCCGGCTCTTGTCGCCGTAGCTGCCGCCGCCGGCGAAGTCGTATGCGCCCTGGAAGACTTCGACGGTCACTCCGGCGACGTCACCGCCTGAGAAGCCGTGTTGGTCACGGATCGCCAGCGTGGCATCGATGACGGCCTGGCCGTGGATCAACGAGCAGTACTGCTTGAGGTAGGTCTGCCCGGCGGCGGCCAACGATCGGTCCGCGGTGTTCATGTCGATCGGCTGATCGAAGAGTTGCTCCAAACCGTTTGGCCCGTCGAACAACGCTTTGGGACCGGTGATCCCGCGGCCGGCCAGCATCGTCGTGTATACCGCCCGCATTCCGGTGATGGCGGGCGAGATGCCCTTCCAGTTCGAGACCGGCTCGGCGTGCACGGCGGCCAGTGAGACGTTGTCGACCGTCGAGGCGGCGATGGCGTCGGCGGTCGAGGCGGCATCGAACTCAAGGAGTCTCGCCGACCCGGCGGCGACCGACATCGCCAGCTGCAGCGCGTGGTTGAGGCCGCGCGCCATGACCGGAACCTGGCCGCTGAACCGGCACTGGATCTCGTAGGCGATCGCCAACGCCAGAAGGAAATCCGCGCCGGTGGCGCCGACGTGCTCGGCCACCGCGAACACTGCCCCGAAGTTGTCCGCGGGGTGGCACAGCCCACCTGGCGTCAGGAAGGTGTCGAGCAGGTCGGGGTAGCGCACCAGAACCGCGTTGACGAACGCCGCCTGATCCACCGAAGCGCGCCCACCCCCGACCAACGTCGCGGTGGGCTGGCCGCTGAACTGCTGGGCATGTGCGCGTATCTGCGGGATGAGCTCGCCGTCCATGGCGCCGACGGCGCACGCGACGGTGTCGAGCACGTTGCGCTTCATCGTCGCCATTGCCACGCCTGTGAGATCGCCGGCCTCGGCGCGGACGACGAATTCGGCGAGATCGTCCACAATGTGGTTGTGCGTCATGGCCGTTGGCCCCCTTCTGGTCTGGCTACCGTCGAGTGAAGCGCGCGGGCACCCCGGTGTCCACGACTAATCGCCTACCAGCGGTTGGCCCAACTTCTCAGTGCAGCGTGGCGCGATGCGGATCGTCCGCGGGCACCCACCAGCGGTCATCCGGCGGTGTACGCCAATTGCGGCTGACCGCGAGGGCGACCATGGAATCAGCGGCATGGCGGACCGCGGGACGGTCATCGCCGGCCCGGTGCAGCAGTGACCACGTCCACAGGGGAACCGGGTCACCAACGGGACGCATACCCAGGCTCGGGGGGATCACCGCCGAGTGGCGCTTCGGTGACGCGAGGACAGGCCCACCGAGCCGACGCACGTGGGCGTAGAACGCGTCGCCGACGATCCCGCCGTCGTCAACCCGAACGATGCGGGCACCTGCGTGCGCGGCGAACTCGGATGCGAAGCGATTCCACGAGGACCAGGCCGCCTCGTCGGTGTCGATCAGCACGGTGAGGTCGGCGGCGGCCACCGGCTCGGACGAGCTGACGCCTCGCATGACAGCCGTCAACGGCTCGGCACGGACCAAATGCGTTGCGAGCCCTCGTGACTCGGCGCCGACGACGCTGATCCAGGCCACGGCGAGGTCCAGGCTAGCGTCGGCAACCCGGTCCGCTTGTGCGTGGGACGGCAACACCCAGTCGTCGACACGGATCGGCACCGCAGCCCCCAGCAGGGCGCCGATATCGTCCGGCAACCAGCTGACGTAGCCCAATCGCAGTGGCATCGTCTGGGCAGCGGTGTGGCGCAGCCGCCGGCTCGCGTCGTCCGCGAGGGCCAGGATCGTGCGTGCGTCCTCCAGCAATGTGCGGCCGGCCTCGGTCAGTCGGACGCTGCGCCGGTCGCGGATGAACAGCTGGGCGCCCAGTTCCCGCTCGAGCGCGATGATCTGCTGAGACAATGCAGGGCCGGAGATGTGGACCCGGTCGGCCGCGCGGCGGAAATGCAGCTCCTGCGCAACGGCCACGAAGTACCGCAGCTGCCGCAGTTCCATCTGCCGAGGGTAAGTCGGGTAGGAAGATCTGCCTACCGATCTCACGGCTGCCGGGCGCGTGGCGTTCTCGACTAAGACCGACCGCCGGTCTTGTATACCGACCACTGGTCGGTATACAGTGCGACCGGCGACGTTGGAGGCAGAGCAATGAGCACATCAGAGCAGTCGCAGATCCGCACACGCATGTTCGCCCGCGTGTTGGGTCCGTGGTTCACCATCGTGCCGACCACGGTCGCGGTGCGCGGCTCGTACATGCAGACGCTGTTCACGGAATTCAAGGCCAACCCCATGTGGCCGTGGCTGTACGGCGCCATCCTGCTGATGCTCGGCCTGCTCATCATCGCGTTCCACCAGTACTGGCGCAGCCCCGCTGCGGTCATCGTCTCCGTTGTCGGCTGGTTTCTCGCGATCCGCGGCGTGATTCTGCTGGCCGTTCCGCAGGCCTACGACGCCGCGGGCAACGCCATCTACAGCTCGGGTGCAAAGGCGGTGATTTGGGTGATGTTCGTCTGCCTCGCCCTGTCCGGGCTTTACCTGACCTACGTCGGCTGGAAGCGGGAACGCCCGCATGCCGCGGGTAGTTAAGCATCCCGATATCCGCAGAGCGGAGCTGCTCGATCGGGCGGCGACGCTGTTTCTGCGGCACGGATATGACAATGTCAGCCTGAACGACTTGATCGCCGACGCCGGGGTCTCCAAGGGCGCCTTCTACCACTGGTTCCCGTCCAAGGACAAGCTGATCGCGGCCTTGGCCGAGCGCAGCGCCCGCGACGCGTTTGCGGCCGTCGAGGATGCCGTCGCCGTGTGCGGTGGTGACGCGCTGGACCGGCTCAACGCGGTGCTGCAGGCGGGTTTTGACATCAAGATGAAGATGGCCGGGCCTGAGCAGCTTGCCGCCATGGTATCGCTGCTGCGACCCGACAACGCGCATCTGTACGGACGAATCGTCTCCGTCGAGCAAGCGCTTTTCCGGCCGTTGCTGACGCGGCTGATATCGGATGGGATCGCAGACGGCGTCTTTGTCACGTTCGACCCCGAAGGTGTCGCTGACATGATTTATGGCCTCGCGGCACTCACAAACTCGAACATCATTGCCGTGTTCGACGCGGCCGACGACTCCGCCCGAGACCACGCAATCGACGTTCTGACAACCAGATTCAAACTCCACGGGCTTGCCATCGACCGCGTCCTTGGACTACCGGACGGAAGCATCACGACGCTCAAGCGCACGCAGGTCGAGGCCATGGTCGCGGCACTGCCGCGAAACTATTGAAGCCGCCACTAGTTTGACGCGACCGCCTGTGCGTCCTTATCGAATGGCTTGCCCTTCAAGCCCCGCCAGAACAGGTTGATCATCAGCTCAGCGGCCTCGTTCACGTCGGCGTCGCCGGTGCTGACGCGGTTGGCCACCGCCTCACCGGCGCCCACCAGCGCGACCGCCATCATGTCGAAATCGGTGTCCGGCCCGGGGTTACGGGTGCCCGCCCGCAGCAGCCTGCCGACCAGTTCGATGATCTTCTCGCGGCCTTCGCGCACCGTGTGGGCGAACGCCTGCGAACTCGTGGCCTGGGTGTATAGCACCATCCACGATGCCCGGTTGGTGTCGATGTAGTGCAGGAACGTCAGAACGGCATTGCGCAGCAATTCTTTTGGGCTCTGCCGGAAGTCGATGTCGGCGCGGACCGTGTCGATGAACCGGCTCAGCTCGCGGTCCAGGCAGGCCCCGAACAAGTCTTCCTTCGAGCCATAGTAGAGGTACAGCATCGGTTTGGAGATCTGCGCCTCGGCTGCGATGGCGTCCATCGAGGTCTCGTGATAGCCGTTGACCGAGAACATCTGCACTGCGGCGTCGAGCATCTGCTGCTCCCGGACGGCACGCGGCAACCGCTTAGTTCCACCTGCCATGCGTGAGCCTTTCCAGACGGCCGCGGGCCGCTTCCTTACTCCAGAGTAAGCAATACGTGACAAATCAGCGGCCGCACCGTGGATTCGGGCCCTTGACACCCGCCATCCGCAGCACCGACGCGTCGACTCGCGACACCGTCAGCTCCCCCGCAGCCAGCGCCTTCTCCAGCCGGTCCAGCACCGCGGGCACCTCGTCAGTGGTCACCCACAGCGCGGTGTCGGCACCCGCCTGCAGGCCGCGCAGCGCCGCCTCGGCCACGCCGAACCGATCGCTGATGGCCTGCATGCTGGACAGGTCGTCGGTGAACACCGGCCCGTTGAACGGCGGGCCGCCGTAGTCCCCCGAACGCAGCAGCGCATAGGCTGCGGGGCTGAGGCTGGCAGGGTCGCTGCCGGTCAGGCCTGGCACCTGGATATGCCCCACCATCACGGCGACCGGCGATTGCGAGGTCAGCGTGCGGTACGGCACCAGGTCGTTGCTCTGCAGATCCGCGATGGGCGGGGTGACGACGCTTCCGGTGTGCGTGTCCCCCGAGCCGTGACCGTGGCCGGGGAAGTGCTTGAGCACCGGCAGCAGACCGGCGTCGCGCAGGCCGCGCGCATACGCGCCGGCGTAGTCCGTCACCGCCGCCGGATCGGCGCCGAACGACCGGTCACCGATCACGGTGTCATCCGGCGCGTCGGTGACGTCGACGACCGGTGCGAAGTCGATGGTGATGCCGAGCTTGCGCATCGCCTGACCGCGCTGGAGCGCGATGTCGTAGACCTCTTCGGGTGTGTGGGTCTGCGCCAAGACCCGCGGCGACGGCTGCTTGCCGATCAGGCTGGCCAGCCGGGACACCCGGCCGCCCTCCTCGTCGACGCTCACCGCCAGCGGCAGCGGACCCGCGGACTCCGCGATGCCGGCCAGTGACCCGTCGGTCAGCATCGACAGATCGGTCCAACTTCCGATGAAGATCCCGCCGACGTGGTGGGTGCCGACGACCGCGCGCGCATCGGCGGCATCCTTCACGCCAACCATCAGCAGCTGGGCCAGCTTGTCGCGGGTCGACATGCCTGCCAGTAGTGCGTCCTCTTGTCCGCACGCGGGCGCGACGGGCGGTAGCGCTGCCGGGGCATTCTGTGCGGCCGTGGCGGCCATGGCAGGCGGTGCGCCGGACGTCGAGGGCGCGGCGGGCTTCTCACCCGCAGGCGAGCAGGCCAGCAGGAGCCCGGACATCGCCGCCAGGGCGCCGAGCGCGCGGGACAAGGCCATGGGCCACGACCTTAGTAGCAGTTCGCGGCGACGTGGTCACATACCAGGTCAAGCATGGTCTGCTACCTTGGCCGGATGGATCGGTTTCTCGTGCCCGCCGCGGCCAGCATCGTTGTCGGCCTGCTGCTGGGCGCGGCCGCCATTTTCGGGGTGACGCTGATGGTGCAGCAGGACACAAAGCCTCCGCTGCAGGCGGGCGATCCGGCGTCATCGGTACTCAACAGGGTCGAGTACGGCGACAGAACCTAGCTTGACGGCGCCGCTATCGCGGCGGTGGTTGTGGGTGGTCACCGCGGCGGCGCTGATCCTGACTTTCGCCCAATCGCCCGGGCAGATCTCACCCGACACCAAGCTGGACCTCACCGCGAATCCGCTGCGGTTCCTGGCCCGCGCGTTCGACCTGTGGAACAGCGAGCTGCCATTCGGCCAGGCACAGAACCAGGCCTACGGCTACCTGTTCCCGCACGGAGTGTTCTTTCTCGCCGGTGATCTGATCGGCCTGCCCGGCTGGATGACGCAGCGGCTGTGGTGGGCGCTGCTGCTCGTCGTGGGGTTCTGGGGTCTGCTGCGCGTCGCCGAGGCGCTTGGCATCGGCAGCCCGACGTCGCGGATCATTGCCTCCGCAGCGTTCGCGCTGTCCCCGCGGGTGCTCACAACCCTCGGCGCGATCTCGTCGGAGACGCTGCCGATGATGCTGGCGCCGTGGGTGCTGCTGCCGGTGATCTTGGCGCTGAGGGGTGACGGGCCGGTGCGGGTATTGGCGGCCCGGTCCGCGCTGGCGATCGCGTTGATGGGTGCCGTGAACGCGGTAGCCACGCTGACCGGCTGTCTGGTCGCGGTGATCTGGTGGGCCTGCCACCGCCCGAACCGTTTGTGGTTGCGCTTCACCGCCTGGTGGCTGTCGTGCGCGGCGTTGGCGGTGATGTGGTGGGTGGTCCCGCTCTTCCTGCTGGGCCGGATCAGCCCGCCGTTCCTCGACTTCATCGAATCCTCCGGCGTCACCACCCAGTGGATGTCGCTGACGGAGATGTTGCGCGGCACCGACGCCTGGACGCCGTTCGTCGCACCGAACGCGACCGCGGGCACCTCGCTGGTCACCGGTTCGGTCGCGGTGCTGGCCACAACGCTGGTCGCGGCCGCCGGGCTGGCCGGGCTGGCGATGAGATCGTGCCCCTCCCGCGGCCGGCTCATCACGATCCTGCTGCTCGGCATCGTCGTGCTGGCGGCCGGATACTCCGGCGGTCTCGGGTCACCGGTGGCCCACGTGGTGCAGGCGTACCTCGACGCGGGCGGCACCCCGCTCCGCAACCTGCACAAGGTCGAACCGCTGCTGCGGCTGCCGCTCGTGTTGGGGCTGGCCCATCTGCTTGGCCGCACCCCGCTGCCGGGCAGTTCGCCGCGGCGAGTGTGGATCACCGCGATCGCCCACCCCGAGCACGACAAGCGGGTGGCGGTCGGCGTCGTTGTGCTGGTGGCGTTGGCGGCGGCTACGTCGCTGGCGTGGACGGGCAGGCTCACGCCGCCGGGTGCGTTCAAGGCGATCCCGCAGTACTGGCACGACACCGCGAATTGGCTCGACCAACACAACATCCGCTCGCCCACACCGGGCCGGGTGCTTGTGGTGCCCGGCGCGCCGTTCGCCACGCAGGTGTGGGGCACCAGCCACGACGAACCGCTCCAGGTACTGGGCAACAGCCCGTGGGGGGTGCGGGACTCGATTCCGCTCACCCCGCCGGCGACCATTCGCGCTCTTGACTCGGTGCAGCGACTGTTCGCCGCGGGACGGCCGTCCGCCGGGATCGCGGATACCCTTGCCCGGCAAGGAATTTCATATGTGGTTGTGCGTAACGACCTGGATCCCGAGACGTCGAGGTCGGCCCGGCCGGTGCTGGTGCATCGGACAATGGACGGGTCGCCGGGCCTGACGAAGGTCGCGCAGTTCGGTGCACCGACCGGCCCGGGCACGCTGGCGGGATTCATCACCGACAGCGGGCTGCGGCCACGCTACCCCGCCGTCGAGATATACCGGGTGGACACGGAAACCAACCCCTCGGCGCCCTACCTGGTCGACACCGATGCGATGGCCCGCGTCGACGGCGGACCCGAGTCGCTGCTGCGGCTCGAGGAGCGCCGCCGATTGCTCGGACAGCCGCCGTTGGGGCCGATGCTGTTGACCGCCGACGCCCGACGGGCGGGCCTGTCCACTCCGGTCGTGACCGTGACCGATACCCCGCTGGCCCGCGAAACCGACTACGGCCGCGTCGACGACCACCTGTCGGCGATCCGTACGCCAGACGATCCCCGGCACACCTTCAACCGGGTGCTCGACTATCCCGCCGACGGCGCCGACATGGTCTACGGGCACTGGGACGGCGGACGGATCTCGGTATCGAGTTCGGCGTCGGACTCGACCGCGCTGCCCAACGTCTCACCCGCGACCGGAGCATCGTCGGCCATCGACGGCGATCCGTCGACAAGCTGGGTTTCCAACGCGCTGCAGGCCGCCGTCGGTCAATGGCTGCAGGTCGACTTCGACCACCCGGTCACCAATGCCACCATCACGATCACGCCGAGCGCCACCGCCGTCGGCGCGCAGGTCCGCCGCATCGAGGTGTCGACCGTCAACGGCACGAGCACGCTGAGGTACGACGAAGCAGGCAAGCCGCTCACCGTCGCGCTGCCCTATGGCGAGACTCCGTGGGTGCGGATCACCGCGGTCGCCACCGACAACGGATCGCCCGGGGTGCAGTTCGGCATCACCGACTTCACCGTCACCCAGTACGACGCGAACGGCTTCGCACATCCCATCAACCTGCGGCACACTGTGCTGGTCCCCGGTCCACCACCGGATTCGGCTGTCGCGCAATGGGATCTGGGTACGGAGCTGCTGGGCCGTCCGGGCTGCGCCGAGAGCCCAACGGGGATTCGGTGCGCGGCGGCGATGGCGTTGTCTCCCGAGGAGCCGGTCAATCTGAGCCGCACGCTGACCGTCCCGGCACCGACGGCTGTGACGCCGACGGTGTGGGTCCGGGCGCGGCAGGGCCCCAACCTGGCCGACCTGATCGCCGAACCCGGGACCGCGCGGGCCACCGGCGATGCGGACCCGATCGACGTGCTGGGCTCCGCTTACGCCGCAGCCGACGGCGATCCCGGCACCGCGTGGACGGCGCCGCAGAGCGTCGTGCAGCACAAGACGCCGCCCACCCTCACGCTCACGTTGCCCACCCAAGGTGAAGTAGCCGCGCTGCGGGTGACGCCGAGTTCCTCTGAGCTGCCGGCACATCCGACCCTGGTGGCCGTCGATCTGGGCGACGGGCCGCAGGTGCGCCCGCTGAACGGTGACCGGGCCCAGACCGTCGAACTGAAGCCACGCGTCACCGACACCGTGAAGGTGTCGATCCTGGACTGGGACAACGTCATCGACCGGACCGCGCTCGGCTTCGACCAACTCAAGCCACCCGGCCTGGCCGAGGTGACCGCGCTCGACGCGCGCGGTTCCCCGATCGCCGCGGCCAACTCCGCACGTAACCGCGAGCGGGCCATCGATCTGCCCTGCGGCCGTGGCCCGATCATCGGCGTGGCAGGTCAATTCGTGCAGACTTCCGTCGCGACGACGGTGGGCGCGCTGCTCGACGGCGAGCCAGTGCCCGCCCGTCCGTGCCGTGCCGAGCCGATCGCGGTGCCCGCGGGTCAGCAGGAGTTGGTGATCAGCCCCGGCGCCGCGTTCGTGGTGGACGGCGTGCAGCTCTCCGGTCCGCTTGCCACCCAATTGCATACGGCGGCAACGAGTCCCGCCGCTGCCGACGCGTGGAGCTCCGAACGCCGCGAGCTTCAGGTCCCGGCGTCGGCAACGGCACGGGTGCTGGTGGTGCCGGAAAGCGTGAACCCCGGCTGGATCGCGCACACCGGCGACGGCACCCTGTTGAAGCCGGTCACCGTCAATGGCTGGCAGCAGGGCTGGGTGCTGCCGGCGGGCACGGCCGGCACCGTCAGGCTGGACTTCGCGTCCAACACGCTCTACCGTGCCGGGCTGGTCAGCGGGCTGGCGCTGTTGCCGCTGCTGGCCCTGCTGGCGTTCTTACCGGTTCGACGACGGCGTCCACCGGATGAGCCCGCACGGCCGTGGCAGCCAGCACCCGCCGCAGCAGCCTTCGCGGTGCTTGCCGCGGGCGCGGTGATATCGGGGGTGGCCGGTGTCATTGCGGTCGGGGCGGCGCTGGTCGTGAAGTACTTGCTGCGCAGACGCGAAAAGCTTTGTGACGCGGTGACCGTCGGCACCGCGGCGGGTGGGTTGATTGTCGCGGGCGCGGTGCTCAGCCAAAACCCGTGGCGATCGGTCGACGGCTATGTCGGGCATTCGGCGGGGGTGCAGCTGTTGGCGCTGGTGTCGGTCGCCGCGCTGGCGACTTCCGTCGTCACCATCGCCGGCAATCCGCGGCGACCGGCGAAGTCGCCGACCACGTCGGCGCCGCGGGAGACGATCGAGTCGCGCTGAGGTCTTTCTTGTAGGTTTGCGGTATGGCCCCGACCACGACGCCTAAGGTGCTCGACGGCGCGACCACGCTCCCGCTTCCGCCGAGGCTCCAGCTGCCCACCGTGCTGCAGACGGCGATCTTTCCCTTCCGGCATCGCGTGGTGCCGTGGCTGCGCAAGAAGTACGGCGATGTGTTCACCGTGTCCATGCTTGGTCAGCCCGGCGTCTTCCTGTGCAATCCCGACCTCACCCGGGTCGTGTTCGGCGGTCCGACGACCACGTTTCATGCGGGCGAGGGAAACGTCGTGCTGCGCCAGATCATGGGCAAGCACTCGGTTCTCACCACCGACGAGGACGAACATCAGCGCATCCGCAAGCTGCTGATGCCGTCCTTCCACGGCGGGCCGCTGCGCGGCTACCACGGCATGATGACCCAGTTGGCGGTCGCCGAGGTGGAGCAATGGTCTGTCGGCACCCCGTTCTCGGCCCACCGCCGGATGAATGCCGTCGCGCTGGAAATCATCCTGCGGGTGGTGTTCGGGGTCAGCGAAGGCCCCCGGCTGGACGAACTACGCGCCGCACTGTCGCGGCTGGCATCGGCGCCGATGGTGGTCTACCTCGGTGAAATCGTGCCATCGGTACGGCGGTTCGGCCCGTGGCGGCAATTTCGTGAGCTGCATGCGCAGGTCGACCGGCTGCTCTACGCCGAGATCGCCGAGCGACGGGCACAATCCGGCGCGGCCGGCGGTTCGGACGTGCTGTCGCAGCTGGTCTCCGTCGAGGTCGACGGTGATCGTCTCTCGGATGTCGAGCTGCGCGACCAGATGATCACACTGCTGCTCGCGGGCCACGAAACCACCGCGACCACGCTGGCCTGGACGCTGCACGACCTGGCGCGCGATCCCGCCTTGCAGGACAAGGTGATCGCCGCCGTCGACGCCGGCGACGACAAGTACCTGGAGGCGGTGGTCAAGGAATCGATGCGCCTGCATCCGGTGATCTACGGCGTGGCCAGAAGGCTCACCGAGGACATCGAACTCGGCGGCTACCGCATCCCTGCCGGCTACACCGTGCTTCCCGGCATCGGCCCCATCCACGCCGACCCGGAGCACCACGCGGACCCGGAGGAATTCCGTCCCGAACGATTCCTCGACGGCAGCGCGACGACGGCAACCTGGCTACCGTTCGGCGGCGGCGCCCGCCGCTGCCTTGGCGCCGGTTTCGCGCTGCTGGAGGGGACCGCCATCCTGCGCGAAGTCCTCGTCCGATACCGGATCTCGCCGGATCGGCAGCATCCCGAGAGGACCCGTGCCCGCAACATCACGCTGGCTCCTTCCCGTGGTGCGCGGATCGCCGTGCATCGACGGGGGCGCCGCTAGCCGGGTCAATCGGCGACGGGAGTTCCTATATGGACGGCAACAAGATCAACACCGCACGCGGAGCCATTGATACAACCGACCTCGGCGTCACGCTGATGCACGAGCACGTCTTCATCATGAGCACCGAGATCCTGCAAAACTATCCAGAGGGTTGGGGTGACGAATCCAAACGCGTGGACGACGCGATCGCGCGGCTGAATGAGCTGAAGTCCCGCGGTGTGGACACCATCGTCGACCTCACCGTCGTCGGTCTTGGCCGTTACATCCCCCGCATCGCGCGCGTCGCGGCGGCCACCGAGCTGAACATCGTCGTCGCCACGGGCCTGTACACCTATAACGACGTTCCGTTCTACTTCGACTACGTGGGCCCCGGCACGCCGCTGGACGGACCCGAAATCATGACCGACATGTTCGTCCGCGATATCCAACAGGGCATCGCGGACACAGGCATCAAGGCGGCGATCCTCAAGTGCGCTACCGACGAGCCCGGCGTCACCCCCGGAGTCGAGCGGGTGCTCCGCGCCGTCGGCCAGGCGCACCGACAGACCGGTGTACCGATCTCGACCCACACGCACGCGGCCACCCGCCGCGGGCTCGAGCAGCAGCGGATCTTCGCCGAGGAAGGTGTCGACCTGTCCCGAGTCGTGATCGGCCACTCGGGTGACACCACCGATCTCGACTATCTCGAAGAGCTGATCGCCAACGGCTCCTACATCGGCATGGACCGTTTCGGAGTCGACGTCTACCTGCCGTTCGAGGATCGGGTCGACACCGTCGCCAAGATGTGCGAACGCGGTCACGCCGACAAGATGGTGTTATCTCATGACGCCTGTTGCTATTTCGACGCACTGCCAGAGGAGACCTTGCCCATCGCCCTACCGAACTGGCATTACCTGCACATCCACAACGACGTCATCCCCGCTCTCAAGGAGCGCGGCGTCACCGACGAGCAGCTCACCACGATGCTCGTCGACAACCCTCGCAGGATCTTCGAACGCCGGGGGGGCTACTGAGATGACCGAGCCGGTCCCGCCGATCGCAACCCAGTTCTCCAGGCTCGCCGCACAAGCGCCGGACGCACCCGCGATCACCTGCGAGGGCCGAACGATCACCCGCGGTGAACTCGACTCGTCCACCAACCGCCTGGCCCGCGCGTACGCCGAACGCGGCGTCGGGGTCGGCGATTACGTGACGTGCGTGCTGCCGAATTCCATCGAGTTGATGGCGGCGGTGCTGGCCGCGTGGAAACTGGGCGCGGTGCCTGAACCGTTGTCCGCTCGGCTACCCGATGCTGAGCTGGCGGCGCTGTTGGCGTTGCGGCCACCCACGCTGCTGGTCGGAAGCGAGGATCCCCGCCGGATATTGCCCAGTTTGCCAAGGGATTTCACCCCTGACGGCGCATTAACGGACGCACCACTGCCGGAAGTCGTGTCCCCGGTGTGGAAGTCGATGGCGTCGGGTGGGAGCACCGGCAGGCCCAAGCTCATCGAGGCCGGCGGCGACAGCCGGTTGCCGCCTGCGGCCGGATACCCGCTGGGAGCGCAGGAGGGCGACGTCAACCTGATCTCGGTGCCGCTGAGCCACAACACTGGCTTCACCACCGCCGCCATCGGCTTGATCCAGGGCCATCACCTGGTGCTGATGCCGCGGTTCGAACCGCACGAGTTTCTCCGGCTGGTGACCGAGCACCGCGTGACGTTCGTCGCAACGGTGCCGACGATCATGCAACGCCTGCTACCGGTGTACCGCGCTGATCCCGATGCCTACGACCTCTCGTCGATCCGGCGGTTCTGGCACCTGGCTTCGCCGTGCCCGCCTGCGATCAAAGAGGCCTGGATCGACCTGCTTGGCCCGCAGGTGGTCTGGGAGTTGTATGGCGGCACCGAATTACAGGCGCTCACGTTCATCAACGGTGAGCAGTGGCTGACACATCGCGGTTCGGTCGGCATCGTTGTCGCGGGCGAGATGAAGGTGCTCGACGACGACGGCAACGAGTGCCCGCCGGGTGTGGTCGGCGAAATCTACATGCGCGCCGCGCCGGGAAGCGCGCCGACATACCGCTACATCGGCAGCACCGCGAAGAGCCGTGACGGGTGGGATTCACTGGGCGATCTGGGTTATTTTGACGCGGACGGCTTCCTGTATCTGAACGACCGCCGCGTCGACATGTTCACCGTCGGGGGCCGCAACGTCTACCCTGCCGAGATCGAATCGGCGCTCTCCGAACATCCGAACGTGTTGTCCTGCTTGGTGGTTGGTGTCCCGGACGGGGATCTGGGTCAGGTGCCGTACGCGATCGTGCAGGCCGACGGCCTCGACGAAGCCGCCGTCCTCGCGTTTCTGACCGAACGGATCGCATCGTACAAGGTGCCGCGCACCGTGGAGTTCACCGGCAAGCCGTTGCGGGACGACGCAGGCAAGGCCCGCCGCTCAGCGGTGCGCGACGAAGTCATCGCCCAACGGGCTCGGGCGCACTCGTGACCGCGTCAGTCAACGGCGGAACCGGACGCGCGGCGCGATATTCCCAGCGCCGCAACGCGACTCGGCACGGCGATTCCACCAGTGCGTAGCTGACCGCCGCGATCGCGAACCCGAACACGACGGTGAGCACCAACACGACGGGCATGTGCCCGTTGAACGCGAACTCACCGATGACCGGGAACACCATCGCCAGCGCCGCGAGGTGCCAGATGAACAGCCCGTAGGACCAGCGGCCCAGCGTCACCATCGTCGGACTGCCCAAAATCCCGTGTGGCTTGTCGGGGAGATCCAGCACAAGCGGTGCGAGCAGCGCCGCGGCGACCACCGCGCCCGTCACCGTCTTAATGATGAGCTGGCTTACCGTGCCCGGCGTCAGCCCTTCCGGACCGGCCAACGGCGACGCCGCCACGCAGAAGGCGATCACCGCGACCGCCGCCATCAGCACCCGACGCCGCGCCAGTCGGTGCGGCCACCCGATCGGCGTGACCGTCAACTCCGCCAGCAGCATTCCGGCCGCGAACCACGAGAAGAAGGCGGGCGGCCAGTTCAGCGGATTGATGCCGTACGGCGCGTGGAACGGGATGAACGCCCACCCGAAGCTCGCGACGGCCAATGCCACGATCACCGGTATCCGCGCCCGCACCGGCAACCGCCGTGCCAGCAGCGCCAACAATGGAAGCGCCAGGTAGAAGGTGACCTCGACCGACAGGCTCCACATCTGGGTCAGCCCAGCGGTCAGGGTCAGCGGCACGTAGATCTGAGTCAGCGTCAGGTTGGCCAGCCACACCGTGAAGTCGGCCTTGGCATCGGGCATCAACGCGAGGATCACCACGACGGCCACCAGGTATCCGGGCATGATCCGGACGATCCGCGATCGCAGGTAGTGACCGGTCGGCGGGCGAGACCGCAGGCCGCGGGCGGCGGCGGCGTGCCCCCGCCACAGCAGGAATCCCGATAGCGCGAAGAACACCGCGACGGCAAGGTCGAACCGGCCGAACAGCCGGCCCGTTATTCCGCCGGTATGGCCGGTCTGAAACGCGACGTGAGTGACGACGACACCCACCGCCGCGCAGGCCCGCATCCCCTCGACGGCGGGCAGGAAGTCCCCCTGCCGTCCTGGGACACCTTCGCTTTCCGCCACGCAGGCCAGGGTAGCCAACCGGCCCGCCGTGGATGCCGTGGTAGTTGGTCACGACGCTTAACTTCGGCTGTTAGGGTCGGACGGGTTTGCGGCAGAGGTCAAGGAGGCACTGGTTGAACCGCGCAGTGGCGCTGCGTATCGCGGCGTGCGGAATCATGGGGCTGGGTGCTGCCCTGCTGATCGCCGCGCTGTTGCTTTCCACATACACCAAGAGCAAGATCGCCAAGATTCCGCTTGGCCTGGACGCCACGCTGGTCAGTGATGGATCGGGATCGGCGTTCGACCCGGCCTCGCTCAACAGCGAGAAGTTCGTGGTCAACAAGGACGTGCCGCTCGCCATGCAGGAACAGGTCAGCGTCGAGTCCCCGTCGAACGCCGACGTGGTGACCCTTCAGGTCGGCAGCACGCTGCGGCGCACGGACAAACAGAAGGAAAGCGGACTTCTGTTGGCGCTCGTGGACACCGTCACGGTGAATCGCAAGACCGCGCTGGCCGTGTCCAGCGACAACAACCCAGGCGGCGCGGTGCAGAAGCCGCGCGCCATCGAGGACGACCGGCCGCCAACGAATGTCGCGCTTCCGCACGACGGGTTGGCCTACCGGTTCCCGTTCGACACCGAGAAGAAGACGTATCCCGTCTTCGACCCGATCGCGCAGAAGCCGTTCGACGCGAATTACGAGGGTGAGGAGGACGTCAACGGGCTGACCACCTACCGGTTCCGGCAGAACGTCGGTTACGACGCCGACGGCAAGCTGGTCGAGCCGGTCAAGTACAAATCACTGTACGACGACGACGCGGACAGCCAGGTCACCGCCCGGGCCTCGCTGTGGGGCCTGCCCGGCAACCCCGACGAGCCGATCACGATGACGCGCTACTACGCCGCGCAGCGCACCTTCTGGGTGGACCCGGTGTCGGGCACCATCGTCAAGAAGGATGAGCACGGCTATCACTACTACGCGCGCGAGGCGCTGAAGCCGGAGGTGACGTTCGTCGACTTCAAGGTGACCTCCAATGAGCAGACCGTGGAGTCTCAGGTGGCGAGCGCCCGAGACGAACGGGATCGGGTGGGGTTGTGGGGCCGCATCCTGCCGATCACGTTCACCGCAATGGGATTGGTGGCGCTGGTCGGTGGCGCATTGCTCGGTTCGTTCAGCCTGCGTGCGGAGTCCGCGCTGATCGACCCGGGCCTGGACGGCGCCGATCAGGGGTTCTTCGGGCCGCGCGGTGCCGCGGGTGAACCGGTGCCCGGCGCCGAGGCGAAGACCGAGAAGCTGCCGGCGCAACGGCCATCCGACCTACCTCCGGACAGACCGGTCTGATCGCCCGCCTCACCGCGCCGGTGTACGCACTGGCGCTGTCCCTTGTGGTGACGGCGCCGTTGTTGGCGCCCGGTTATGTGTTGCTCCGCGACGCGGTATCCACACCGCGGTCGTACCTGTCCGATTCGGCAATCGGGTTGACGGAGGCCGCGCCGCGCGCGCTGCCGCAGGATTTCATGGTGGCGCTGGCGTCGTCGGTGCTCGACGGTGGCGTCGTGGTCAAGATCCTTCTGGTGGCGGGTTTATGGCTCGCCGGGTGGGGTGCGGCGCGGCTGACGGCGACGGTGCTGCCGGAGACGGGAGTGGCCGGCCAGTGTGTCGCGGCCACGATCGCGATCTGGAATCCCTATGTCGCCGAACGCCTTTTGCAGGGCCATTGGAGCCTGCTGGTGGGCTACGGCTGCCTGCCGTGGGTGGCGACGGCGATGCTACGGCTTAGGACGTCGCAGGCGGCGCCGTTCTCCGGGGCGTGTGCGCTGCTGTTCTTCATCGCATTGGCGGGCCTGACCCCGACGGGACTGATGCTGGCGGCGACGGTCGCGTTGACGTGTGTTTTCGCGCCGGGTGCGGGGCAGCGGCGGTGGTTGTGTGCGGCGTTGGGTCTTGGCGCTGCGGTGTTGGTCGCGCTGCCGTGGTTGACGGCGTCGATGGTCGCCGATTCGCTGTCGTCGTCGCAGGCCCAAGGCGTGCCTGCGTTCGCGGCACGGGCGGAGCCCGGTCTCGGCACACTGGGCACCCTGGCCAGCCTCGGCGGTATCTGGAACGCCGAGGCCGTACCGGCCTCGCGGACAACGCTTTTCGCGGTCATCGCGGCGGTGGTGCTGTTAGGCGTCGTCGCGGTGGGACTGCCAGTGCTTGTGCGCAGGCCCGTCGCGGTGCCACTGCTCATCCTGGCCGCCGTGGCGGTGGTGGTGCCCGCGGCGATGGCCACCGGGCCGGGGTTGGCGTTGGCCGAAGCGGCGATCCGCGAACTGCCTGGCCTTGGCGTGGCGCGCGACGGACAGAAATGGGTGGCGCTGGGGATGCCCGGCTACGCGTTGGCCGGTGCGGCCGCCGTCGGTGTCCTGCGGGCCAGGCTTCCGGCAGCGGCGACGGCCCTGCTCGTGTGCGCCGCATTGGTGGCGACGCTGCCCGACCTGGCCTGGGGTGTTGGCGGCAGGATATCCGCGGTGCGCTACCCCCCGGGCTGGACCGCCGCGGCCGAGCTGATCAAAGCCGACCCTCGACTCGTCGCCGTGCTGCCGGTGGACAGCATGAGGCGCTTCGCGTGGGCCGGTCCCAGCCCGGTGCTCGACCCGCTGCCTCGATGGGTCCCCGCGGACGTGCTGACCACCGGTGACCTGAGCATCGCGGGGCACACCGTTCCCGGCGAGGGTGACCGCGCCCGCGCAGTGCAGGAGCTTCTGCTGACCGGTGCCGACCGGCAGAAGCTGGCGGACGCGGGCGTCGGCTGGGTAGTCGTCGAATCCAGCGGCGGCACAGGCAATGCCGCTGCGGATCTGCCACTGCCGGTGGCCTACCGCGACGCGGACCTGACGGTGTACCGGGTGGGTGGCGACCACCCTGCGGCATCGGGCCGCGGGATCGTGCTGGCCGCCCACCTCGGGTGGCTTGGCGCACTGATCACGGGGTTGGCGGGAATGGTCGTGGCGTTGCGGCGACGGCGGCGAATGCCTGCCTCGACGGCCTAACGAAGCTGCGTTGATTCCCAATAACCACAGCCGTCACGGCCCGGGTACTAGACCAGGCCGCTGACGATCCGACCCGCGTGCATGGACTCCAGCACGGTGCGCATTGCGTCGGCACTTTGGCGCCACGAGAACTCGCCGCTGCGAGTCTGCGCCTTCGCGCCGAGCTGTTCGCGCAGCACGTGATCGGAGAGCAGCCGTTCGAGCCCGTCGACAAGTTCGTCGTGATCGTCGACCAGCAGGCCGGTCACGCCGTCGACGATCGAATCCGTCAGGCCGCCCGAGGACCGGTAACCGATCGTGGGCACGGAATGCCGCGCGGCCTCGGTGACCGCCAGCCCCCAGCCCTCCTTGCGGGATGGCAGCACGTGCACCCAGCACCGTTGCAGCACTCGGTGTTTGGTGTCGTCATCGACATGGCCGTGGAACGTGACCGCGTCGGAGATGCTCAGCAGCGCGGCATGGTCGACGAGCCGCTGTTCCCACCAACCGCCGCCCAGGATGTCCAGATGCAGGTCCGGGATCAGTCGCCTCAGCTGGGCCACGGCGTCCAAGGCGTCTTCAATCTGCTTGTGCGGCACCAGTCGTGACAGCACCGCGACGCGTGGAGTGGTCGATCGCGGGACGGCCAGTGTCTGCGTCGGCGCCTCGTCGAGTCCGTTACGCACCACGGCGATGTGATCGGGATTCACGCCAAGGCTGGTGAGATCCCGCGCCGACGGCAGCGACACGGTGACGTATTGATTGCGGCGGTGCACCCGCGGCGACACCTTCGATTCGACGAACCAGCCCAGCCGCCCGATCACCGGACCCGCCACCGGCCACTGCTCGCGGTGACAGTGGTGCACCAGCACGGCCACCCTCCTGCCGAACACGAGCCGCGCCAGGAACGGCAAGCCGTTCTGAGTGTCGACGACCACGTCCGGGCGCGACCGCCGCAGCGGGCCGACGCCGATCCTGGCCAACGCCATCGCGACCAGGGCCCACACGTACACGGAGTACCGGCCCCCACCACGGCTGATGTGCACACCGTCGACCACTTCGCGGCGCGGCGCGCCTGGATACCGCGCGGTGCGCAGCGTGACGCGCACGCCCGATTCGGCGAGCCGGGCACCAATGCGTTGGAGGTAGGCTTCGCTGCCGCCGCCCTGCGGGTGCCCGGTGTCGCGCCAGCACAGCAACAACACGGTGTCGACGCCGCGGGCGCTTGGTGCTGTGGACATCGGAGACAGACTAGCCGCTGCGTAGGGTTGCTCCGTGCCCGATGCTCCTCGCGCAAGCGCTCGTCGGGAGTTGTCTACCGACGGCTTTGCCCGACGGGCAACGTTGTCGCGGTCGCTGCGGCTGCTCGGCGAGTTTCGCTTCGAGCAGCGCGATCCTGCGCGATTCTATGGCGCGCTCGCCGAGGACACCGCCGCGATGGTCACCGATCTGTGGCGTGCCACCACCGGCACGTCGCCCGAGGGCCGGACACTGCTCGACGTCGGCGGCGGACCCGGCTATTTCGCGTCGGCATTCGCCGACGCCGGCGTGCACTACATCGGAGTCGAACCCGATCCCGCCGAGATGCACGCCGGACCCGCGGCCGGTAACGCCGCGACGTCCTACGTGCGGGCCTCCGGGGTGGCCCTGCCGTTCGCCGATGCCAGCGTGGACATCTGCTTGTCGTCGAATGTCGCCGAACACGTGCGGAAGCCGTGGCGACTGGGACGGGAGATGCTGCGCGTGACCAAACCGGGCGGGCTGGCGATCCTGTCGTACACCGTGTGGCTGGGACCGTTCGGCGGCCACGAGATGGGCCTCACCCACTACCTGGGCGGGGCTCGGGCGGCCGAGCGGTACGCCCGCAAACACGGCCGCAGGGCGAAGAACGACTACGGTTCGTCGTTGTTCGAGGTGTCGGTGTCGGACGGGCTGGACTGGGCGAGAAGCACCGGCGCGCTGCTCGCCGCTTTTCCCCGCTACCACCCGCGATGCGCCTGGTGGATCACCTCGATGCCGCTGCTGCGGGAGTTCCTGGTCAGTAACTTGGTGCTGGTCCTACGGCAGCCGGGCTCTGTTGACTGAAACAGGTTCTCGTTTTTGCCCTCGATAGGTAGGGTGGCGCCATGACGCAGAGCCTGGCTTTCAAGACCGAGTGGGACAAGCTGTTCATTGGCGGCAAGTGGGTCGAGCCGTCGTCGTCAGAGGTCATCGAGGTGCATTCGCCCGCCACCGGCGAACCGGTGGGCAAGGTGCCGCTGGCCGTCGAGGCCGATGCCAACGCCGCGTGCGCGGCTGCGCGCAAGGCCTTCGACGAGGGACCGTGGCCGCACATGTCGCCGCAGGAGCGCGCAGCGGTACTCGGTGCCGCCGTCAAGATCATGGAGGAACGCGCCGACGAGCTGAAGTTCCTGCTGGCCGCCGAGACCGGTCAGCCGCCGACGATCATCGACATGATGCAGTACGGCGCCGCGATGTCGGCGTTCCAGTACTACACCGGCGCGGCCGACAAGTTCACCTGGAAGGACATCCGGGACGGCGTCTACGGCCAGACGCTGGTTGTGCGTGAGCCGATCGGCGTCGTCGGCGCCGTCACCGCGTGGAACGTGCCGTTTTTCCTGGCCGCCAACAAGCTGGGCCCCGCCCTGCTGGCCGGCTGCACCATGGTGCTCAAGCCCGCTGCCGAGACACCGCTTTCGGTGTTCGCGATGGCGGAGATGTTCGCCGAGGCCGGACTGCCCGAGGGTGTGCTGTCGATCGTGCCGGGCGGCCCCGAGACCGGCCGCGCGCTGACCGCCAACCCGGAGATCGACAAGTTCACGTTCACCGGCAGCTCGGCGGTCGGCAAGGAGGTCGCGATGATCGCCGCCGAGAAGCTCAAGGGATGCACGCTGGAGCTGGGCGGCAAATCGGCGGCCATCATCCTCGAGGACGCCGACCTGGACTCTACGCTGCCGATGCTGGTGTTCTCCGGGCTGATGAACTGCGGTCAGGCCTGCGTCGGCCAGACCCGCGTGCTGGCCCCGCGGTCGCGCTACGACGAGGTCGTCGAGAAACTGTCCGGCGCGGTCGCCGCGATGCCGATCGGGTTGCCCGACGATCCCGCGGCGATGATCGGCCCGCTGATCTCCGAAAAGCAACGGGATCGCGTCGAGGGCTACATCAAGAAGGGCGTCGAAGAAGGTGCGCGCATCGTCACCGGCGGCGGCCGTCCCGAGGGCCTGGACGGCGGTTGGTTCGTGCAGCCGACGGTTTTCGCCGACGTCGACAATTCAATGACCATTGCTCAGGAAGAGATTTTCGGCCCGGTGCTCGCCGTCATCCCCTACGAGACCGAGGACGACGCGATCCGCATCGCCAACGACTCGGTGTACGGCCTGGCCGGCAGCGTGTGGACGACGAACTACCCGCGCGCGATGGAAATCGCCTCGAAAATCCGCACCGGCACGTACGCGGTCAACATGTACGCGTTCGATCCGGGCGCGCCGTTCGGCGGTTACAAGAACTCCGGCATCGGCCGCGAGAACGGCCCCGAGGGCATCGAGCAGTACACCGAGGCCAAGAGCATCCTGCTCCCGTTCGGTTACACGCCTGAAAGCTAGTTGTCAGGTTTCCGGCTTAGGGTGATCGTGCTTTTTCCGCGCGTTACTTCGAGCAGGAGGCACACCATGGCGGTTTCTGTCGATCTGGCCAAGTCGCTCGACAAGGCTTACGAAAGCAAGGCGCTCAAGGAGATTCTCGATGCGTCCCCGGCCGCCCTCGCCGGGGTGACCGACAAGGACGCCCAACTCCTCCAGGAGGCGTTCCAGATCAAGACGGTGCGTCAGCTGGGCGCGAACAAGTTCTTCGCCGTCGCCGCCGCACTGGTCGCGTTGGAGAAGGCCGGCTAGCAGGCGGGATCAGAAGACTTCCTCACCGAGGTCCATGACCGCGAGGTCGGCGCCTTCGACGATCTTGCGTTGGGAGGTCAGCCGCGGCAGCATGTTCTTCGCGAAAAAGTTTGCCGCGGCGACCTTTCCGGCATAGAAGGCGCGGTCGTGCTCGTTCGGGTCAACGTCGAGCGCGTTGAGGGCGATCTCGGCCTGCAGTAGCAGGCGCCAAGCGATCAGCAGGTCGCCGACCGCGAGCAGGAACGGAACCGATTCCAGCCCAACGCGATACAACTCGCGTGAGTTCTGCTGCGAGCCAAGCAGGAACCCGGTCATGGTGGCGACCATCGCCTGCAGGTCGGCAAGTGCAGTGCCGAGGAGTTCGCGTCCGTCGGCCAATTCGGGGCGCGCGGTGTCGCTGTCGAGGAACTCCTGAAGTTGACCGATCACGTGCTGCAGCGCCCTGCCCTGGTCGCGAGCGATCTTGCGGAAGAAGAAGTCCTGCGCCTGGATCGCCGTGGTGCCCTCGTAGAGCGAATCGATCTTTGCGTCGCGGATGTACTGCTCGATCGGATAGTCCTGCAGGAAGCCGGATCCGCCGAGCGTTTGCAGCGACTCGGTCAGGCATTGGTACGCGCGCTCCGAGCCCACCCCCTTGATGATCGGCAGTAGCAGGTCGTTGACCCGCTCGGCCAGCTGGGCATCGGCACCCGACACGATCTTGGCGACGGCGTCGTCTTGATGGGCGGCGGTGTACAGGTAGAGCGCCCGTAGGCCCTCGGCGTACGTCTTCTGGGTAAGCAGCGCCCGGCGAACATCGGGATGATGGATGATGGTGACGCGCGGCGCCTCCTTGTCAGTCATCTGGGTCATATCGGCGCCCTGCACTCGGGTCTTGGCGTACTCCAAGGCATTCAGGTAGCTGGTCGACAATGTGGCGATTGCCTTGGTGCCCACCATCATTCGCGCGTACTCGATCACCTTGAACATCTGCGCGATGCCATTGTGGGTGTCGCCGACCAGCCAGCCGACCGCGGGTATGTCGTGCTGACCGAAGGTGAGTTCGCATGTGGCGGAAGCCTTCAGCCCCATCTTGTGTTCGAGTCCGGTGACGAAGACGCCGTTGCGTTCGCCAGCTTTGCCGGTCTCGGCGTCGAAGTGGTACTTCGGTACCAAGAAGAGACTCAGGCCCTTGGTGCCCGGTCCCGCACCCTCCGGGCGGGCGAGCACCATGTGGAAGATGTTCTCGAAGAGGTCGTCGGTATCACCGTTCGTGATGAAGCGTTTCACGCCGTCGATATGCCAGGTGCCGTCCGGCTGCTGAATCGCTTTCGTCCGGCCTGCGCCGACGTCCGAGCCTGCGTCGGGTTCGGTGAGCACCATGGTGGCACCCCATTTGCGCTCGACCCACAGCTGCGCCCAGTGCTTCTGTTCGTCGTTGCCGATGCCGTTGATGATGTCAGCGAATTTCGGGCCCGCGAGGTAGATGAATGCGGCTGGCTGGGCACCGAGGGCGAACTCGTTGATCGACCAGGCCACAATCGACGGCGCGGAGACACCGCCGACGTGCTCACTCAGGCCGATGCGGAACCACTCGCCCTGCTGCCAGGTCCGCACCGACTTCTTGAACGACTCGGGGATGCTCACCGTGTGCGCGGCGGGATCGAAGGTCGGCGGGTTCCTGTCGGCGTCGGCGAAGGATTCCGCGAGCGGACCCTCTGCCTGCCGCGACGCCTCGTGGAGCATCTCGCGCACGGACTCACCGTCGAGGTCGCCGAACTCGCCGCTAGCCAGCGCCTTCTCCAGGTCGAGCACTTCGAAGAGGTTGAACTCCAGATCACGCACATTGCTCTTGTAGTGGCCCATGCGTCAGCGCCTTTCGCCGTCCTGAAGTGTTATGAACCCACCGTTGGGCTATGGCCAACCCACGAACCCGGCCTGGTGCGCGGCGGTTGGTTCTGCGCGAACGCGACGCAGACGCCGAAATTCCCGCCGACACACGGCACGCCGTTCATCGTCGGAACCGGGCCTCCGGAGACCGGCGTCGGCGCCCCGTTGTAGCCGTTGTTGGTCGGATCGGCGCCCGCGCGCGGAGCGGCGATGATCGCCACAGCGGCGAGGCCCACCACGAAGAATCGCCGCAGAAGCGAATCGCTGGTCATCGGGGTACCCCGCTTTCCCTAGCCCCATCGGTCAGCGTACGCGCGGTCACCGCCGCTGAGCTGGGAATTATCCGATCCTCTGCACTATGGGAGATACCATAATCGGCATCATGGTGGCCGTTGATAGCCGAGCCGAGCATGCGTGTTCACCTGGTCTTTACTGTGACGCGGAATACATCTATTGCGCACGTGTGTTGCCAGATTTATGCTGTTTCTCATAGACAGGGAGGCGCCGATGTGGATCGTTGAGGTCAACTTCGCCGGCCGCCGGTTCACGCACGAAGTGCATGGTCCCCGACGACCGCTCCTCGGTTTCCGCACGCGCAGTCTTGGATGGCGGCCATCACCGGTCCGCGATCCGCGCGTGGCCTGATCGCCATCGCACCTGCTGGAGGTTCGTTCTGTCCGCCACCGCGACCAAGCGCGGGTCGACCCGCACCAACATGCTGGTCAGCGCCGCCGAGGTGCTTCGGGAACGCGGCGCCGCCGGCGTCACGATCGACGAAGTCCTCGCCCGCAGCGGGGCCCCGCGCGGCTCGGTCTACTACCACTTCCCCGAGGGCAGGAACCAGATTCTGGCCGAAGCGCTGCAGTACGCAGGCGAGGCCATCACCGAGGTCATCGACCACGCCGCCCAGCTGGGCGGGATGTACATGGTGCGACAGTTCGTCGGGTTCTGGGAAAGGCTGCTCGTCGAAAGCGACTTCACCGCCGGGTGCCCCGTTGTGGCAGCGGCGATCGGCTCGACGGACGACGAGCCCCAGCTCACCACCGTGGCCGGCGGGATCTTCAGCCACTGGCGCGACGCGCTCACACGCGCGTTCGTCAGCGACGGCTTTGACGAGCCGTGCGCCGCATCGCTGGCCATCATGTGCATCGCCTCACTCGAAGGCGCGGTCGTGCTGTGCCGCTCGACCCGCAGCGTCGACCCCTTGCACGACGTGGCCGAGCAAGTCGAATTCCTGATCAAGTCACGGGAATTCGTCAGGCGCTACGGTCTTCCCAACGTCGGACACTAAGCCTTTCGCCAGTCAGCTGCCGGTCCAGCGTGGCGGCCGCTTTTCGGCGAACGCGATCGCGCCCTCCTTGGCATCGTTGCTGGTGAACACGGGCATCAGGATCTTCGCCTGCTCGGCGAACGCTGCCTCCGGGCTCCAGGCGCGCGACTCGACGATGATTCGCTTGGTTGCCGCGACCGCCAGGGGGCCGTTTGCGGTGATCTTCTCGGCAAGGGCGATCGCGGCGTCCAGCGCAGCCCCGGGCTCGGCCAGCACGTTGACCAGCCCGAGCTGGTGGGCCCGCTGGGCGGGCAGGTGGTCACCAGTCAGCGCGAGCTCCATCGCGATCGCGTAGGGGATCCGCTGCGGCAGCCGCAGAAGGCCACCGCCACCGGCGACCAGGCCGCGCTTGACCTCGGGGATGCCGAACGCCGACTCTTTCGACGCGACGATCAGATCGGTGGCCAGCGCCAGCTCTGTTCCGCCGGCGAGCGCATAACCCTCGACCGCCGCGATGAGCGGCTTGACCGGCGGACGCTCGGTAAACCCCATCCCGCGGCCCTTGACCACGACGTTCTCACCGCGGGCGAATGCCTTGAGGTCCATCCCCGCGCTGAACGAGCCCCCGGCACCGGTCAGCACGCCGACCGACAGTCCCGCATCGTCATCGAGTCGGTCCATGGCATCCGCCAACGCCTGGCTGACAGCGGCGTTCACCGCGTTCTTGGCCTGCGGACGGTTGATGGTGATGATCAGGATCCGGTCACGCTGCTCGACCAGGACAACCTCTTCGTTGTTGGCTTCGTCGCTCACGCAGGTGATGCTATCGACCGGGCTTTGAGCTGCCGCGGCGACTGGGTACTATGGAAACTAGAACACGTTCCAATTTTGGCCCAAGGGGGACCTGTGAGCTCGACGGATATCAGCCCATCGGAGTTGACCAAGTGGGATCCGGGTCTGACCGAGCGCGTCATGGGGATCACCCGGCCGTTCCTCAAGAGGTATTTCCGGTCGGAGGTCCGGGGACTGGAGAACATCCCGCACAGCGGCGCTCTGCTCGTGTCGAACCACTCCGGTGGCCTGTTGCCGATGGACGTTCCGATCCTGGCGGCCGACTTCTACCATCAGCGCGGCTACGACCGGCCCCTCTACACGCTGAGCCACGACATGCTGATGCTCGGACCGACCGGCGAATTCTTCAAGCGGATCGGCTACATCAGCGCCAACCACGAGAACGCCGACGAGGCGCTGCGCTCCGGCGGGCTCGTCGTGGTGTTCCCGGGAGGCGACTATGACGTGTACCGCCCCACGCTGAGCGCGAACAAGATCGACTTCGGCGGCCGCACCGGCTACGTGAAGGCGGCCCTCAACGCCGGGGTGCCGATCGTGCCGACGGTGGGAATCGGCGGCCAGGAGATGCAGATCTTCCTGTCCCGCGGGACTTGGCTGGCCAAGCGACTCGGACCCATCGCGCGACTGGCCCGCGTCAAGATCGTGCCGATCTCGTTCGGCTTCCCGTTCGGGCTCTCCGTGGTCGTGCCGCCGAACGTGCCACTGCCGACCAAGATCGTCATGGAGGTGCTGCCGGCGATCGACATCGGCGCCGAGTTCGGTGAGGACCCCGACATCGACGAGGTCGACGCCCAGGTACGGCATGTGATGCAGGCGGCGCTCGACCAGCTGGCCAAGGAGCGCAGGCTCCCGGTGCTGGGCTGAGCCCATGCCGAGACGCTGGCCTGTGCTGCGTGCCGCAGCGGAGTTGCTCAACGCCGCCAACGGCGTGCGACCCGTCGCCCGCGAGGGCTACATCACCATTCCGGTGTTCGCGTTCGGCTGGCCGACGACCGAGATGTCGCCTCTGTATCTCGCGGGTTCTGTGCTCGACGCGGCGCGCCGTGGGCTTCGCGGCGACTTCCGCGGAGCGCGGGGCCGAATCGCGCTGCTGCTGACCATCATTGCGTGGGCATTGCTGTGGCTGATCCACCGCCGCAATATCGCTGCGCAACCGTACTTCGAGTTGCCGCTGCGGGACGCACTTGGCGACGACTACGAAGCCATCGCCGCGCAGTCGCGGCCGGGCAGGCGCCTGGGCCGCATCGGTGTGCCGCCCAACGAACTGGTTCGCCGCCGCTACGTCGAGAAAGCGGACACCGTTTTCTACGGTCCGCATCGCGGCGTGAACAGCGCCGACATCTGGCGACGTGCCGACGTGCCGCGGGACGGGCTCGCCCCGGTGCTGTTGCAGGTGCCGGGTGGCGCGTGGGCGATCGGCATGCGGCGGCCGCAGGCGTACCCGCTGTTGGCCCACCTGGCCGAGCGCGGCTGGGTGTGCGTGTCGATCGACTACCGGGTCAGTCCGCGACATACCTGGCCGGACCACATCGTCGACGTCAAGCGGGCACTGGCGTGGATCAAGGAGAACATCGCCGACTACGGGGGTGATCCCGGCTTCGTCGCGATCACCGGCGGTTCGGCGGGCGGTCATCTGTGCTCGCTCGCCGCACTGACCCCCAACGACCCGCAGTGGCAGCCGGGTTTCGAGGACGCGGACACATCCGTCGTCGCAGCCGTGCCGATCTACGGTCGCTACGACTGGGTCTCCGAACAGGGCGCGGGCCGAAAGGAGTTCATCGCGTTTCTGCAGAAGTTCGTGGTCAAGAAGCGGTTCATCGACCACAAGCAGGTGTATGTCGACGCGTCGCCGATCATGCGGTTACATCCCGACGCGCCGCCATTTTTCATCCTGCATGGCCAGGACGACTCGATCATCCCGGTCCGCGAAGGACGCGAGTTCGCAGACGCACTTCGCGAGGTCTCGACGTCCACCGTCGCATACGCGGAGATTCCGCACGCGCAGCACGCGTTCGACTTTTATTACGGCTCGCCGAGGGCGCATTACACCGCGGAGGCGGTTGAGCGGTTTCTGTCGTGGGTGCACGTCAAGCGGACAATCAAGCCACCGTCGGCCGAGCCGACAATCAAGCCATAGCGGACTCGACGACCGTCAGCTCCTCGGAAAGTCCGGAAGCGCGGCGGATTCCGACGAACGCGTCGACCATCGCGTCGGTCAGTTCGTGCGGATCCAGCAGGGTGGCGCCGTCGGATAGCACCGAGATGTTGAGTTGGTCGACGTAGCTCCATACGGTGATGTTCAGACCACTGCCCGTCGTCAGCGGACCGACCGAGTAGATCTCGGTCACCAGCGCCCCGCCGACACGCCCGGGCTCGCGCGGGCCGGGCACATTGGAGATCGGGATATTGAGCACCTTGTTCTGGCCGTCCTTGCTTGCCAGCCAGCGGAACAGCCACTCGGCGGGCGCCGGTGGGAAATACGCCGACCACCGGCTCACCAGCTCCGGACCGATCAACTGGTGGCTCTCCTTGGCCAATGCCGCCGCCTCGTGCGCGGCTTTCACCCGTTCGAGCGGGTCGTCGAGGTGGACGGGCAGGGCCACCAAGACCCCGGTAAAGCGATTGCCGGAGATGCGGTCCGGTGAGAAATCGAAACTGACTGGGACAGAAGCCAATAGCGGATGGTCGGCGTTGCCGTCGTAGCGGATCAGCAGCTGGCGCAACGCGCCGGAGGACACCGCCAGCACCATGTCGTTGACCGTGACGCCGAGATGCTTGCTGGTCTGTTTGACGTCGGCGAGCGCCAGCGTCGCAGTGGCGAACTTTCGCTGCGCGTCGACGCGGTGATTCATGAACGACGGTGGCGGCGTGAAGGGACGGGTCAGCTCCGGCGAGAGCTTGCGTGGGCTTTTCCGCACCCGGCGTACGCCCTGTGCGGTGTAGCGCATCACCCCCGGCAGCCGCCCGATCTGGCGGATGTGGTCGGCGAAAGCGGTCCGTACCAGCTCCGAGCGGGCGGGCGCGGGATCGGTTGCATACGAGTCACGATCGGCCTGTGGGCCGGTCTGCGGGTCCATCCCGCGCGCGAGCAGATTCGCCGACGCGACGCCGTCGGCCAGTGCGTGGTGGATCTTGCCCAGCACCGCGATCCTGCCCTTGGCCAGGCCCTCGATGAAGTACATCTCCCACAGTGGCTTGCTGCGGTCCAGCGGGGTGCTGGCGATCCTGCCGACCGCCTCGTCGAGCTGGCGGCGGCCGCCGGGGCTGTCCACCCGGTACGGGCGGACGTGGTAGTCGAGGTCAACCTCGCAGTTCTCCCGCCACATCGGATGGTGGAACTTGAACGGGATGTCGACGAGTTCGTAGCGGAAGGGATCGAGCTTGTAGAGCCGGCCGTGGATGACCTGACGGAATTCGTCGATGCCAAACTGGCGGCCCTTCAGCTTCGAAATGTCGATCACGGCCAGCTTGAGGGTGTGCATATGCACCGTCGGTGTCTCGCTGTACAGCAGTACCGCGTCCCAGCCGCTCAGCCTCTTCACCCCGCACCTCCTATGTGGAGGTGCCTATATAACCTCTTTCGCCCTGATCAGCGTCCGGTTTCGGTGAATCTGATTGAGGAACAGGCCGATCGCGGTCGCCGTCGAGCCGGTACGGGCACCGTCGATCATGTCGAAGGCGTGGCCCGCGCCCGGCAGCTCGATGTAGCTCACCACCGAGTGCGACGCGGCGCGGAGCCGCTCGACGAAGGTGCGGGCCTGCCCGACCGGGATCACGCCGTCGCCGGTGCCATGGATGACCAGGAACGGCGGAGCGTCGGCGTGCACTCGGGCAATGGGCGACGCCTTGCGGAAGATCGCGGGGTGCCTGGAGATCTTCCGCCCGACCACAACCCGCTCGAGGAAGTCGACGAATCGTTCCCGCTCCGCTGTCGACCGGTCTTCCCAGTCGTATCGGCCGTAGATGCCCACCACGGCGTCCACCGAGGTGTCTGAGCCCTCGGGCAGCTCGGCCTGCATCTCCGGGTCGTTGGCGGTCAGACCGGCCAGCGCCGACAGGTGCCCGCCGGCCGAGCAGCCGGCCACCGCAACGAAATTGCGGTCACCGCCGAACCTGTCGACGTTGGCGCGGGCCCAGGCGATCGCGGTCTTGACGTCGGTGATGTGCGCGGGCCACCGGTGATGCGGTGCAACGCGGTAGTCGATTGACAGGCATACCCAGCCCTGCGCGGCCAGGTGCGACATCAACGCGTAGCCCTGCAGGAGGCGCCTGCCGTGTACCCAGGCGCCGCCCGGTACGAAAACGACCACCGGGGCGGGTTGCGCGGGCAGATCCTTTCGGCGCCACACGTCAAGCAGCTGGCACGGGTGGCTGCCGTACCGGACGGAGGTCCGGTACACGCTGCGGCGATGCTCGCGCAGTTTCCACAGCGGCGGCGTGCGTTCCGGCGCAGGCCACTCGACCGCCAGGTCCTTGGCGGCCACGATGCCGCGCAGGGCGGCGTCGGCGACGGCATGCGTGCTGTCGCGCTCCTGCCGCCGCAACTCAGCATTGCCAGGGCTAAGCCATGATCGCGCCGTCGTGTTGACAAAATCGGGCACGTGACGGTATCCCCAGACGCCCATTGCGGTCGCAGCACCAAGTGGCTCAAGGTGTTTCCCGATAATGGGCAGCGAGGCCGACGCCACACTCATCGCCAACACGTAGTCGGCGGGACCGGCCCGCAGCAACCATCGTGCGCGGGTCAACAACGTCGTCATTGCGCGAGCGTACCCCGCGCCCAGGCCGATAAACGACAACATTCGGATCTTGTCTGCTAACAACACGATCAAGATCAAATGTGAGTCGCATCACGTATGCCCTGACCAGGCCAATGCGGGTTAGCGTTGCTCGAGGGCCGCCAAACGTAAAGAGGACTTCCACAGTGAGCAAGCCAGCGCTAGCCATCACCGAGGAGCACAACGACCTGGCCGATGCCGCGATAGGGCAGCTGAACAGGCTGAACAGCCGCGCGGCTGCACGCGCGACGCTGGACGACGGGTCCGCGCATCCGGCCGACATCTGGTCGGCGAACGCGGAGCTCGGGTGGAACGGGCTGGCCATCGCCGAGGACCACGGCGGCTCGGGGTTCGGTCTGGCTGAACTGGCCGTCGTGCTGGAGGCGCAGGGCCGCGAGCTCTGCCCCGGGCCGTTTCTGCCGAGCGTCGCGGCCGCCGTGGTGATCGACCGCTGTGCGCCCGATTCGGTTCGCGCCCAACTGCTTCCCAGCCTGGCCGAGGGCAGCGCGGTCGGCGCGCTGGCGTCGTCGGGCAGCGTGAAGATCGGCTCCGACCTGGTCGTGATCGGCGAGAGCCCCGCTGTCCTTGGAGCCCCGGACGCCGATGTGCTTGTGCTGATGGCCGGCGAGGATGTGGTGATCGTCGACGCCGGCGCCGATGGGGTGACCGTGACCGCACTGCCTTCGATGGACACGACTCGCAGCATCGGGTCGGTCGCGCTGCGCGAGGTGACGGTCCCCGAGGACCGTGTGCTGCGCGGCGCGGCGCGCAAGGCGCGCACCGTGTTCCGGATCCTGGCGTCGGCCGAGGCGGTCGGCGTCAGCTGGGCGTGTCTGGACATGGCCGTCGAGTATGCGAAGGTGCGCGAGCAGTTCGGCCGGACGATCGGCACGTTCCAGGCGGTTAAGCACCATGCCGCCAACATGCTCGTCAACGCCGAAGTGACCACCGCCGCGACGTGGGACGCCGCACGTGCAGACGACCTTGACAGCGCGTGGTTCGCGGGCGCGGTAGCCGCGGCACACGCGATCCGCACCCAGACCTTCAACGCGCAGTACAACATTCAGTTGCACGGCGGCATCGGATTCACCTGGGAACACGACGCCCACCTGTACCTGCGGCGGGCCCGCACGCTGGCCGCCGTCTTGGGCGAAGGCGCCGACCCACTGCTTGACATCGTGGAGGCGCAACGCAGCGGGCAGGCGCACGGCGCGTCGTTCACACTGCCACCGGAGGCCGAGGAGTACCGCAGCCAGGCTCGGGATGCCGTCATCAGGCTGCGCTCCCTGCGCGCCGATCAGCAGCGCGACTACCTGGTCGACTCCGGATATCTGGTCCCGCACTGGCCCAAGCCGTGGGGTCGCGCGGCCGACGTGCTCGAGCAGCTCGTGATCGAGGAGGAGTTCAGCGGTGTCGAGCGGCCGGACATGGGCATCACCGGTTGGGTGACGCTGACCGTCTCGCAGGCGGGCACCGACGACCAGCGCGAGCGCTGGGTGGATCCGGTGCTGCGCGGCACGGTGATGTGGTGCCAGTTGTTCTCCGAGCCGGGTGCGGGTTCGGACGCCGCGGCGGTGCGCACTGCCGCCAAGAAGGTCGACGGCGGCTGGCGGGTCACCGGTCAAAAGGTGTGGACCAGCCTCGCGCACATGTGTGACTGGGGATTGGCAACGGTGCGCACAGACCCCGACGCACCGAAACACGCCGGTGTGACGATGATGGCGATCGACATGAAAGCGCCCGGCGTGACTGTCAATCCGCTGCGCGGCATCGGTGGTGAGGCTCACTTCAACGAGGTCTTCTTCGACGACGTCTTCGTCCCCGATTCCGACGTGGTGGGCGACGTCAACAAGGGCTGGCTGGTCGCCCGGGCGACGCTTGGCAACGAGCGGATCTCGATCGGCGGCGGTTCGGGCGGCGTCGTTGGATTCACCGCCGATGACCTGATCAAGCTTCTCGACAGCGGGCCGGCGGAAACCGCCGCCGGCTATGTGCGGCGCGCCGGCGAGGTCATCGCGGAAACGCACACGCTGCGGCTGCTCAACCTGCGCCGGGTCAGCCGTGCCATCGCGGGTTCGCAGCCCGGGCCCGAGGGCAACGTCACCAAGCTGCTGGTGGCCGAAGCGGGTCAACGGATCACCGAGCTGGGTATGGAGTTGGCGGGTACCGCAGCCGTCGTCGGCCAGACGCCCAGACTCACTCGCGCCTATCTCGGAAACCGAGCGATGACCATCGCCGGGGGGACGTCGGAGATCGCCCGCAACACGATCGCGGAGCGGATACTCGGCCTGCCGCGGGATCCGCTGCTGAAATAGGGGTAGGGATAAATCCAGACAGCCTTAGGGATTCACCCGATTCCTGGCCGACCCATTCGCGCGATCCTTAAGTCATGGGCAGCGTCAAACACCTCGGCCGTGGCGCGCTCGCGGTCACGCTGGGTGTTGGCGCGGCCGTGGCGGCGCAGCACGGTCTGGCGTCGGCCGACCCGTCGGTGTCGGCAGACTTCTCTGAGCCCTTCGTGGGGACTCCAAGGGTCGGTGCAGGGGTCGGTTCGCTCGCCCTCGCGGGCGCCCGCGGGCCGGTGGCGCTCAACGGCCGGTACGTGGTCAACTGGGCGCTGGACCGGCAGACCGTTAACGGCTCACCGGCCCCCGGCATCCCGTTCGCCACGGACGTCCGGTTCAGCACGGCATGCGACGCGTCGGGTTGTGTCGCGCGCTCGAGTCTGGTTGCGCAGGACGTTCCGTTCGACTTCCGGTGGACGGGCGATCAGTGGCGATCCGTTCAGCACTTCCAGTGGACCTGCAGCGGCCAAGGTGCTCCTGCGACGGTCACTTACATCGTGACACCGAATCCGAACGGTACGTTGTCAGGCACCCGCACTGCATTGGTCGATCCGCCGGGCTGCGGCGCGTCGGGTGTGCCTGCCAAGATCATCTCTCCGCTGACGGCCGTTCCGGCCTGACGCGCATCAGCGCACCCAGTTCGGCTCGTGAATGGATGCCGAGCTTGCGGTAGATGCGGGTCAGGTTGGCCTGGACGGTCTTTGGGCTGACGAAAAGTTGAGCCGCGATGTTGCCCGTCGTCATGCCGGAGGCCGCGAGTTCAGCCACTCGCCGCTCGGATGGGGTGAGGTCGGGATGACATCGCGGTCGGACGTTGGTCCGTTCGAGTTCAGCACGCGCGCGGTCCGCCCATATTCGGCTGCCCAGCTCCTCAAACGTTTGCAGCGCGTCCTCCAGAGTTGCTGTGGCGGCTTGCTTTTGGCGCCGCCGTCGTTGCAATTGGCCGAGAAGCAGTTGTGTGCGGGCACGTTCGAATGGCATCGGCAGGCGGCGATGGTCGGTGATGGCTGACTGCGCCGCGGTTTCGGCCGCATCGACGTCGCCCTGCGCGGCAAGCATCATGGCTCGGCACCTGGCTCCCACAGCCAGCATCCATGGGCGATCGAGCTGATGGCCGTTGTGTTCCAGCGCTTTGATCATGGGCTCGGCTTCATCGAGGCGCCCGAGTGCGACCATCGCCTCCACCGCATCAGGAATGAATCCAGCCATCATGATTTCGGTCCCTGGCATCTCATCGGCGTAGGCGCAAAGCGGTCGCAACGCCGTCAGTGCCTCGTCGTACCTACCCAGAGAGGTCTCTAAGAATCCCATCAGAACCAAGGGCCAGAACACCATTCGGGGCGAATCACATTCCTCGGCGGCCTCGATGGCCGCGGCCGCGTTGGTGCGAGCGTCGAGTTCACACCCGGTGTAGGCCGCGACCGACGCGCGCAGGGTCCTGGCGATCACCAGCATGTGGTGACCGCCGATCTGTTCGGCGCGTTCGACGGCCTCCTCGGCGGCCTGTGCGGCATCGCCGTATCGACCACGCCAGATGGCGACCAGCGCGCTGTACACCGACACGAACATCAGGTCGCCGTCCGCTCCGCGTTCTACGCAGTACCGCCGAAGATCCTGCAGCTGAGCCTGCGCCTCGTCGAGTCGACCGATCCACGACAGCACCTGAGCGTTGGCCGCGCGTGCCCGCAACGCGATGGTGGCGTCGAAGTCTGGGTCATCCAGCTCAAGCGCCCGCACGAGTGCCGACTCATCAACCCCGTTTCCGGCCAGCGCATTGACGGTCACGTAGTTCGCCAGTGACTGGCTGATGAATGCCGGCACGCCGAGTGCCTCGGCGTGGCTGACCGCTAGTCGGGCACTGCGCAAGGCGTCGTGGTAGTCGCCGGCGCTACTCTGCGCGAAGGCAAGCATTATCAACGTCTGAGCCAGCATCCCTGGGTCGCCTTCGGCGTCGTCGACCGCACGCTCAAGGAGGTGGACCGCCTCGACGAAGCTGTTGCGGTAGACCCCAATTCCGGCGAGGAGATTCAGAGCAACCGCCCGCAGCGATCCGGGCCCCAGTTGTTTGATCGCCGGCTTGAGGAGGTCGCTGGCCTTTTCGGTGTCACCGGCTCGCAAGTGGTGTTCGGCAGAAAGGGTTCGGCGTAGAGGAGTGTCGCCGCCGAGACTGATGGCCAGGTCGAGCAATTCCGCCGCGGCCGCGGGAGCGCCCCTGGCCCGGGCCGCCTTGGCCGCCTCGTCAAGCGTCGCCAGAAGTTCCGGATCCTTGGTCGACGCAGCGAGCGCGAGATGGCGTGCCTTCAGCTCGGGCAAGGTGACGACATCGGCCAGTGCACGATGTATGCGGCGTCGGTGCCCCGGGCTCGCGGCCGTGTACACCCCGCGCGCAAGTAGCGGGTGGCTGTACCGCACCCGATTACCGTCGACGGTGATGACGCCTTTGGCTTCAGCAGCTTCCAGCAGCTCGGTGGTGCGGGCGACGGTGGTGCCGGTGACCTGCGCGAGCATGTCCACCGTCGGATCGGCGACACAGGCGGCCGCCAGGTAGACGGGCGCATCTTTGTCCAGGTCGCCCACGCGCATCCGCACCAGGTCCGTCAGTGTGCGCGGTAGGTCGGCGACGGCGCTCGACGATCGACCCCCCGTCGCGCGCGCCAATTCGAGCGCGTACAAGGGATTGCCACCGGACACCTGGGCAATCTGTACCATCGTCGGACGAGACAGTGATCGGCCGAGCCGCGTGGAAACCAGCTGGTGCAGTCCACCCAGGCTTAAAGGTCCGACACGGACGCGGTCGATCCGATCCGGCATGGCGAGCCCCAGCCAGGACAGCGCACTTTCGCTGTCGGATTCCGATCGCGCGGTCACCAGCAGGCCCGCCCGGCCCCGCAGCCGCCGTGCGACGAAGGCCACTACAGCGCGGCTGGATTGATCGAGCCACTGGAGGTCGTCGATCGCGATGAGGACCGGTCCGTGCTGTGAAATTGCCTCAATCACAGAAGTCGTCGCGGCGGCGACCACCTGTTGGTCGGTCGCCGGTCCGCCGCGGGTGTCCCTCAGCATGACCCGGTCCAACGCGACTCGCTGCACATCCGGCAAGCCCGCCAACACGTCCGACGGGACATCACCCAGCAGGTCGGCCACGGTGCCGTAGGCCAACACGGACTCCGCATCCGACGCGCGGGCGGAAAGTACGCCGAAGCCGTGATGGCCGGCCTGCTCCAGGCCGGCCAACCAGAGGGTCGTCTTGCCGATTCCCGCATCGCCCTCCAAGAGCAACCCGGAGGGCCCGACGTCGGCCGACCTGAGGAAGTTAGCTATCGCCAGGAACTCTGCCGATCGATGCACCACGCCACGCACGTCCAAAGGATGACATCCAGCACGGGGTAAGAGAAGTATTCGCCGGAAATTGACGTTGGTGTAAGTAACATCACAGGTTCGATCGGCGCAGTGCTTACCGGCGCAATACTGGTGGGGTGCCGACGCCTGAGTTCCATCCCGATTTGCGTCGTATCGCGCGGTTCATGCCGAAGACGACGGTGACCCCGCGGTTGCTGCCGTTTCTCCGACTGGGCACCAAGCTGATGGGTCGGCGCACTCCCAAGGACGTCGAGGTGCTGACCGTGACCTCTGGCGTCGGGGTGCGGTTGTTCCGCCCCGCCGGGGTGACCGGCCCTGGACCCGCCCTGCTGTGGATGCACGGCGGCGGCTACGTCATCGGCAACGCGGCCCAGGACGACGCGGTGTGCCGCCGGTTCGCTCGCGAGCTCGGCGCGACGGTCGCGTCGGTGGAGTACCGGCTGGCGCCCGAGTACCCGTACCCCATTCCGGTCGAGGACTGCTATTCGGCATTGACGTGGCTGGCCGGTCTGCCCGCGGTCGATCGTGAGCGGGTGGCGATCGGTGGTGCCAGCGGGGGCGGCGGTCTAACGGCAGCCCTGGCGTTCATGGCGCGAGATCGCGGTGAAATCGAGGTGGCCGCACAGCTTTTGGTGTACCCGATGCTCGATGATCGATCGGTCGAGGGACCGGCCGCCCCCGGCTACCGGCTGTGGAATCAGTCCAGCAACAAGTTCGGCTGGGATTCGTACCTCGGCGTCGCCGACCGCGAAGTGGCGGTTCCCGCCCGCCGCAAGGACCTCAGTGGGCTGCCACCCGCGTGGATCGGTGTCGGCACGCTAGACCTGTTCCACGACGAGGATCTGGCCTATGCCGAGCGCCTTCGGGCGGCCGGTGTGCCGTGTGAGGTCGAGGTGGTTCCGGGCGCATTTCACGGCTTTGACGCGATTGCGGCGAAAACCGCAGTGGCCCAATTGTTCTTCAGCAGTCAGTGCGCCGCATTGCGGCAGGCTTTCAAGCTGCGTTAATTCAACAAAACTCAGGAATCGACGAGTTCCCGCGGCACGACGAAGACGTCGACCAACGCGCCGTTGCGCCAAACCGTCATCTCGATCTGGCGCGCGATCGCGTCCTCGACCATCAGCTTCTGGATAGCGGTGGCGGTGACGATGTTGTGGCCGTCGACACACACGACAATGTCGCAGCGACGCAGACCCGCTTCCGCCGCGGGACTGCCGCGAACGACGCTGGCGATCTGCAGTCCGGTGGTTGTTCCGAGCCGGGCGGCCAGCGCGGGCGCGACCGGAATGTGCGCACCGGCGATGCCCAGCCACGCCCGACGTACCCGCCCTGCGGTCATCAGCGCGGCGATGATCTTGTGGGTCGACTCGTTGACCGGAACCGCCAGGCCCAGCCCGACTCCGGCGACCGCGGTGCTTACGCCGACCATCCGGCCGCGTCCGTCGGCGAGCGCGCCGCCGCTGTTGCCGGGGTTCAGCGCGGCATCGGTCTGGATGACCTCGTCGACGACGCGGCCCGATCGCGTCGGCAGCGATCGGCCCAATCCGGACACGATCCCGGCGGTCACGCTGCCCGCCAGGCCGAGCGGGTTGCCCACCGCCACGACGAGCTGCCCCACGCGTAGATCCTCGGCCCGTCCCATCGCCAGCGCCGCGGGCACGGTGTCGCGGGCCTTGAGGACGGCCAGGTCGGACAGCACGTCGCGACCGACCACGTCCACCTTCGCGGTGGTGCCGTCGGTGAAGGCCGCGTCGGCGGTGTCGGCGCCGGCCACAACGTGCGCGCTGGTCAGAAGGTAGCCGTCCGGGGTGATGACGCTGGCGCTGCCGCTGCCGTCGCCCCGCGACGAGCGCACTACGAGGCTGGCGACGCTGGGCAGCACGGCGCGGGCAACGGCGGTCACCACGGTCGAGTACGCGTCCATTGCTTCCTCGTCGCCGGGAAGGCGGTCGTCTGCCATAACCCAGTTAGCGCCGAAGCCGGGTTGGCCATGCCCCGGTTCGCCACCGGCAGAACTCAGCCCCGTTCGAAGACCACGTCACCGGCGATGATCGTGGCGGCGACCATGCCGCTGTCGAGCTCGTCGAGCACCTCGGCGGGCTTCGGTGCCAGCACGCACAGATCGCCGGGCTGCCCGGGCTCAATGCTGCGGGGCTGGGTTGGCCGATCCGCCGAACCGAAGAACATCGTCAAAGCCTCACCCGGCGAGACGCATTCGCCGGCGCCCAGCACCTTTCCACTTGCCGTTGTGCGCCGGACCGCGGCACGCATCGCCGCCCACGGGTCAGCGTCACCGAACGGCACGTCGGTGGACAACGCGACTGGAACCTTCGCCTCCAGCAGCGACGCCACTCGCCACAACTCGTGCTGCCGCGGTGCGGGAATGTCGGCGAGGTATTGATCGCCGCGTTCGGCCACGAAATTTGGCTGCGTCACCACGGTCACACCGAGCTCAGCGAGGTCGGCAACGGTGTCGTCGGGCACGACTGCCGCGTGCTCGATGCGGTCCCGTGGATGGCCGCCGGCCGTCCGCAGCGCTGAGACGGTCACGACAAGCTGAGCTGCAGTCACGCAATGCACCGCGACAGGGGCGTCATCGGCGTGCCGCTCGGCTACCCACGCGGTGAGCTCATCGAGATCGAGCTCGCCGTCGTGCAGGATCCGCTTGCCGGGCGCCAGGCAGCGCACTTGCTGGAGCAGTTCACCGTGTCGGTGCGCCTGCACGAGTTTGACGACGTCGCTGACCTCGAGGTCGGGCGTGGCGTCGGTGACGCCGGTGACGCCGTGCGCGCACAGGCGTCGGCTGATCTCGGCCAGCCCGGTTTCGTTGCGCTGCAGTGTGTCCGACCAGCTGCGGTCCGCGCTGAGCAGGCGGCCGTCGGGATGGTCGGCCAGGCCGACCCGGGCCAGCCCCGCCGAGTTCAGCGTCCACAGCAGCCCGCTGCGATGCTGTATTCGGACCGGCACCGGCGGGCACAATTCGTCCAACGCCGCGCGGTCGAGCGGGCCGGCAACCGCTTCGTGGTAACCCACCGCCCTGATCCAGCCGTCGCTTCCGATCGGGGCGCCGGCCAATGCGCGGGCCAGGTCGTCCCGGCTCTGCACCTCGGCGGGTCCGACCCGCGCCGACGTCAGCGCGGCGGCCGCGGAGCGCAGGTGAACGTGGTGGTCGTGCAGGCCAGGGACGACGGTGCCGCCTGCGGCGTCAAGGACCGGTTCGCCTCGCTGCGGTGTCAGATTCTCGCCGATCTCGACGATGCGCTCGTCGACACGAATGTCGGTCATTGTGCCGTCGAGCAGTACCGCCCGCTGGATCAGCATGACGCCAAACGCCTTTCGCTGACCAAGCGGTCGACTTTCGCGTTGTCGGCGCCTAGCCGGGCGGCTGGTTCGGACAGTAAAGGTTGTGCGCCACAGGGTGTTTCGGGTTCGCCGAGTAGCTCAGCATAGGTGGCGGCGATGGCCGCCATCGCCAGCTCGATCAACTCACCGCCGCCGCGACGCAGCGATTCGGCCGCCGCCAGCGCGGCGTGCAGGCCGGTCAGCGGGTCGGCGATGGCGTCACCGCAAAACACCGGACCGCCCTCGCCGGGGCTGACCAGCCCGCCGGACACCGCAGCGTCGTCACCGAACGCCACCCAGTTCACCCGTTCGCCGTCGGTGCCGTGGCCGGTGATCCGCAGCCAGACCCGACCGTCGCGCGGCCCGATGTCGGATGGTCCTAGATGGCGGCGGGCCAGCGCCGCGGGACGCGAGGATTCGATGACGACGTCCGCGGCGTGCAGAAGTCGTCGGAGTCCGGCCGGATCGTCGAAATCGGCTACATACGAGAGCTTTTCGCTGTTCATCCAGTGGAAGAACGCGGGTGGTCCCGAGCGTGCCCCGTCGGGACGGGCTTGGGTTTCGACCTTGACGACGGTGGCGCCGGCGCGCGCCAACAGTTGCCCGCACAGCGGCCCGGCCCACATCGACGACAAGTCGGCCACCAGCAGACCGGACAGGTCGCGGCCCGCGGCGGTGGTGCCCACCGATCGGATTCGCGGCGGTGCGGCGGGGGTTTCGCCGAGCGCGGCGACCGGGAGGCCGAGCAGCCGGGCGCGTTCGGTCACGGCGGCGGCGTCATGGTCGGCCACCCACCGCTGCACGGCAGGCCATGGGTCGTCGTCAACGCCATCCGATTCCAGCAGCGCCGGGACGGCGGCGACATCGTCGGGTCGCGACAGCGTCAGGGCGCACCAGCCGTCGCGGGCGGGCATCAATCGCGTTGCTCCGCCCGCCGAGACCCGGCCGCGGGGCCGCAGCCCTTGCAGTGCGGCGCGCCCGGCGAGGATTTCGGCCGCGTCCACGGTGGCGCCGGTCAGCGCGTGAAACGCCGCTGCCTCGCGCCGCGCCCGGGACAGCACGGCGGCAGGCAGGACCAACGACGTCACAACCTCATTGTGCGCATTGTGCTCAGAACTGCAGGGCGGTAAACCGCCAATCCAGCACCTGCCGGTCCGGCTCACCGGTCGCATAGACACGTGATCGCAGCGTCAGCACCCCGCCGCGGCCGTCCGCCAGCGGTACCGCGCCGTCCACGTGCAATTCGCTGTAGAGCGTGTCGCCCTCGCGCACCGCGCCGGTGTGATCGCACGACCGCCAGGAAAGCACGGTCACCAGGTTGGGCAGCAGCCGGGTAGCCTGCGCCAACGCCAACCCGATCGCATGCCCGCCATAGACAAGGCGCTGCCCGCCAGCACGCCAATCATGGTGTGTGGCAGCGATATTCAGGGTGAGCCGAGCCAGTTCGGGGGCGCTGCTCACCACGTCGGCGGTGCTGCGCAGCACTGCCCCGGCGATTCCGGAGTCGAAATGCGCGCCCGGCACCTTCGCCCGGTATGCCTCGGCATCCCAGTCGGCGGTGGGGTCGGGTGGGGGTGTGACATCGGCGCCGATGCTGGACAGGTCGTCGGCGTGACCGCAGTCGCGCGCCCCGTCGCTCAGTGGGAGCATCGCGCAGCGGTAGAAATCGAGCACCAACCGGCCGACGTCGTCGACTGTCGTCATCCGCAGCGCCGCCAGCCCGGTCGGGGCGCGGCCGGGCTTGGCCGCGTTCTGCTTCAGCCCGACCACCTCGGTGCGGGTGAAC
>DATARY010000186.1:0-23846 GCA_036263935.1 Mycobacterium sp.
GGCATTGTTGATCAGCAGGTCGATGGCGTCGTGCCGGGACCGCAGTTCGTCGGCCGCCGCGCGGATCGAGTCCAGCGACGTCAGGTCCAGCTCTTGTACGGCCACACCGGCGCCAGGGGCGCGCCTGCCGATCAGCGTGGCAGCGGCCTTGCCCTTCTCGAGATTGCGCACCGCCAGGACGACGTGTGCGCCCTTTGCCGCGAGCGCGGCGGCGGTCGCGTAGCCGAGGCCGGTGTTGGCGCCGGTGATGATTGCCGTGCGACCGGTCTGGTCGGGAATGTCGGCGGTTGTCCACGTGGACATGGGATCTCCTCGGTAGAGTGTTAAGCGGAGCTTCCGCCCCGTTTGGTACGACTATACGGAACGTGCGCCCCGCTTTGTCAATTCCCGAGGTGATGTGTCGTGGCTCAACCCGAAAAAGCGCTACGCGCGGACGCCGCACGCAACCGCACCCGCGTCCTCGAGGTGGCCTACCAGACCTTTGCGGCCGAGGGGCTGTCGGTGCCGATCGACGAGATCGCCCGACGGGCCGGCGTCGGCGCCGGCACCGTCTACCGACACTTCCCGACGAAAGAGGATCTGTTCCGGGCGGTCGTCGAGGACCGCATCCACGGCATCGTTGACGAGGGTCGCTCACTGACGCGCGGCGAAGCACCGGGAGAAGCGCTGTTCAGCTTCCTGCGGTCGATGGTGTTGCAGTGGGGGGCGACCGACCGTGGACTGACCGACGCGCTCGCTGGATCCGGGATCGACATCCAGACCGCGATGCCCGAGACGGAAGGTGATTTCCTCGGTGTGCTGGGCGAGTTGCTCAAGTCCGCGCAGCAGGCGGGCACGGCGCGGCGCGATGTCGACGTGGCGGACGTGAAGGCGATCCTGGTCGGGTGCCTCGCGATGCAGGCGGCCAACCCGGACGCGGCGGAGCGGCTGACCGAGGTGGTTCTTCAGGGATTGAGGGCGTCCTAGTCCACAGGGCCCTTTCAGGTCGGCGACGCATAGTTGCATGCTATGGACCCGGCGACTGTGCCGCTTTCGTGGTCGACGGCGCTCACCACCTGGCACTGGGATACAGGTGCGGCTCTGGTGGTCGTCGTGGCGAGCGTCTGCTATGGCTGGGCCTCGCGCCGGGCCGGCGTGCCGGCCCGGCGGTATGCGTGGTGGTTCTTCGTCGGCGTCGCGCTGGTCATCGCGGCGACGTTGAGCGTGGTCGGTGCCTACGCCGCGGTGTTGTTCTGGGTCCGCGCACTGCAGGTGCTGCTCCTGCTGTTCGTCGCGCCGTTCTTCCTGGCGATGGGCCGGCCCGTCACGGTGATCAGCCATGCGCTGGGAACCACGGACCGCCTGGACGGGGTTTTGCAGTCCCGCGCGGTGCGGATGCTCGCGCACCCCGCGACGACGTCGGTGGCGATGCTGGCCACGCCGTGGCTGCTGTATCTCACGCCGTGGTATGCCGCGGCGCTGCGGCACCCACCGCTGGCGTCGGCGACCAATGCACTGCTGCTGCTGATCGGCTTCGCGTATTTCTACGTGCGGCTGCAGACCGATCCGGTGCCCCGCCGCTACTCCCAGTTGATCTCGCTCGTCATCAGCATCGTCGAGTCGCTCGGCGACGGCGTGTTGGGCATCGTGTTGTGGCTCGGGCCATTGATCGCCGTCGACTACTACATGCACATCGGCCGGCACTGGGGACCGAGTCTGCGGGTCGATCAATCGATCGGCGCCGGTGTGCTTTGGCTCCTCGGTGACGTTCTCGGGATCGGGTTCATCGTGGTGCTGATGCGGTTCTTCTCCGCGGACGAGAAAAGCCGCGCGGCCGCGGTCGACGCCGAACTCGACCGCGCGGAACGTGACACTGCGACGGATTCCGAACCACCGTCGGGCCTGTGGTGGGAGAACGATCCGCAACTGCGTGACCGGATGCGTCGGACATGACGGTGCCGCTGCTGGGCACCTTGTCGGTGTCGGGGTTCGCCAATGGATGGTTCTTCCTGTTCTTGGTCGTGGTCGTCGCCATGCTGGCGATGTACGTCGTGGCGCAGCGCGCGCGTCGGCGACGCGTGCTGCGCTTCGCCAATCTCGAGTTGCTTCAAGCCGTCAGCCCGCCGCCGCAGCGCCGGTGGCGTCACGTTCCCGCGGCACTGCTTGTGGCGTCGCTGGCGCTGCTGACCACCGCGATGGCGGGCCCGACCCACGACGTGCGGGTACCCCGCAACCGCGCGGTGGTGATGCTGGTCATCGATGTCTCGGAGTCGATGGTGGCGACCGACGTGGCGCCGAACCGGTTGGCGGCGGCCAAGGAAGCGGGGAAGCGGTTCGCCGACGAACTGACTCCGGGAATCAACCTTGGGTTAGTCGAATTCGCAGGCACCGCAACACTTTTGATGTCGCCAACCACTGACCGCGACGCAGTCAAGGCTTCGATCGACACGCTCAAGGCAGCCGAACGCACCGCGACCGGTGAGGGGATCTTCACCGCACTGCAGGCGATAGCGGCCACGGTTGGTGTGCTCGGAGGCGGTGACGGGCCACCCCCGGCGCGCATCGTGCTGGAGTCCGACGGAAAGGAAACGGTGCCGGCGGATCCGGATGCGCCGCGCGGCGGGTTCACCGCCGCGCGTGCCGCCAAGGAACAGGGCGTCGGAGTGTCAACGATCTCGTTCGGCACACCCGATGGAACCGTCGCGCTCAACGGTCAAGACATTCCGGTGCCGGTCGATGATTCCACGCTGCAGAAGATCAGCGAGATCTCCGGCGGGCAGGCATTCCATGCGGCCAACCTCGATCAGCTCAACAGCGTGTATGCCACCCTGCAGAGCATCATCGGCTACGAAACGGTTCGCGGCGACGCGAGCGCCGCATGGATCCGGCTGGGAGCGGTGCTTCTCATCGCCGCTCTGCTGGCCGCCGCCCTGCTCAATAGGCGGTTGCCGGACTGAGCGGTCAGGCGGGCAGCCGGCGATTGATCAAGAGACCCAGCAGTGCGCCGACGGCGCCCAGAATGGCTGCGACCCGTAACCATCCGGCACTGGCGGGTCCGCGTTCGACCTGGTAACCCAGTTGGTCTTCGACCGCGCTGAAGTCCTTGTTCAGCTCGTCGACGTTTCCGGCGGTCGAGGTCTGGCCCCCCGACAACCGCGCGATGGTCTTCATCATCTCGTCGTCGACGGGCACCGGCACCGTTTCGTTCCTCATCGCCACATGGCCGTTCGGGGTGCCGAACGCGATCGTGGAGATCGGAACCCCCTGCTCCCTGGCGGCGCGCGCGGCGGTGTAGGCACCTTGCGGGTTGTTCGGATTGTCGGGCTTGGTCTCCTTGCCGTCGGAAAGCAGCACGATCCGCGCGGGCGGTGGTTTGTCGGCGGGTCCCTTCAGCACGGCATTGACCGTTTGAATGGATTGCAGCGCAGCGAAAATGGCCTGACCGGTGGCGGTGATGTCGGCGGTCTGCAACTTGTCAAGGGCCGCGATGGTGAGGTCATGATCCGGGCTGGGCGCGACGAGCACGTTGGCGGTTCCCGCGAAGGCGATGAGGCCGAGATTCACGCCCGGGGTTGCCTGCCGGGCGAATTGCTGGGCGGCGTGCTGGGCGGCGACCAGCCGGGTCGGCGGGACATCGGTCGCCGACATCGACGGGGACACATCGATGACGAGCATGATCACGGCGCGGTTGCGCGGCACGCGCACGTCGTGGCTCGGCTGGGCCAGCGCGATGGTAAGCGGTATCAGCGCCAGCAGCAGCACCGCCATCGGGAGATGCCGCCACCTCGACGCTCTCGACCGCGTGATCGAGGCGGTCGCGGCCGGATCGGCGAAGCGGTGCATCCGCTGGCGCCGGCGCTCATTGGCCACCACGTACACCGCCAGCACCGCTGCGGGCGCCACCAACAGCACCAGCCACGCCGGGTTCTCGAATCCCGACAACGACAGCAGACCCAGGCCAGGAACCGTCACCGCATCAGGGTGACCCGTCCAGCTGGGAATCGGCTGTGGCGGCCGGTTAGCGGGAGGTGTGACCGACCTTGCACTCGCCCTGGTCGAGTGCTAAGAATGCAATTGGCACTCGCGACCAGTGAGTGCTAGGTCGGGACGGTGAGGCAAGGGGCCGCACGCGCGGAGCACACCCACAGCCGTCCGTCGCGGGCACTGCGCCCGACCACAGACGTGCCATCCCCTATCCGGAGGAACACTTCGCAATGGCCAAGACAATTGCGTATGACGAAGAGGCCCGTCGCGGCCTCGAGCGGGGCCTGAACAGCCTCGCCGACGCGGTAAGGGTGACGTTGGGTCCCAAGGGCCGCAACGTCGTCCTGGAGAAGAAGTGGGGCGCCCCCACGATCACCAACGATGGTGTGTCCATCGCCAAGGAGATCGAGCTGGAGGACCCCTACGAGAAGATCGGCGCCGAGCTGGTCAAGGAAGTCGCCAAGAAGACCGACGACGTCGCCGGCGACGGCACCACCACCGCCACCGTGCTGGCCCAGGCACTCGTTCGCGAAGGCCTGCGCAACGTCGCGGCGGGCGCCAATCCGCTCGGCCTGAAGCGTGGCATCGAGAAGGCCGTGGAGAAGATCACCGAGACGCTGCTCAAGTCGGCCAAGGAGGTCGAGACCAAGGAGCAGATCGCTGCCACCGCCGCCATCTCGGCCGGCGACATCCAGATCGGCGAGCTGATCGCCGAGGCCATGGACAAGGTCGGCAACGAGGGCGTCATCACCGTCGAGGAGTCCAACACCTTCGGCCTGCAGCTCGAGCTGACCGAGGGCATGCGCTTCGACAAGGGCTACATCTCGGGTTACTTCGTCACCGACGCCGAGCGCCAGGAAGCGGTCCTCGAGGATCCGTACATCCTGCTGGTGTCGTCGAAGGTGTCGACCGTCAAGGATCTGCTGCCGCTGCTGGAGAAGGTCATCCAGTCCGGCAAGCCGCTGCTGATCATCGCCGAGGACGTCGAGGGCGAGGCGCTGTCCACCCTGGTTGTCAACAAGATCCGCGGCACCTTCAAGTCCGTGGCCGTCAAGGCCCCGGGCTTCGGTGACCGCCGCAAGGCGATGCTGCAGGACATGGCCATCCTCACCGGTGGCCAGGTCATCAGCGAAGAGGTCGGCCTCTCGCTCGAGAACGCCGACGTCTCGCTGCTGGGCCGCGCCCGCAAGGTCGTCGTCACCAAGGACGAGACCACCATCGTCGAGGGTGCCGGTGACAGCGAGGCCATCGCAGGCCGCGTTGCCCAGATCCGTAGCGAGATCGAGAACAGCGACTCCGACTACGACCGCGAGAAGCTGCAGGAGCGCCTGGCCAAGCTGGCCGGCGGTGTTGCGGTGATCAAGGCCGGCGCTGCCACCGAGGTGGAGCTCAAGGAGCGCAAGCACCGCATCGAGGACGCCGTCCGCAACGCCAAGGCGGCGGTGGAGGAGGGCATCGTCGCCGGCGGCGGCGTAGCCCTGCTGCAGTCCGCACCGGCGCTGGACGATCTGAAGCTGTCCGGTGACGAGGCCACCGGCGCGAACATCGTCCGGGTGGCGCTGGAGGCCCCGCTGAAGCAGATCGCCTTCAACTCGGGCCTTGAGCACGGCGTTGTCGCCGAGAAGGTCCGCAACGCCGCTGCCGGTACCGGCCTGAACGCGGCCACCGGCGAGTACGAGGATCTGCTGAAGGCCGGCGTCGCCGACCCGGTGAAGGTCACGCGCTCGGCGCTGCAGAACGCGGCGTCCATCGCGGCGCTGTTCCTGACCACCGAGGCGGTCGTCGCCGACAAGCCGGAGAAGGCGGCCGCACCCGCGGGCGACCCGACCGGTGGCATGGGCGGCATGGACTTCTAAGTCCGAAGCTCTACGGGAAAGCCCGGTCCACGATGTGGGCCGGGTTTTTCTACGCACTCGGCGACAAAACCTAGCCTTCGAGCGGCACGCAGTCGTGCAGGCAACCGGTCGCCGTCGCGGGGGAGTCCGGCGCCGCCCTGCGGTGCAAAACCGCGCGGTGTGGCGCGATCCGCAGCCGCGCGTCGTCGGCGATGGGCTGCCCTCGGCCGTCAACGATCAGTGAGTAGCCGCCGGGTACGCGCGGCGGCCAGACGAGCGTGACACCGTCGTGCTGGGCGAGGTTCTCCCGCGTACCCCCGCCGACGGGGCCGACGTCGAGGATGCCGTCGACCAGCACCGGCTCGACCGCCACCGTATGCGCGTGGTAACTGTCGTCGACCGTCACGAGATAGGCGAACGCGAAATCGGTCAACGCGCCGGCCAGCTGGTCGAGATCCACTTTCACGCTCATGACGCGAGGATAGTGCGCTCGGCGATAAAACCGACACGGCCCATACACTGCGGTCATGAAGCCCACGCTCCTGGCTATGGCCGTCGCGACCGCCTTGTCCGTGCCGCTTCCCGTCGCATCCGCCGCGCCGTCGATCCCCACGCCCGCGCACATCGTGATCGCCGTCGAGGAAAACCATTCCAGCGCGAACGTGATTGGTAACAAGTCCGCGCCGTTCATGAACCAGCTCGCTGCCACCGGCGCGCTGATGACCCAGTCCTACGCCGAGACCCACCCTAGCGAGCCCAACTATCTAGCCCTGTTCTCAGGCGGCACGTTGGGCCTGACGTCCGACGCGTGCCCCTTCAACGCCGGCGCCGCACCGAATCTCGCGTCGGAACTGCTCGCTGCAGGCGACACATTCGCGGGCTTCTCCGAAGACCTGCCCGCGGTCGGCTCGCCCGCGTGCAGCGCAGGCAAGTACGCGCGCAAGCATGCGCCGTGGGCCAACTTCACCAACGTTCCCCCCGAAACCTCGCTGCCCTTCAGCGCTTTCAACGCCCGCAGCGACTACGCGAGCCTGCCGACCGTTTCGTTCGTCATCCCCAATCTCGACAACGACATGCACGACGGCACAATCGAACAGGCCGATACCTGGCTGACGACCAACCTCACCCGCTATGCCAGCTGGGCCGTCGCCAACAACAGCCTGCTGATCGTCACCTGGGACGAGGACGACAACGGCCCCACCAATCAGATCCCGACAATGATCTACGGCGCCAACGTGAAACCCGGGCAGTACAACGAGGTCATCAGCCACTACAACGTGCTGTCCACCGTGGAGCAGATGTACGGGCTGCCGAAGACGGGCTCCGCCGCGAATACGCCTGCCATCGCAGACATTTGGGCCTAGTAAGCCGGCGCCGGCTGCCTGCCGCGGACCAGCTTGCCCGGACGCGCGGCCGTCGGCGCGCCGTTCTTCGCGATGATCTGACCCGACACGATCGTCGCGACGTAGCCGTCGGCGGTCTGGTCAAGGCGACGCCCGCCCGCGGGCAGATCATGGGTGATGACGGGCTTGTGCAGCCGCAGTGCCGCGTGGTCGATCACGTTCAGATCGGCCTTATAGCCCACCGCAATTCGGCCGCGGTCGGCGAAGCCGGCGACCCGTGCGGGCACCGATGTCAGCTCGCGGATCACGTCGGCGACACGCATCCGCCCCTTCGCGCGGTCGCGGGCCCAGTGCGCCAGCAGGAACGTCGGAAAGCTTGCATCACAAATCATTCCGTAGTGCGCACCGCCGTCGCCAAGGCCCAGCACGATATCGTCGCGGCGCAACAGCTCGCCGACGGTGTCGAGCGAGTTGTTCTCGTAGTTGCCCATCGCCACGAGCAGCATCGCGTGACCGTCGTCGTCTAGCAGCCGGTCGTAGGCCTCCTCCATGGGGCTGACGCCGCGGGCCGCCGCGCGCGCGGCGATCGACGTCGACGCGGCCGGCTCGTAGTCGGGATTGTCGCTCAGCGGGAAGATCCAGTTCCACGCCTGTGCCAGATACAGCAGCGGATGGCCGCCATCGGCGGGCTTGTCGGCGAGTATGCGGGCCCGCACCTCGGGCCTGCGCATCTCTGCCACGCGTGCCGCCAACGGCAGGTCGGCGATCTGTTGGTAGCTCGGATAGAACACGAACGGGTTGCCGGTCAGCTCAAGCCCGATGACCAAACCGATCGGCCGGGGGAACATCTGCGCAGTGATATCCCCGCCCGCCGAGTTGTACTTCTCGATGAGCGTGATCGCGTCCGGCCAGATCGGGTCGCCGGAATTACCCGTCGCAAGGCTGAACGTGACGGGCAGTTTGGCGTCGGCCGCCGCCTCGAAAACCTGCCGCAGCACGGACTCGTAACCGCCCGCGGGAATATCGGGGACGAACTGAATCAGCCCGCCGCCGCCGTCCGCGACGCCATGAGCGATGGCACCGATCTCGTCCTGCGCCGCGCCGTAGGTGGGGATCAGGTCGCCGCCGCCGGTCTTGTGGAACGAGAACCGTGACGACGCGAAGCCGATCGCGCCGATTTCGATCGCCTGCTTGGCCAGCGCCCGCATCCGCTTGAGGTCCTCGGCCGTCGCGGGTTCGCGGTCGGCGCCGCGCCGCCCCATCACGTACACCCGCAGCGGCGAGTGCGGCAGGTACGCGGCGACATCGATGTCTCGCTGCCGCGACTCCAACGCATCCAGGTATTCGGGGAACGTCTCCCAATCCCATGGCAGGCCGTCGACCATCACGACGCCGGGAATGTCCTCGACGCCGGCCATCACGTCGACGAGGACGTCGTGGTCCTCGGCGCGGCATGGCGCGAAGCCGACGCCGCAGTTGCCCATGACCGCGGTCGTCACGCCGTGCGCCGACGACGGCGTCATGCGATCCGACCAGATGGCCTGCCCGTCGTAGTGCGTGTGCAGGTCGACGAATCCGGGGGTGACGAGCAGCCCCGTCGCGTCGATCTCGCTGGCAGCCTCTCCATCGACCGACCCGATGGCCGCGATCACCCCGTCGGAGACCGCGACGTCGCCGACGAAGGGTTCGCCGCCGAGGCCGTCAACAATGGTGCCGTTGCGGATGATCAGGTCGTAGCTCATCTAAAGAATCTACGACTGTGACGGGCCAACATGCCAGGATGACGCATTGATCGGCGACAACGCCGGTGCCACGCTGTTGATATGACAGACACCGAAGGCTACGTCGACCAGTCAGCGGTGGGGCTCGAGGAGCCCCAGCCGATGTACAAAATGCTGCGCGAGTCGTCTCCGGTGTTCCGGCCCGGGCCGCAGGGACCCGTGGTGCTCAGCCGCCTCGCCGACATCGAGATGGCGCTCAAGCGCACCGACCTGTTCTCGTCCAACATGGACGCCGTTGACCTGGGCAACGTGCGGCCGCTGATCCCGCTACAGGTCGACCCGCCCGAGCACGCCAAGTACCGCCGCATCCTGGACCCGCTCTTCACGCCACGGGAGATGGCAGGCCGCGAACCGGCCGTCACCGCGTTGGTGAACGAGATGATCGACGGCTTCGCCGGCCGCGGCGAGTGCGACTTCCACGCCGAGTTCGCAGTCCCGCTGCCGTGCACGGTGTTTCTGCAGCTGCTGGGCCTGCCGCTGGACGACTTGGACAAGTTCCTGGCCTGGAAGGACGCCGTGATTCGCCCGGAGGGCGTCGTGGGGCCCGACGAACATCGGAAGGCAGCCGCGCCCGCGGCACGCCAGATCTACCAGTACTTCGAGCGAGCCATCGACGACCACATCGCCAACCCTCGCGACGACGTCCTGTCCGCGCTGATCGCGGCGGTCGTTGCGGGTGAGCCGCTGTCTCGCGAGGAACTGCTCGACATCTGCTTCCTGTTCCTTATCGCGGGGTTGGACACCGTCACGGATTCGTTGGACTGCTTCTTCGTCTATTTGGCGAAGCACCCCGACCAGCGCCGGCTTCTGGTCGAGCAGCCCGAGATCCTGCCAGGCGCGATCGAAGAGATGCTGCGCTGGGAGACGCCGGTGCCCGGGGTCGCTCGCGTCGCGATGCAGGACGTCGAGGTAGCGGGCTGCCCGATCGGCAAGGGCGAACGGATCAGCCCGCTGCTGGGGGCTGCCAACACCGACCCGGCCGAGTTCGACGATCCGGACGTCGTCGATTTCACCCGCAACCCCAACCGCCACCGCGCGTTCGGCGGTGGTCCGCACCGCTGCCTTGGATCCCATCTGGCCCGCCTGGAACTGCGGGTGGCGCTGCGCGAATTCCACCGTCGCATACCGGATTACGAGATTCCGTCCGGCGTTCAACTCAAGTACACCAGCGCACTGCGCTCAGTGGAGTCGCTGCCGCTGAAGTTCGCGGTGGCTTCGCCATGAGCCGCGTCTCGGTCGACCCCGACCTCTGCACCGGGCACGGGCGCTGCTACACGTTGGCGCCCGACGTCTTCGACGCCGACGAGCTCGGGCATTCGATCGTGATCGTCGATGAGATCTCCGGCGAACTGGAGGAGCATGCCGCCATCGGTGAGCAGAACTGCCCGGAGCGCGCGGTCACGCTGTCGCGCTGACCGCGTTCATCGACGTAGGTTCGTGATATGTCGGATCACTCCGCGGCGGCGGTCCGCGAATTGTTGCGCGACTCGTTCACCCGACTCATCGAGCATGTCGAGGACCTGACCGACGGGCTGACAGACGAGGTCGCGTTCTTCCGTCCGACCGCCGCCGCCAACAGCATCGCCTGGTTGATCTGGCACAGCGCGCGCGTCCAGGACGCCCAGCTGTGCGCGATCGCCGAGATCGAGGATGTGTGGACCCGCGACGGCTGGGTGGACCGGTTCGCCCTCGACCTGCCGCGCAACGACACCGGCTACGGGCACAATGCCGAGCAGTCGGGCCGGGTGCGCGCACCCGCCGACCTGCTGGCCGGCTATTACCACGCCGTGCACAAGTTGACGCTGGAGTACATTGCGTCGGTGACGCCAGATGAGTTGAGCCGCATCGTCGATCGACGATGGCACCCGCCGGTGACGGCGAGTGCGCGGTTGGTCAGCATCATTGATGACTGCGCCCAGCACCTGGGCCAGGCGGCCTATGTGAGGGGCATCGCCGGTTGACCGCGTGGGCGATTCGGCTGTGGCCGCCGATCGGTTTGGCAGGGATGTTTGTGCTGGGCTTGGCGGTACGCAAGGGCTCAACACCGGTCGACCGTTGGTTTCACCGGTACTTGCACACCCCGGCGCGGTTTCTGTGGTACTTCACCGACCCGTGGTTCCTCGGGGTGGTGGTTGCCGCCGTCGTGGCCGTTGCCCTCTATCGGAGGCAGCAGCGAATGGCGGTGCTGGCGGTGGTGTCGCCCGTCTTCGCGGTCGCATGTGTCGAAGTGGCCAAGCCACTTTTCGACCGTCAGTTTCTAGGAAGCCTGTCGTACCCGAGCGGTCATACGGCGGCGACGGTGGTCGTGATGGGTTTTGTGGTCCTCGTCGCGGGCGGCGCGGTTTGGTCGGTGCTGCTCGCCGTCGCGGTCTGTGCGCTCGGCGCGATCGGGGCGGCAGTCACGGTCCACAACTTCACCGACACCGTCGGCGCGCTGCTGCTCGGCACCGCGATCGTGTGCGTCGCATCCCTCGCATTGGGACATGCACCCCACCGGACTTGACAGGTGTCAACCCCGGTGCGATCTGCGTCACAGACGTGTGGTTAGCATGGGCCTATGACCGCGACACCCGAAGTCGACCTGCCCGATGCATTTACCGGTACCAGCACCATCAAGAACCCCGCGACCGGCGCGATTGCAGGCACGATTCGCTGGACCGACCCTGGCGACGTGCCGCGGATGGCGGCCGGGCTCAGGGAGGCGCAGCGGGAGTGGGAGGCCCGCGGAGCCAAAGGCCGCGCCAAGGTGCTGGCCCGCTACGCGGTGTGGCTGGGCGAGCACCGCGACGAGATCGAATCGCTGCTGATCAAGGAGACCGGTAAGTCGGCCACCGACGCCGCGCAAGAGGTCCCGCTGCTGATCATGATCGCCTCGTACTACATCAAGACGATGGAGAAGGCGCTCGCGCCCGAGCCCCGTCCGGCGTCGCTGCCGTTCCTGGCCATCAAGAAGGTCGAGGTGCACTACCGGCCGCGCGCGGTGGTCGGGATCATCGCGCCGTGGAACTACCCGGTCGCCAACGCGCTGATGGACGCGATCGGCGCACTGGCCGCCGGCTGCGCGGTGCTGCTCAAGCCGTCCGAGCGCACGCCGCTGACTGCCGAGCTGCTTATGCGGGGCTGGCTGGACTCCGGAGCACCCGAGGTGCTGGCACTGGCCCAGGGCGCCCGCGAGGTGTCCGAGGCCGTTATCGATAACTCCGACTTCATCCAATTCACCGGCTCCTGCGCGACCGGAGCCAAGGTGATGGAGCGCGCCGCCCGCCGGCTGACCCCGGTGAGCCTGGAGCTCGGCGGCAAGGACCCGATGATCGTGTTGGACGACGCCGACATCGACTTTGCCGCGCACGCCGCCGTGTGGGGTGCGATGTTCAACGCCGGCCAGACGTGCGTCTCGGTCGAACGCGTGTACGTGCTCGAGCCCATCTACGAGCAGTTCGTGGCGGCCGTGGTGCGCGACGTGCAGAACCTGAAGATGGGCGCGGGCGAGGGCAACGACTTCGGCTCGATGATCGACGACACCCAGGTTGCGGTAACCGAGCGCCATGTCGCCGATGCGAAGGCCAAGGGCGCGAAGGTGCTGACCGGCGGCGAGCCCAAGGGCGGCCCGGGCAGTTTCTACCCGCCAACGGTGTTGGTTGACGTGGACCATTCGATGGCCTGCATGACGGAGGAGACGTTTGGCCCGACGCTGCCGATCATGAAGGTGGCCCGCGTCGAGGAGGCGATCCGGCTGGCCAACGACAGCCCGTACGGCCTGAGCGCGTCGGTGTTCTCCAAGGACGTCGAACGCGCGAAAGCAGTTGCGGTGCAGCTGGATTGCGGGGCGGTCAACATCAACGACGTGATCTCCAATCTGATGTGCACGACGGCCCCGATGGGCGGTTGGAAGACGTCAGGTATGGGCGCCCGGTTTGGTGGGGCCGAGGGCATGCGCAAGTACTGCCGCCAAGAAGCGGTGGTGGCGCCCCGCACCAATGTCGGCGCAGGCGGGAACTACTACAACAATTCGCCCAAGGCGCTCAAGCGGATGAACAAGCTCATGACGAAGCTGGCGCTTGTCACACCGCGCCGAGCAGCGAAGTAGCACCGGCCGTTCACCCGCGCGTCACCTGGACGTACGCGCGCGTCGATATTTTTTGCTGGTGACTGTGGACTCACACGGCTACCGCGTGCACGACGACGACGACGACGACCCCGTCCTGCTTCGCGCCGACGGTCTTCCTGTCGACACATGGCGGGAGAACTACCCGTACGACGAGCGCATGTCGCGCGACGAGTACGAGGCACAGAAGCGGCTGCTGCAGATCGAACTGCTCAAGCTGCAGAAGTGGAGCCAGGCCAACGGCCACCGGCACGTCATCGTGTTCGAGGGCCGCGATGCGGCGGGCAAGGGCGGCACGATCAAGAGGTTCATGGAGCACCTGAACCCGCGGGGCGCCCGAGTGGTTGCGCTGGAGAAGCCGACCGACCGCGAGCGCACCCAGTGGTACTTCCAGCGCTACGTCCACCACCTGCCCGCCCACGGCGAGATCGTGCTGTTCGACCGGTCCTGGTACAACCGCGCTGGCGTGGAGCGGGTGATGGGATTCTGCACACCCAAGCAGCACGCCGAGTTCATCCGCCAGGTACCTCTCTTCGAGCAGATGCTGGTCAACGACGGCATCAGCCTGACCAAGCTGTGGTTCTCGGTGTCGCCGTCCGAACAACGCACCCGGTTCACCATCCGCCAGGTTGACCCCGTTCGGCAGTGGAAACTGTCGCCGACGGACCTCGCATCGCTGGACAAGTGGGACTCCTACACGGCGGCCAAGGAAGACATGTTCGCGTGGACGGACACCGAGATGGCGCCGTGGACGGTGGTCAAGAGCAACGACAAGAAGCGTGCGCGCGTCAACGCGATGCGATATGTGCTAAGCAAGTTCGACTACGACAACAAGGACCATGAGGTGGTCGGGAGGCCGGACCCCCTCATCGTCGGACGCGCACTGGCCGACTGAGCGGGCCGCGCGTCCTGGCAAGGGAGGACGCGCGTGCGGCTGGTCGCCACCGTGTTCCTGTGGATCCTCACGACGATCGCGCTCGCGGTGGCGGTCCCGGCGATGTGGGCGCAGAAGAATTTCGTCGACGAGCGGGGCTACTCCGCGTTTGCTGCGTCGGCGGCCCATGATCCCGGGCTCCAAGAGGCGATGGTCAATGAGCTGACGGAGCCTGTGTCTAACAAGCTCGCCGCGGCGGGATCCGACGTCAGACCGACATCGGTGCATCCCTTCTTGGAGGCGTACGTCAAGGGCCCGTCGTTCCCCGGTCAGTTCGCGCTCATCAACCAGAACGCACATCGGTGGTTGTTCACCGACGCGATGCAACAAGGGCAGGATTCGAACAGTCCTGTGGTGGTCGACCTGACGCCGATGCTCTCCGACCCGGACTTCAAGAACCTGCTTGCCACCTTCAACGTCGAGCTACCGGACTCGTTGGTCGTCCCGCTGAAGCTGTCAGAGGGATTGCGGCCGGGACAACTGCGGCCGTTGTCGACATGGGGTCCCTGGGTCAGTGTCGGCGCTGCCATCCTCACCGGCGTATGCGCACTGCTCATGTTGGCGGCGGCGCGCTCACGTGGCAAAGCGCTTGCGGCGCTGGGTGTTTCAGCCCTACTCGTCGGCGCCGCCGGTTGGGCCGGGCTGGAGGTGGCACGCCGCCACATGAACGCCGTCTTAAACCGCGTCAACGGTAATGTCCGCGATGTCGCCGAAGCGTTGATAAACCACGGCGTTGGCGGCCTGCACCTGTGGCTGAACCTGACGCTCGCGGCGGGCGGTGTGCTGGTGGTGGCGGGCGCGGTCCTGTCGATGCTCGGGGGATTGCGGCGCAAGGACTAAGCAGTCAATCTCGCTTGCGACTGGGAAGCGTAAAGACCAGGGCGAACGCGGCGACGCTTAGCGCGGCGCTGATCGCCATCGCGATGGTGGCGCTATGGCCGAACGCGATGGCTGTCGCGTTCGGGCCGTGAACGCTGAAATGCAGGGTGCCGAATAGAGCGGTGCCGATAACGGCGATGCCGATTGCGCTGCCGACGCGCTGCACGGTGCCGATCACCCCGCTGGCCGCGCCGGCGTCGGCCCGGTCGACGGTCGCAACGATGAAATCGACGTTGGGTGCAATGAACAGCCCGCTTCCGACGCCAGCGGCGAGGAGTGGGCCGAGCAGTTGCCATCCGTTGTAGTCGGTTTCTGGCACACGCAGAAGGACGAGCCATAGCGCGGTGATGCCGACGGCGACCAGGCCAAGTCCTGCGATGAGCACGCCGCGGCCGAAGCGCAGGGCGAGTTTGTCGCTTTGGGCGGCGCCGATGACGAGGCCGATCGCGAACGGCACCACGACAAGCCCGGATTGCAAAGCGCTGCGGCCCAGACCTGCCTGCCACAACAGCGCGATGGTGAAGAAGATGCTAGTGAACGCCGCGAAGTAGACCAGCGCGAGCAGCACGCCGCCGGTAAATGAGGGATGGGTGAACAACCGCGGCGGGACCAGCGGGTAGCCGTGGGTGTTCTCTATGCGGCGTTCCCAGAGCCCGAACAGCGCGAGCAGCCCGACACCGCCGGTCATCGTTGCGTAGGTCCACCACGGCCAGCCCTGCTGCTGGCCTTCGATCAGAGGGATCAGCACCGCGACGAGGCCGGCTGAGAGCAGGACAAGTCCCAGCCAGTCGGCCGCGGTATCGGTGTCCCCGGCGGCGTCCGGAAGCAACAGGAAGGCGGCAGTCACGGCGAGCATTCCGATGGGGATGTTCACGCCGAACACGAGGCGCCAGCCAAGGTTTGAGCCGAAAGCCTCAATGATCAAGCCGCCAGCCAGCGGCCCGAGCGCGGTTGAGACGCCGATGGTTGCTCCCATGATCGCAAACGCCCGGGTCCGCTGCCGGTCGGAGAACATGAGCTGGATCAATGCGGTGATCGGTGTGAAGAACATTCCGCCGCCTAGTCCTTGGACTGCTCGCGCGGCGATGAGCTGGCCGTCATCGTGGGCCAGCCCGCAGCCCAGGCTGGCGACGGTGAACAGCGACAGGCCGGCGATGAACACCCACTTGTGGCCGATTCGATCGCCGACGCGCCCGGCCGGAATAAGGGCCAGCCCGAACGCCAGTGCGTAGCCGGAGATGATCCATGACAGCGTGGTGTTCGACGCGCCGATGCTGGTGCGAATGGTGGGAATGGCGACATTGACGATGGTGGTGTCCAGCAGGGCCATGAACGCCCCGACCAGCAGCACTGCGAGCGCGAACCAGCTGCGGCGCGCGACGCGCGGGGTCGAGGTCTGGATGGCGGTGGTCACGGGGTGGGCCTCCTGGCGCGCTCACCGGCGATGATGTCTGCCAGCCGTGCGGCCAGTTCCTGATGCCATACGATTTCCGCCCGTAACCGCTCGGCCCGGTGCTTGATCACCACCTTTTCGCTGACGCTCAGATAGCGATCGATCGCCGTGGCATGGGCATCCCACTCGGTGAGCATCGCCGAAAGCGAAGCGATCCGCGCGTCAACGATGGTCGGCAGATCATCGAGATGATCGGGATTCAGACGGGTCATTGCGAGGTCGAATGGATCGGGCTTTAACACGATCTCGCGTAATCCGTGCAACCGAAGGCCGCCGAGCGCTTCGCGGCCGGCATCAGTGATCGCCCACACCTGCCGTTGCGGATAGGCCCCGGCACGCTCTACCCGGACCTCCTCGATGAGCTCCTCGGCGGCCAGGCGCTTGATCGCCCCATACAAGGCGCCGACCGTGATATCCGTCCATAACGCCACATGCTCCTGCTCGGCAAGCAGACGTAATTGGTGTCCGTGCATCGCGCCACGCTCGTCGAGGGCGCCGAGGATGAAGATCCGGATCGACGACACGAGACTACTCTTGCACGGGCAGAATGGTGCAGCAAACCCGGCACCACTAAGGCTCGATGACATGTGACGGGTCGGGGCGCTTGTCCGGTGGCGCCTGACTGTAATCGCCCCACGGGCCGTCGCGGCGTTCGACCACGGCCCGCACCCCCTTGTTGGCCGCCGTGTCGATGAACTCGAGCGCTTCGGGGGTGTTGCGCATCAGTCCGTCGAGGATGCCGCCCAGTGTCTGGGTGGAGGCCAAGCCCATGTTCTCGTAGGCCTGGTTGACGATCAGCTTCTGTGCCTGCAGTTGCGACAGTGGGATGTTCGCGAGCTTGTCCGCGACCTCGGCGACGCGGGCCTCGAGCCGTTCGAACGGCACCGACTCGTTGATGAGCTCGACTGCTGCAGCCTCCTTGCCCGTCAACGGCTCGCCGGTGAGCGAGTGCCACTTCACCTTGGCCAGGCTGAGCCGGTAGAGCCACATGCCGGTGAGGTAGGCACCCCACATGCGGGCATAAGGGGTGCCGATGACGGCGTCGTCGCTGGCGATGATGATGTCTGCGCACAGCGCGTAGTCACTGGCCCCGCCGACACACCAGCCGTGGACCTGAGCGATGACGGGTTTGGATGCGCGCCAGATCGCCATGAACTTCTGGGTGGGACCGGTTTCGCGGGAACTGACCATGGCGAAGTCCTTGCCGGGATCCCAGCGGCCGTCCGTGTTCATCGCGTCGCCCCAATGTCTTAACCCACCGCCGAAGTCGTAGCCGCCGGAGAACGCCCGACCCGCGCCGCGCAGCACGATCACCTTGACCGCCGGGTCGCGTTCGGCGAGTCCGATCGCGGCCTCGATCTCGTCGGGCATCGGCGGCACGATCGTGTTGAGGTGTTCGGGCCGGTTCAGTGTGATGGTGGCGACGGGTGGCTCGGTCTGGTAGAGCAGCGTCTCGAACTGTGTCGGCATGAATCCTTACCTTCCTTGACCTTCCGATGATCACAGGGCGTGGGGTGCCGACAACGTCCGGTGCAGGAAGGCGAAGATCAGCGCGGACCTGAACGCGGTCTGGGCGTTGTCGGCGGCGCCGGCGTGCCCACCCTCGATGTTCTCGTAGTACTGGACGGGATGGCCGGCCGCTTCCAGTGCCGCGGTCATCTTGCGGGCGTGACCGGGATGTACCCGATCGTCTCGGGTCGACGTTGTGATCAGCACCGGCGGGTAGCGCCGTTCTGCTGAAATATTTTGATACGGCGAATATTTGGAGATGAACTCCCAGTCGTCGGGATTGTCTGGGTCACCGTACTCAGCCACCCATGATGCGCCGGCAAGCAGCAGGTGGAACCGGCGCATATCCAGCAGCGGCACACTGCACACCAACGCACCGAACAGTTCGGGGTACTGGGTCAGCATGATGCCCATCAGCAGGCCGCCGTTGCTGCCGCCCTGCGCGCCGAGCTGCTCGACGGTCGTGATGCCCCGATTTACCAGGTCGGCCGCGACGGCCGCGAAGTCCTCCTGGACCAGGTGCCTGCCCCCGCGCATCGCCTGGGTGTGCCATCGAGGGCCGTATTCACCACCGCCGCGGATGTTGGCCAGCACATAGGTGCCGCCCCTGGTCAGCCAGAGTCTGCCAAGCACGCCGGAGTAGCTGGGGGTGTTGGACGACTCGAATCCGCCGTATCCGGCCAGCAGCGTCTTTCCCGGTTCGGTCGAACCGCGATGGCCAACAACGAAGTACGGGATCATCGTGCCGTCGGCCGATGCCACGAAGTGCTGGGACACCTCGATGTCAGTCGTGTCGAAGAAGGCAGGCGCGCTCTTGATTTCGACCAGTTCCCGGCCGGCATGTCCCCACAGAAGTCGGGACGGAGTGTCGAAACCACTGGAATCCAGGAAGATCTCGTCGCCGTACTCGTCGACGTCGACGACGACGGTGTTGGTGTTGGCCGGAATGCCGGGGATCGGTTCGCGCCGCCACGATCCCGGGGTGACGATCTCGACGGCACTTGCGACGTCCACCAGGGTGACGAGGATCAGCTGGTCGCGCGTCCACGCGTAGTTCTCCAGGCTGGTGTGCTCATCGGGTTCGAAGACCACGCTCAGTTCGGCGTTCCCGGTGAGGTATTCGTCGTACTTGGCCGCCAATAACGATCCCGCGGGGTAGGTCGTAGCACCGGTAGTCCAGTCGCTGCGCGGGCGGATCAACAACCACTCCCGGTGGATCGATGTGCGGGCATCGGTGGGCACGTCGATGCGAATCCACTCTCCGTCGCGGAGTTCGTAGATCTCGTCGTTGTAGAAGTCGACCGCGCGGCTCAGGATCGTGCGCTCGAACCCTGGCGTGCGGTCCACCGAGGCCGCCACGATGACATCCGTGCTGGCCCCGCTGAACAGGGTTTCGGCGGCCACCGGCTCTCCGCGTCGCCAGCGCTTCACCAGCCGCGGATATCCCGACTCGGTGAGCGATCCCTCGCCGAAGTCGGTGCCGAGCAGGACCGTGTCCTCGTCCTCCCAGGTGATCTGCGTCTTGGCCTCGGGCAGTTCGAATCCATCAGCGACGAATTCACGTGTGCGCATGTCGAATTCACGCACGACCGCGGCATCCGAGCCACCGCGCGACAAGGTGATCAACGCCAGAATGTGATCCGGTTCGATGACGTTGGCGCCTGCCCACACCCAGTTCTCGTCCTCGGCGTCGGCCAGGGCATCGAGATCGAGGATCACGTCCCAGTCCGGCTCGTCGGTGCGATAGCTCTCCAGCGTCGTGCGTTGCCACAGCCCCCGCGGGTTGTCCGCGTCGCGCCAGAAGTTGTACAAGTAGTCGCCGCGGCGCCGGACATACGGAATTCGGGCGTCGGTGTCGAGCACCTCCAGCGCCTCGGTGCGCATCTGCTCGAACCCTTCACCGCTGAACTCGGCGAGCGTCGGCTCGTTGTGCGCACGCACCCAGTCAAGGGCGTTGTCGCCGGTGATGTCCTCAAGCCACAGATAGGGGTCGTCAGCCACGGGATCCATTGTGGCGGCCGGGCGTAGTGTGAGCTGTGTTACACCGCTCGAGAGGGAGTCACTGATGACTGTTTACGCCCGTCCGGGTGCCGCCGACGCATTGATGTCATACGAGTCTCGCTATGGCAACTTCATCGGTGGCGAGTGGGTGCCGCCGGCGGGCGGTGAGTACTTCGAGAATCCGACGCCGGTGACCGGGGAGTCGTTCTGCGAGGTGCCACGCTCGACCGAGGCCGACATCGACAAGGCGCTGGACGCCGCGCACGGCGCGGCACCGGCGTGGGGCAAGACCGCGCCTGCCGAGCGCGCCCTGATTCTCAACAAGATCGCCGACCGCATCGCGGAGAACCTCGATTCGCTCGCGCTGGCCGAGGCCTGGGATAACGGCAAGCCGATCCGGGAGACCCTCAACGCCGATCTGCCGTTGGCGGTGGATCACTTCAGGTACTTCGCCGGGGCGATCCGTGCGCAGGAGGGCTCGCTGTCCCAGATCGACGACGACACCGTCGCGTATCACTTCCACGAACCGCTCGGGGTTGTTGGGCAGATCATTCCGTGGAACTTCCCAATCCTGATGGCCACCTGGAAGCTAGCGCCCGCGCTGGCCGCGGGCAACGCGGTGGTGCTCAAGCCCGCCGAGCAGACGCCCGCGTCGATCCTGTATCTGATGTCGCTGATCGGGGATCTGCTGCCCGCCGGAGTGGTCAATGTGGTCAACGGGTTCGGCTTCGAGGCGGGCAAGCCGTTGGCGTCGAGCAACCGCATCGCCAAGATCGCCTTCACCGGCGAGACCACCACCGGCCGGCTGATCATGCAGTACGCGAGCCAGAACCTGATCCCGGTCACGCTCGAACTCGGCGGGAAGAGCCCCAACATCTTCTTCTCGGACGTGATGGCCGCCAACGACGACTATCAGGACAAGGCCCTCGAGGGATTCACGATGTTCGCGCTGAACCAGGGCGAGGTATGCACCTGCCCGTCACGCAGTCTGATCCAGGCCGACATCTATGACGAGTTCCTGGAGCTCGCCGCGATCCGCACCAAGGCCGTGCGCCAGGGCGACCCGCTAGACACCCAGACGATGATCGGCTCGCAGGCCTCCAACGACCAGTTGGAAAAGGTGTTGTCGTACATCGAGATTGGCAAGAGCGAAGGCGCGAAGGTGGTCACCGGCGGCGAGCGCGCGCAACTGGGCGGCGACCTCAACGGTGGCTACTACGTGCAGCCGACGATCTTCGAGGGCAACAACAAGATGCGCATCTTCCAGGAGGAGATCTTCGGCCCGGTGGTGGCGGTGACGTCGTTCAAGGACTACGACGATGCGATCGGCATCGCCAACGACACGCTCTACGGCCTGGGCGCCGGGGTGTGGAGCCGTGACGGCAACACCGCATACCGCGCCGGGCGCGACATCAAGGCGGGCCGGGTGTGGACCAACTGTTTTCACGCCTACCCGGCGCACGCCGCGTTCGGCGGATACAAGCAGTCCGGCATCGGCCGCGAAACCCACAAGATGATGCTTGACCACTACCAGCAGACCAAGAACCTGCTTGTGTCGTACGGAGAGAAGGCCCAAGGGTTCTTCTAATGGACGTCGCCGCCCCGGCGCGGGTGCTGATCACCGAAGCCGCCGTCGGATTGCTGCTGAAACTGCGGGCGCGGCACGGCCCGCTGATGTTCCACCAGTCCGGAGGATGTTGCGACGGGTCGTCGCCGATGTGCTACCCCGACGGGGAGTTCATCGTCGGCGACCGAGACGTGCTGCTCGGGGTTATCGAGGGTGCACCGGTGTGGATCTCTGGCCCGCAGTTCGAGGCGTGGAAGCACACCCAGCTGGTGATCGACGTCGTACAAGGGCGAGGCGGCGGGTTCAGCCTCGAAGCCCCCGAGGGCATGCGGTTTCTGTCCCGCGGGCGCGCGTTTACCGACGCCGAGAACCAGTTGCTGGCTGGTCAGCCGCTCGTGACCGGCGCCGACTACGCGCGTGGTGTTCCTGGAGGCACGCCGCGTCCGTAACCGCGTCCCGGAGGATCGCCGCAGTACCGTGTGAAAGGTGATACCGCTACCGCGCACGTGGCTGCTGACAAGCGCAATGCTGGTCGGCGTGGCCGTCGGGATGCTCGCCGGTATCGCCGCGCCTCTGCTGGTGAACGCCACGATCCGGCCCGACGTCGTCATCGCCCTCGTCGTCGGCGTGCCCAGCTCGATCGGGATGTTGATGATCCTGCTGTCGGGGCGGCGCTGGGTGACCACCCTCGCCGCGTTCGTTCTGGCCATCGCGCCCGGCTGGTTCGGTGTGCTGGTCGCGATCCAGGTGAGCTCCAATGTCTAGCGACGTGGACCGCGACATGATGGCCGGCGAGCCGACCGAGCCCTACACGCCGACGTTCCACACCGGCGAGATCGGGTTGGCGCTCGATCCGCTGCAGCCCCTTGCCGCCGAATCCGAAGCCGACACCGGGCCGCTGCCCGTGCCTGCCCAGTCGATTGTGGTCGCCGGCGCACACCAATACCTCAAACGCTGGACCTTCGTTCTGGTAGTGGCCGGAGTGTGGATCGTTGCGGCGCTGATCGGGTTGGGCCTCTACCACTGGTGGTATCAGTCGGTCGACAAGACGCTGCCGGTGTTCGTTGTGCTGATCTATCTCGTCGTCGGCACGGTCGGCAGCCTGCTCTCCGCGATGGTGCAGAACAAGCCGCTGATCTCGGCACTGGCCATCGCTTTGATGTCCGCGCCATTGCCATCGACCGCCGCCGCCGCGGTCCTCTACGGCGTCTACTTCTGCGAACGGGCTAGCCGTTGTCTGGTGGGCGTCCTTCCCTATTAGGGTGGCGGGGTGACCCACTATGACGTCGTCGTTCTCGGAGCAGGCCCCGGCGGATATGTCGCGGCCATTCGCGCCGCCCAGCTCGGGCTGAGCACCGCAGTCGTCGAACCCAAGTACTGGGGCGGGGTGTGCCTCAATGTCGGCTGTATCCCATCCAAGGCGCTGCTGCGCAACGCCGAACTGGCGCACATTTTCACCAGGGAAGCCAAGCAGTTCGGCATCAACGGTGAGGCCACGTTCGACTATGGGATCGCCTTCGACCGCAGCCGCAAGGTCGCCGAGGGCCGGGTCGCCGGCGTGCACTTCTTGATGAAGAAGAACAAGATCACCGAGATCCACGGCTACGGCACCTTCACCGACGACCACACCCTTGATGTCGCGCTGAACGAGGGCGGCTCCGAATCGGTCACCTTCGACAACATCATCATCGCCACCGGCAGCAGCACCCGACTGGTGCCAGGCACCTCGCTGTCGGAAAACGTCGTCACCTACGAAGAACTGATCATGTCGCGCGAGCTGCCGTCGTCGATCGTGATCGCCGGTGCCGGCGCGATCGGCATGGAGTTCGGCTACGTGCTCAAGAACTACGGCGTCGACGTCACGATCGTCGAGTTCCTGCCGCGTGCGCTGCCCAACGAGGACGCCGAGGTATCCAAGGAGATCGAGAAGCAGTTCAAAAAGCTCGGCGTCAAGGTGCTCACCGGCACGAAGGTGGAGTCCATCATTGATGAGGGGGCCGACGGTTCGGTCCGGGTCACGGTAAGCAAGGACGGCAATTCCGAGGAGATCAAGGCCGAGAAGGTGCTGCAGGCGATCGGGTTTGCGCCCAACATCGAGGGCTATGGGCTGGACAAGGCCGGCGTGCGGGTCACCGACCGCAAGGCGATCGGCATCGACGACTACATGCGCACCAACGTGGCCCACATCTACGCCATCGGTGACGTCACCGGGCTGCTGCAGCTGGCCCATGTGGCCGAGGCGCAGGGGGTGGTCGCGGCCGAAACGATCGGCGGTGCAGAGACGTTGCCGCTGGGGGACTACCGAATGCTGCCGCGCGCGACGTTCTGCCAGCCGCAGGTTGCCAGTTTCGGGCTCACCGAGGAGCAGGCCCGCGACGAGGGTTACGACGTGAAGGTCGCCAAGTTCCCGTTCACGGCCAACGCCAAGGCACACGGCGTCGGCGACCCGAGCGGCTTCGTCAAGCTGATCGCCGAC